>JBKJVN010000155.1:0-35716 GCA_046717345.1 Candidatus Limnocylindria bacterium | reverse complement strand
GACCTGGCTCCCCGAGGCCCGGCGGATTCTCCCGCCACCGCGTGGTCGAGATGGATATCGCCGACGCCCCGCCGGATGCCTACGACCGCGTCGGCGGGCCCGACGTGGTGATGCATCTCGCCTGGGGCGGACTGCCGAACTACTCGTCGGAGCGCCATCTCGACCAGGAGCTGCCCGCGCAGCGTTCGTTCCTGGACGGACTGCTGATGGCGGGTCTCCGCAGCCTCACCGTCACCGGCACCTGCCTCGAATACGGATTGCAGTCCGGTGGGCTGCGCGAGGACATGCCGACGGCGCCCGTCACGGCCTATGGAAGCGCGAAGGACGAGCTCCGGAGGGACCTTGAGCGACGGCGGCAGAACCAACCCTTCGACCTCACCTGGGTGCGCCTGTTCTACCTGCATGGCCAGGGACAGGCGGCGGGCTCGCTGTTGCCGCAGCTCGAATCGGCCATGGCGCGAGGCGACGACACCTTCAACATGTCGGGCGGGCAGCAGCTTCGGGATTACCTGCCGGTCGAGGAGGCGGCACGTCACCTGGTCGCCCTGGCCATGAATGGCAGGGACAATGGGGTGGTGAACATCTGCTCCGGGCGCCCGGTTGCCGTGCGCGAGCTCGTTGAGGCCGCGGTACGGAGACACGGCTCATCCATCCAGCTGAACCTCGGTCATTTCCCGTATCCCGATTACGAGCCGATGTCATTCTGGGGCGACCGGGAGAAGCTGACCCGCATTCTGGAATCGCGTGATGAAGCCGTTTGACGAGGAGGTTGAGGCCCGCATCGTCGACAACCGACGCAATGCGGCGTTGCGCAAGGCGGCCGCTGCCTTCATGCGCGAGTCGACCCGCCCGAAATATTCCTACAACTTCTCGTGGCTGGGCCGACCCATCATCCAGTACCCCCAGGACATCGTTGCCCTTCAGGAACTGATATGGACGGTGCAGCCGGACCTCATCGTCGAAACGGGCATCGCCCATGGCGGCTCGCTGATCCTGTGGTCATCGCTGGTTGAGCTGAATGCCTCATGCGGCGGCCCGCAGGACGCCCGTGTAGTCGGTGTCGATATCGACATCCGCGCGCACAACAGGGCGGCGATCGAGGCACATCCGATGTCCAAGCGGATCACCATGATCGAGGGATCGAGTGTCGATCCCGGCGTGGTCGCGCAAGTCAAGGATGCCGCCGCCGGTCGCGAACGGGTGCTGGTCTGTCTTGACAGCAATCACACTCATGCCCACGTCCTGGCCGAACTTCAGGCCTACGCACCCTTGACGTCGGTGGGGAGTTACTGCGTCGTATTCGATACGGTGATCGAGGATCTTCCGGCAGAGATGTTTCCGGACCGTCCGTGGGGCCCCGGGGACAACCCGAAGACGGCGGTACACGAGTATCTGAGGACGCACCCCGAGTTCGAGATCGATCATCGGATCGAGGACAAGCTGCTGCTGACCGTGGCGCCGAGCGGCTACTTGAAACGGGTCCGCTGATGAGTCCGAGGTTCTCCATCGTCTACCCGACGCGGCATCGTCCCGAGTTCGTTCGCCAGGCGCTGAAGATCCTGGAAACCCAGCGCCACGACGACTTCGAGGTCATCGTGTCGGACAACTATCTTGACCCGGCGCTGTCCTGCGAGCAGATCTGCCGCGACAGCACACTGGCGAACCTCAAGTACGTACGCCCGCCGCAGCCACTCGGGATGGTTGAGAACTGGAACCATGCGCTGCCGTACGCAGCTGGGGACTACGTCTGCTACCTCACCGACAAGATGTTCGTGCTGCCGGACGCGCTGGGCCGCATCGAGCATGCGATCGATGTTGCCGGCGGCCCCGACATCATCAGTTGGACCAGCGACTTCTACTTTCCCGCGACCTACCCCGACTACTTCGGCGACGGCACGTACGGCCGCGTGAACTCCAATGTTCGCTCGGGTCTATTTCGACCGTATTCCCCGGCGCTTGAGCTCGACATTCGCGGGGATGCCGCGATATCCCGTAGCGAGCAGAGTCCGGCGCAATACTGCCGCGGGAAGCTCGTGTTTGGCGCGTATCGCCGCGAACTGGTCCAGCGGATCAAGAGTCGCTATGGCGGCTTGTTCTCCAAAATCAACCCCGATTACACGTCCATGGTGCTCGGCCTGACTGAGGCGCACGATGCGATCGAGCTGGCCTCGAGCTGTGTGGTCAGCGTCAACACGGACATCTCGAACGGAATGCTGTGCGACACCAACGACGACGCCGCGCTCGGATTTCTGAACACGTTGGCCGGCGGCGCCGAGTCCGTCCTGCCGAACATGCTGGTGCCCGGCCTGTACGTCTCGCTCCACAACTGGGTTGCGCATGACTACGTGACTCTGAAGCGGGCTTTCGACCTCTCATTCGGGTTCGACACGGCGAACTGGATCGTGTACTGCCACGAGGACATCCACAGACCGGAGCGGCGCTGGTCAAACCTGCAGGTCGAGGCCGAGCAGAAAGGGCTTCTGCAGGCCTTCGTCGAGTCGCTCGAACCCGCCGTCGTCGCGACCGTTCAGGCCCGTCTCGCCGCGCGCGCCGCGCCAGCGCGGCGTCCGCCGCTGCGGCGATTCCGCGACCGGGTGGTGCCGCGATCGTGGCGGCGACCATCGCCGTCCCCCTCTCCGTCCATCCAGGCCGCGGTCGAGCGCTCTGTCGCCAGCAGGAATTAGGCCGCCGTTGGGCTCGATCCTCGTTCTCTACCACTCCAGGCTGGCGCCGGTCCGCCCCGCGATCGCCGATCACCTCTTCTCGTTCCGCCGCTACAGCGGACGGCCCTGCATCTACATCAACATGGCTGTGCGGTCAGTGCCGAGCTGGATCCATCGCCTCGACATCGACATCGTCATCCTGCACACCATCCTCCTGTCCGATCGCTGGCAGCCCGATGACTTCCGCGACGTGGTGCTGCGGATGGGCGCGTTGCGGCGCGTCCGCGCGCCGCGCGTGGCGATCCCGCAGGACGAGTTCATCAACACCGACCTTCTGGTCGAAGTCCTCGACGACCTCGACGTCGACCACGTGTTCACCTGCGCGCCCGATGAGGAGTGGGCCACGATCTATGGCCCGCTGGTCAGCAAGGGCGTGGGATTCACGCGAGTCCTTCCGGGCTACCTCGAGGTCGAGACCGTCAAGCGGATCGACCGGCTCTCACGCCACGTGCCGAAACGCGACATCGACATCGGCTATCGCGCGTGGAAGCCGAAGCCGTGGCTCGGGCGGCACGGGATGATGAAGGGCTGGATCGCCGACGCGGTGGCGGCCGAGGGTCGCCGGGCCGGGCTGCGGATCGACATCTCGATGGAGGAGAAGGACACCTTGGTCGGGGATGCCTGGTACCGGTTCCTGCTACGGAGCCGTTACACCATCGGGGTCGAGAGCGGGGCCGGGATCCTCGACCGCGACGGGAAGATTCGCGAATGCGCCGATGCGTACGTCGCCGACCACCCGGACGCCTCGTTGGAGGACGTCGAGCGAGCCTGCTTTGCCGGTCTCGACGGAGGGCTGAACCTGCGCACGATCTCGCCGCGGCACCTCGAAGCGGCGGCGACCCGGACACCGCAGATCCTGGTCGAGGGGACCTACAACGGGATCCTCGAGGCCGGACGGCACTACATCCCGCTGCGGACGGACTTCGGCAACCTCCCCGACATCGTCGATGAGGTCGCCCGCGGCGATGGTCATCGGGAGCTGGCCGAGCAGGCGTATTCGGACCTGGTGGCCTCCGGGGACCACGGGTACGAGGCCTTCGTGCGCACCGTCTTGGCTGCCGTCCCACTCAAGTCGGCGGGTGAATCGCGACGACAGGGTATCCTCCTACGCGGGCTGTCGGCCTGGGAGCATGCTGCCGATGGGCCGTCGTGGGGGTGGGTACGGATCCGGCAGCGGGTCCGACCGATGGTCCGCGAGGCGTTGCGGCGGACCGGGCTGTTGGCGACCGTGATGAGCGCGCGAGCGGCGCGCCGCGCCCGACGGCTGCGGGCGAACTAGGGGAGCGACGTATGTGCGGTATCGCGGGGATGATGAGCCTCTCGGGGAAGCCCATCCCCGGCCTGGACTCGGATCTCGACGTCATGGACGCGCTCATCAGCCACCGTGGACCCGACGGATCCGCCACTTGGCGTCACCCATCCGGGCAGGTGGGCTTTCTCCACCGGCGGCTGGCGATCATCGACCTGACCACTGGTGACCAACCGATGCGGGGCGAGAGCGGGGATTGGATCACCGCCAATCACGAGATCTACAACTACATCGAGCTCCGCGAGGAGCTGGGCGCTGACTCGTTCCGCACGACTTCGGACACGGAGGTGATCCTGCGCGCCTATCGGAAGTGGGGCCCCGAGGCGCTGACCCATCTGCGCGGCATGTTCGCCTTCGCGCTGTGGGACGCCGAGCGCGGCACGCTGTTCTGCGCGCGGGATCGGTTCGGCATGAAGCCGTTCTACTACGCGGTGGTGGACGGTACCTTCCTGTTCGCATCGGAGGCCAAGGCCCTGCTCCCCTTCCTGCCGTCGATCGAGACGGATCCAGAGGGCCTCCGAGACTACCTGACCTTCCAGTTCTGCCTCGACGGTAAGACGCTCTTCAAGGGCGTTCGCGAGCTGCCCGCTGGCCACTCGCTGGTTGTCGCCGGCGGAGAGATTCGCATTCAGCGCTACTGGGACGTCCATTTCGCGCCGGACTACGACCACACGTCTCGCTACTTCGAGGAGGAGCTGCTGGCGCGACTTTCAGACTCGGTCCGCGTCCACCTGCGGGCCGACGTACCCGTTGGCGCCTACCTCAGTGGCGGGCTTGACTCCAGCATCGTCGCCGGCCTGGCCGCCGACGCTGGCCAGGCGGGGCTGATGGCATTCAACGGCCGTTTCGCTATGGGCAGCGACTACGACGAGAGCGAGTACGCGCGGGCCCTCGCCGACGATCGCGGCCTCGACCTCCACGTCTCGGACATCACCGTTGATGACTTCATCCGCGACATCCATCGGGTCATCTATCACCTCGACTACCCGGTCGCCGGCCCCGGCGCGTTCCCCCAGTTCATCGTCTCGCGAGACGCTCGCCGACACCGCAAGGTGGTGTTGGGTGGCCAGGGCGGGGATGAGTTGTTCGGCGGTTACGCCCGATACCTGGTGGCTTACCTGGAGCAGTGCCTGAAGGCCGCCATCGACGGGACCCTGAACAACGGGAACTTCGTGGTGAGCTACGAGTCGATCCTGCCCAACCTGGCCACCCTGCGCCAGTACAAGCCAATGCTCCAGGACTTCTGGTCAGAAGGACTGTTCGAGCCGATGGACCGCCGGTACTTCCGGCTGGTGAGCCGCGGCAGCGCCCACCAGGACGAGATTCGATGGGACCAGCTAGGCCCGTACTCTCCGTTCGAGACGTTCCGCTCGATCTACTACGCCGACAACATCGACGGCGAGTCGTACTTCGACCGGATGACCCATTTCGACTTCAAGACCCTGCTACCCGCGTTGCTCCAGGTCGAGGACCGGATGAGCATGGCCCACGGCCTTGAGTCGCGGCTCCCGTTCCTCGATCACCCGATCGTGGAGCTGGCGGCGACCATCCCAGCTGACATCAAGTTCCAGGGCGGTCGGCTGAAGCGCCTACTGGTAGCCACCTTCAGCGACCGACTGCCGCCGCAGATCGCGCACCGAACCGACAAGATGGGGTTCCCGACCCCACTCACCGAGTGGGCGCAGGGGCCCGCCCGCGAGTTCATCGGCGACGTCATGTCGTCACAGGCGGCGCTGGGCCGCGACTTCGTTGATAACCGTGCTGTCCTCGCCTCGCTCGACGGCGAGGCCGCGTTCGGGCGCGGCTTCTGGGGTCTCTTCTCCCTGGAGGTGTGGCAACAGCAGTATCACGACCGGGCCCACGAGTTCGGGGCCATGCGGACTGAGCTACGGAGGGCTGTCTGAGGATGCGAGTGCTGGTGACCGGCGGAGCCGGCTTCATCGGTTCACACCTGACCGATCGCCTGCTGGCACGATCGGACGAGGTGACGGTCATCGACAACTACGCCACCGGCCGGCGCGACAACCTGCCGGACGCGGCGCCCGGGCTGACCGTAATCGAGGGGGATGTGGCCGACAGGGGGGTCGTCGAGGATGCCTTCAAGCGGTTTCGACCCGAGGTCGTGGTCCATGCCGCGGCGTCCTACAAGGATCCCGAGGACTGGGCCTCCGACGCGGCCACCAACGTGCTGGGGACGGCGCTGGTGGTGCGAGCCTCGGAATCGGTCCAGGCCCGGCGGTTCATCTACCTCCAAACCGCCTTGTGCTATGGGCTCCATCCGCTGGAGCAGCCGATCACCCTCGACCATCCCATCCTGCCCGGGGCAAGCAGCTATGCCATCAGCAAGACGGCCGGCGAGCAGTACGTGGCCTTGAGCGGGCTCGAGTGGCAGTCTTTCCGCCTGGCCAACGCCTACGGCCCGCGCAACCTCAGCGGCCCGCTGCCGACCTTCTTTTCTCGGCTGACCGCCGGCAAGCCGTGCTTCGTGATGGACACACGCCGTGATTTCGTCTTCGTCAGCGAGCTCATCGACGTGCTCGAGAAAGCAGTCGATGGTGGCGGCGGAGTGGGGGCGTACCACGTGTCGTCTGGCGGCGACTACTCGATCCAGGAGCTCTTCGATGCCACGGTGGCAGCGCTGGGCATCAAGCTCGACACGCCGGTCCAGGTCCGCCCCCGCGGCCCCGATGATGCGTACACCATCCTCCTCGACCCCAGTCACACCGAGCGCGACTTCGGCTGGCGGGCCGGCGTTCCGCTGGAACAGGGCGTGAAGGACACCATTGAGTACTACCAACGATTCGGCATCACCGACACCTACACCCACCTCAAGCTGGAACAGCTCCGCGCATGACCCCCGCGGCCGCGTTCTCGGGGGCCCGCGTGTTGGTGGTCGGGGGAGCGGGGTTCGTCGGCAGCAACCTGGTCCGTGCCCTGGTCAGCCGGGGGGCGGGCGCGGTGGTGGTCGTCGACAACCTGCTTTCGTCGAATCGCACCGACGTCCTGGATCTGCCCGGCGTGACCTTCGTTCAGGGATCCATCGCCAGTCCGCCAATCCTGGCTCGCCTAGCCGACGACTTCGACTACGCATTTCACCTGGCTACGTTCCATGGCAACCAGAACTCGATGGCCGACCCATTGGCCGACCACAGCAACAACCTGATCACGACCTTGCGCCTATATCAACGGCTCTCCGGGTTCGAACGCCTACGCAAGGTGGTCTACGCCTCGGCCGGGTGCACCGTCGCCCGGAAGGTGTACGGGGTCGCCGAGCCGACCCTCGAGGACGATCCAGTCGGGCTGGACCTCGACTCGCCGTACCAGATCTCGAAGGTCGTGGGCGAGATGTACGGCAACTACTTCCACGCCCGCCACGGGCTTCCCGTCGTGCACGCCCGGTTCCAGAACGTCTACGGCCCAGGCGAGATCCTCGGCGCCGGACGGTGGCGCGGGACGCCGGCAACGGTCTGGCGCAACGTTACGCCGACCTTCGTCTACCGTGCGATCGTCGGTCTGCCGCTGGTGCTCGAGAACCGTGGACGGTCATCGCGCGATTTCATTTATGTGGATGACATCGTTGACGGCCTGCTGCGGTGTGCGGCCCGAGGCCAGGAGGGGGAGGCCTACAACCTGGCCAGCGGGGTGGAGACCACCATCCGCGAGCTGGCGGACGCGATCAGCGCCTGCCTGCCGCGGCCGGCGCCGACCGAGATTGCCCCTCGTCGGACCTGGGACCACTCGGGCAACCGCCTGGGCAGCACGGTGAAGGCCCGGAACCGACTTGGGTTCCGGGCCAAGGTCACGTTGGACGACGGAATCCGCCGTACGGTGGCCTGGACGCAGCAGAACCTGCCGATGATCGAGGCCTCGATCAAGCGCCACCGGCGGCGGCTCGCCGCGGCCTGATGGGGTCGACGGCCCCCGCGGCGCCCGGCAAACCAGCGCCCGGGGGGCCCGCTCTGGCGATGAGGTCGCAGATCGTCCGACTCGGCCGCAACACCGCCATTTACGGCGCCGGGCAGGTGCTCCTGCGGATGGTGTCCCTGCTGCTCTTGCCCTTGTACACCAGCTATCTGACTCCGGCCGACTACGGGATCAGCTCGATCCTGGGTGTCATGACCTACTTCGTGACGCCGATTTTCGCGCTCGGGATCTCGGGTGCGATAGGGATCGTGTACTTCACCCGGGACGAGCCAGCGGAGCGGGCGGCCTCGATTTGGACGGCCTTCGCGACCCTCGCCGCCAGCGCTGCCCTGCTGGCGGTCGGGGGATGGGCCATCTCGGACCGCCTGGCGGTGATGTTGTTCTCGGAAGGCCAGTCGTCATACAACCTGTCCTACCTGGTCACATTGACCCTGGCCACCGCTGCAATGAGTATCGCCACTCAGCCGCTGCTGGCGCGGCTTCAGTTCGAAGAACGGGCCAAGACGTTCGTGGCCATCACGCTCAGCTCGTCGGCCCTCTCGATCCTGGCAAGCGTGATCCTGATCGTGATCCTTCGCCGCGGGGTGGCCGGGTTCATCGAGGCGGCGGCAATCGCACAGGCCGTGACGATGGTGGTAGTCATGATCGTGTCGTTGCGCGGCTTGCCGTTCCAGGTCAGCCGGACCATCGCACGGGAGCTACTCGTGCTTGGTATGCCGCTCATTCCCGGATTCCTGGCGATTTTCGTCATGCTCCAATTCAACAAGGTCCTCCTGCAGGCGGGCGCCGGTCTGGACGAGCTTGGTATCTATACCGTCGGGTTCAACATCGGCCTGCTGATGACCCTTCTGGTGGCCGGCTTTACCAGCGCGTGGTTCCCGTTCTTCTCGTCCTTCATGAACCAGCAGGATCAGGCCGGTGCGCTGTTCGCCCGGGTCACGACGTATTACGTCCTGGGCGCAGGGACGGTCTCGCTGCTGTTCTTCATCGGGGCGCAGCCGCTGATTCGCCTCGCGACCCAGCCGGCATTCTGGGGAGCCTACGTGTCGGTCGGCCCTTCGGCCGCCGCGCAGTTCCTGATCGGGGTCCACAGCATTCTGGTGGTTGGGATGTACTTCACCAAGAGGGTGCGGGCCGGGGTGGTCATCCAGGGAGCTGCCGCTGCCGTTTCGGTCGTCCTCAACCTGCTCCTGATCCCGCCCCTGGGGGCGGCCGGAGCGGCCGTCGCACTCGTACTCGGATTCGTGGCGATGATAGTGCTCCAGCATGGGTGGAACGTGGCGCGGGTGCGCTTCCACGTTCCCTACGAGTGGCGGCGGCTGGCCGTGTTCTCCGCGATCTACCTTGCGACCGCCACCTTCTTCCTGTGGAATCGATCCTGGTCGCTGGTGGCGGAGTTGGGCCTGTCGGTCCTCGCCACGGTCACGTTGATGGGCCTCGTCCTCGCCCTCCTGAGCCCCACCGAACGCGCGCAGGCACGCGCCGAGATCGCCCGCCGCCTGGGGCGTGGCGCGAGGTCGGGCGCCGAGTCCGCTCCCTGATGCGGAGAGCGCGCCGCAATGTCGACGGCATCCTCGTCCTCTACCACTTCATCCCGCCCTACGCCGAGACCGTCCTTGAGCACGCGACCGCCTTCCAGCGCCATTCCCGCTTTCCGGTCTGGAACCTCAACACCGCCGAGCGCTTCCCATCCGCGCTGAACGAGCTCAGCTTCAGGGTCGTGGTCCTCCACTACTCCCTGTTCGGGTCAGCCGAGTACAAGCTGGGCCCTGCCTTTGTCGAGTACCTGCGCCAGAGCCGCGACAGCCTGCGGGTGGCGTTTTTCCAGGACGAGGCCGCCCACGCCGGCCAGCGATTTACGTTCATCGACGCCCACGCCATTGACTGGGTCTTCACCCTGCTGGAGCCCGAAGACGCTGAACGGGTGTACGGGCGGCGCGCCCACCGGCCGCGGCTGTCCTCGACGATTCCAGGCTATGTCAGCGATGCCCTCCTGGATCGCGCGGCACGGTTCGCGCGACCAGACGAGGAGCGCACCATCGACATCGGCTATCGGGCTCGAACGCTTCCCTTCTCGATGGGTCGGGGGGCGCGTGAGAAGAGCGAGATCGGCCGACAGTTCGCCAAGCATGCGGCCGGTCGGGGGCTGACCCTCGACATCGCCGTCGACGAGGACCTTCGGCTCTACGGCGACGATTGGTACCGATTCCTGGGCTCGTGTCGGGCGGTCCTCGGGGTCGAGGCCGGCGTGTCCATCTTCGACATCGACGACCAGGTTGGTCCGGCGACCGAGGCCTTCCTGGCTCGTCATCCGAACGCCTCATTCGCGGACGTCGAGGAAAAAGTCCTGGAGCCGTGGGAGGACAACATCCATTACCGCACCATCAGCCCCCGCCATTTCGAGGCGGCCGCCTTCGACACGTGCCAGATCCTGTTCGAAGGGTCGTACTCGGGCATCCTGAAGCCCGGGACTCACTACATCCCCCTGCGGAAGGATTTCTCGAACTTCGATGAGGTTATCCGGACGTTCCGCGACGCCGACCAGCTGGCGCGCATCGTGGCCAACGCTCGCCGTGACCTGATCGAGTCCGGTCGCTACAGCTACGCCCAGTTCATTCGTTCATTCGACGATGCGCTCGAGGAGGCGGGCATCGGCCCGGCATCCGCTCCGCGACCGCGGGCGGTGGACGACGCCCTGGCTCGAGGTGCCTGGCTCCGTCGCACTGAGCGCAGGCTGCGCACCGCCTATTGGCGTTTCCGACTCGCGGTGCGACGCTCCGGCCGGCGGAGCTGATTGCGGTAGGACGCGAGGTACTCGCCGCTCTTGAGCGGTCGCCACCACTCGGGGTTATCGCGGTACCAGGTCACTGTGGTCGCCAACGCGGCCTCGAAGTCGTGGCCCGGCCGCCAGCCGAGACGGCGCAGCTTGGTCGAGTCAACCGCGTAGCGACGGTCGTGGCCAGGCCGATCCTCGACGTGCTCGACCAGCGAGGTGGGGCGATCAGTCAGGGCCAGGATTCGGTGGGCGAGCTCGAGGTTCACGAGCTCGAAGCCGCTGCCGATGTTGTAGGTCTGGCCCGGCTCGCCCCGTTCCAGGATGAGCTCGACCGCGTCGCAGTGGTCACTGACATATAGCCACTCGCGGGTCTGCTGACCATCGCCATAGATCGGCAGCCGGAGACCATCGAGGGCGTTGGTGATGAACAGCGGGATCACCTTCTCGCTGTACTGGTGGGGGCCAAAGTTGTTGGTCGATCGGGTGATCATGGCTGGCACCCGGTAGGTGGCCTGGTACGCGAGGACGAGGAGGTCGCCGCCCGCCTTGCTCGCCGAGTAGGGGCTGCTGGGGCGAAGCGGATCGTCCTCCCCCGACGAACCCTCCGGGACGTTGCCGTAGACCTCGTCGGTGCTGATCTGCAGGAATCGGGCGCAGCCATGCCGGCGTGCCGCCTCGAGCAGGACGTACGTCCCATGCAGGTCGGTCTGAATGAACGCGTCCGGCTCCTCGATGCTGCGGTCGACGTGCGACTCGGCAGCGAAGTTGACGATGGCGTCCGCCTCGCTGGCAACGGGATCAACGGCCTCCGGATCGCTGATGTCCCCCAAAACGAACCGATAGCGCGGATGATCTGCGACATCGGCGAGGTTGGCCAGGTTGCCGGCGTACGTGAGCTTGTCGAGGACCGTCACCCGCACGTCCTCGTGCCGGGCCAGCACGCGACGCACGAAATGCGAGCCGATGAAGCCGGCTCCTCCGGTGACCAGCAGCCGACGCGGGAGCCGGCTCATCCTCAGCGGGGGCCCGGTCGAGACATCGGGCCGAGTCTACCCGGGTTCGCCGGCCGCGCAGGTCGGGCTGCTCGGCATTCCGCATACTGGGCCCGTGGCCGCGGAGCGTCCCCCCATCGAGGTCGTGGTCGAGATTCCGTCGGGGAGCCGGAACAAATATGAGTTCGACCATGCGCGGCATCGGTTTGTCCTCGACCGAATCCTGTACAGCAGCGTCCATTACCCATGCGATTACGGGTTTCTGGAGGGCAGCCTCGCCGATGACGGCGACCCGCTCGACGTACTGGTCGTGATCAGCGAGCCCACGTTTCCCGGCTGCGTGGTGCGGGCGCGCCCGGTGGGGTTGCTCGACATGCGCGACGACAAGGGCCACGACTACAAGGTCCTGGCGGTCGCCGCCGACGATCCGCGTTGGGACGAGACGCATGCGCTCGAGGACCTGTCGCCCCACCGGCTGCGCGAGATCGAGAACTTCTTCCAGATCTATAAGGGCCTCGAGGGACGCCAGGTTGAGGTCTTCGGCTGGCTTGGTGTGGCCGACGCGTGGCGGATCATCGATCAGGCGGTGACCGCCGGGGGGGCCGGCCAGGCCACGGTCGAACCGGGGGTCTGGCGCTGACCCACCTGCGCGGCGGATCCCCGGCTGGCTGGGTGATCGCCGGAATTCCCGCGTCGGGCTCGAGCGGGGGCGCCATCCGTGCTCGGCACGTGTTCAGTTCGCTGGCGGAGCGGACCGGCGGTCGGGTCGTCGCCGCCTACGGTCGCCGGGGCATCCCGGCCCTGGCCCTCGCGCTCGCCTCGGCCTCGACCGGGTGGCGCCGCTCACTGCATCTCGCGTCCACCGAGCTCCTGCCCCTGGCGGCCATCGCGATCCTCCGCGGGCCGGTGAGGGCGGCGGTCCTCGACGTGCACGACCACCCCGCGCTGCAGGCCGACGGCTTGCGTATTCCTCTGGCCGACGACAAGCGCCGAGACCTGGAACGCCTGTTCGCTCGCAACGTGGCGGCGTTCGCGCGGCTGGTCGTCCCCTCTCCCTCGTTTGCCGAGCTCTGCCGATTGCCCGACGAGCGGATCATCGTGGTGCCGAATGGGACGGACACCGAGCGCGTCGTCCCTCGGCCGGCGCCGGCGGACCCGGTTGTCGGGATGGTCTCCGGAGCTGCTCCGGGTCGCGGCGTCGAGCTGCTCGTGAGTGCGATGGCGCGGGTCCGGGCCGAGGTCCCTGAGGCATCTCTCCGGCTGGCTCTGACGGCAACCGGTCCGGCCAGCGCGCGATACCTCCGTACGCTGGCCTCGCAGGTGCGCGAACGCGACCCCTGGGTCACCCTGGATGAGGTGCCCTATCGCCGACTCAGCGCGTTTCTGGGGGACGCCTCGGTGCTCGTCATTCCCCACCCGGCCGGCCCGTACATGGATGCGTCCACCCCGGTGAAGCTCTTCGACTCCATGGCGGCCGGACGGCCTCTCGCCGTCACCCCGCGTTTCGAAACGCGGAAGATCGTGGAGGCCTGCCGGTCAGGCCTGGTGGCCGCATCGGACAGCCCGGACGACCTGGCAGAGGCGATTCTGAAACTGCTCCGCTCGGAGTCGTTGCGGCGCGAGCTGGGCGAGAACGCGCGACGGTGCGCGGTCGAGCAATACGACTGGCGCGTCCTGTCCGCTGGGTTGGCCGACGCGATCCTGGGATCCTGACGGACGCCGGGCTCGACTCTAGAAGGCCTCCAGGTATCGGGCCGTCTCCCAGCCCGTGACCTGCATCCGGTACGCGTCCCACTCCTCGCGCTTGGCTTCCACGAAGCGCTCGAATACGTGGTCGCCGAGCGCCTCCCGAATCACCTCGTCGGCGGCCAGCTCGTCGAGCGCCTCGCTCAGGGTGCCGGGCAGCTGGCGGATCTTCCGGCTCTGGAGCTTGGCCTCGTCAAGGTGGTACAGGTTCTCCTCCACCGGATCGGGGGCGGGGAGCTTGCGCTGGACGCCGTCCAGACCGGCGGCGAGCATGGCCGCAAAGGCCAGGTACGGGTTGGACGACGGATCCGGGCAGCGGAGCTCGATGCGGGTCGAATCGAGCTGCCCGCGGCTGATCTGCGGAATGCGAATGAGGGCCGAACGGTTGATCCGCGCCCAGCCGATGTACACCGGCGCCTCGTAGCCGGGCACCAGGCGCTTGTAGCTGTTCACCAGCGGGGCCAGGACCGCGATCATGCCGCGGGCGTGCTCCAGGGTCCCGGCGATGTAGTGACGGGCGATCGCGGACAGCCCGTAGGGGTCCTTGGCATCGGCAAATGCATTGCGGCCGCGCTTGTCGTCCCATAGGGACTGGTGGGTGTGCATCCCGGAGCCATTGATGCCGAAGATCGGCTTGGGCATGAAGGTCGCGTGCAGGCCATGGCGGGCGGCGACCGCCTTGAGCGTGGTCTTGAAGGTCACCGCGTTGTCGGCGGTGCGGAGCGCATCGGCATACTTGAAGTCGATTTCGTGCTGGCCGATCGCGACCTCGTGATGCGCCGTCTCGACCTCGATTCCGATCTCCTCCAGGTCGTTCATCATCTCCTTCCGCACGTCAGTGGCCAGGTCGGCCGACAGGTCGAAGTACCCCGCCGCGTCGTGGGGCAGGGGCTCGATCAAACCGTCGCCCAGCCGGAGCAGGAAGAACTCGAGCTCGGGCCCGGTGTTGAAGGTGTAGCCCAGGGCCTTGGCCTTCTCGAGCTGGCGGCGCAGGACCTGGCGCGGGTCGCCGGGAAACGGCTCACCGTGCGGGGTGAAGACGTCGCAGATGACGCGGGCACTCCCGGTTTCGATGGGACGCCCGTCCGCGTCGAGGCCCGGCTCCCAGGGGATGGGCGAGAAGGTCGTCAGATCGGGGACGAGGAACATGTCCGACTCTGCGATCCGGGCGAAGCCCTCGATGCTGCTGCCGTCGAACCACTTCCCGTGCTCGACTGCCTCCTCGAGCTGGTGCATCGGCACCTGCACCGACTTGACGTGGCCCACGATGTCGGTGAATTGGAGGCTGACAAAGCGGAGGTTTCGATCCTCGGCCAGCTTCAGGGCGGCGGTGAGGTCCTTCCGAACCATGTGCGGGGCTCCTTCTGGGCACGGGTGGGCAATAGACCGATGAGGAGGCGAGGCTAGGCTGCGGTGCAGTCCGCGGGAATGGCCCACAGCCCACCATGAGGACCGATCCTTTGTGCACTCTGCACAAATGGCTCAGGCGCGCCGATCAACCTCGCGGAGCAGGCGCAGGGCATCCTCAGGCCGCCGCGGGTCGATTCCCCGCTGGTCGCGGGCAATGCGCAGCCGGTACAGGACCGTGTTGCGGTGCACCCCCAGGCTGCGTGCCGCAGGAGCCACCCGGCCATTGGCGCGGGCCACCGCCAGCAGCGTGGCGGTCAGCGGTTCATCGGTCCGGTCAGCCGGGGCAACGGCACGAGATGAGGGAGCGGCGATGCTCCCCGAGGGACGCCCCGCCCGAGCAGGCGCCCGGCGGAGCAGGGCGCGCAGTGTGTTGCTGAGCGCGTCGGCTGCGGTCTCGTCGACGAGGGCCATGGGGAGATCATCGAACAGCCACACCGCCGCACCGGGACGGATGCGGTGCTCGTGGATCCACAGGCCCTCGCGGAGACGGCGGGTGGCCGCGGCCCGCGAGCTCGGGGTGCCGAACAGGCGGGAAAAGGCCGCGGCGAACCGCGCGGCCAGCGCCCGTCCCGCCGGCCGCGCATGGAGTGCGACGAGCTCCCCGTCGGCCACCACTGCCACGCCCCGGCGCATGCGATGGGCGACCACACCCGCCGCCGCGGCGGGCGTGGGATCGGCCAGGGCAGCCTCGGCCGCCGCCAGTCGCAGCTCGGCATTCAGCCGGGCCAGGAGACCGGCCTCGTCGGCAAGGTAGGCGCTGGCCGCGGCAGCCAGGGTCGCGGGCGTCCGGTGGCTGGTCAGGATCGGGAACGGGGCGTCAGGCCATTCCGCGCCACGATCCACGGACGGAGCCGCCAGCAGCAGGGCGGCCGGCTCGCTGCCCGAAGCTCCGATCTCGGCGATCAGCCGCTCGACCGGCAGGCCGGACAGCAGTGCGCCATCCATGATCAAGAGGTGGCCCGATTCGGGGGGCGGCAGGTGGGGCGGCGCCGCCCGGGTGCGGGACACGCCGCGCAGCGACGCCACGGTCGCGGACGGATCGCCCGCCACCAGGCGTGCCTCCGGATCGACGGCGCGCCAGACGTCGATCAGGCGAGGCATGGTCGGGGCCGCTCAGCCCGCCGCCGCTGCGGCGAGGTCGGCGATGAGGTCATCGGCATCCTCGAGGCCGATCGAGACGCGCAGCATGCCCGGCGACAGGCCGGCCGCCGCCAGCTCGGCGCCGGCATACTGGCGGTGCGAGGACGAGGCGGGATGGCTGACCAGGCTTTCGACACCGGCCAGGCTGGTGGCATGGATCGCGACCTGGACGCGCTCCAGGAACCGCTCGGCGGCGGCCCGCCCACCGGACAGCTCGATGGCCATCATCCCGCCAGCACGACCATCGCGGAGACGGCGCTGGGCGAGCTCGTGCTGGCTGTGGGACGCGAGGCCGGGGTACCAGACGCGGGAGATCCCCGGCCGCCCCTCCAGGGCGCGGGCCACGGCCAAACCGTTGTCGGAGTGGCGGTCCATCCGAACGGCCAGGGTGCGCAGGCCGCGCAGTGCCAGGAAGGCCTCGAACGGGTTGGCGTTGCCGCCGGTGTTGACGACGACCTCCCGGGCGACGGCCACCTGCTGGGCACCACCGACGATCGCGCCACCGATGAGATCGGAGTGCCCCCCGATGTACTTGGTCAGCGAGTGGATGACGAGATCGGCGCCCAGGGCCAGCGGATTGCACAGATACGGAGAGGCGAAGGTGTTGTCGACCACGACCGGCACGCCCCGCTCCTTGGCGGCCTCCACGATGGCTGCGATGTCCGGCATCTCGGTGGTCGGGTTGGCGATCGTCTCGAGCCACACCAGGCGCGTGCGCGGACCGATGGCCGCCACAACCGCGGCCGTGTCTCCGGACCGAACCAGGCGATAGGTGACGTCGTAGCGCGGCATGACGTTGGCCAGCAGGCCCAGCGTGCCGCCGTACACAGCTGCGGGTGCCAGGACCTCGTCGCCGGCCCGGACGAACGAGAGCATCGACCCGTGGACAGCGGCCATGCCGGACGCGGTCGCGAGGGCCGCCTCCCCACCCTCGAGCTCCGCCAGCGCCGCTTCGAGGGCCGCGTGGGTCGGGTTCGAGTAGCGGGTGTAGGAATGCCCCGGCCGGCGAAACTCGAGGATCTCCTCCAGCTCGGCCGCGGATCCCACCTCGAAGGTGCTCGTCTGGTAGATCGGGACCGTGACGGGGGTCTGCGTGACGGTCGGCACGCGGCCGGCGGCCTGGATGGCGCGGGTCGAGAATCCGGGCATGGGTCAGAGTCTACCCGTCGCCGCCTGACGGCCCGGATCAGTCGGGGGGTGGCGTGGGACCGGCTTCCTCGGAGAGCATGTCTTGGACGGCGGCCTGCATTGCCTCCACGTCCGGGATGAGCACATAGGTCCCATCGGTCAGCGTGTCGGAATAGACCAGGGGGCGCTCGATCACCAGGCGCTGGATGTTGGACAGGTCCGCGTCGAGCAGGGCACCGGCCAGGTGGGGCAGCAGCTCGACCGGGATGTCGGTCGCGACCGAGTCGCCGACGGCGTTCAACAATGACGGCAGGTTGAGGAGCCATCCCCCGCGCCTCCTCCGTGGTCATCGCCCGGTGGCAAATCGCTCCACCCAGCGGCCCGCGAGTATACCGAAGGGCGCCAACTACCCCAGTGCCGAAGCCTGACTGACAGCGGCCGCGGGCGGGCTCGCCGGCCGCAGCGGCCGCGGATAGCCGCTGATCTGGTTCTTGCCGCTGGCCTTGGCCGCATACATGGCCCGGTCCACGGCGAGCATCAGCTCCTCATCGGTGGAGCCATCCTCGGGGTGGGACACGAGGCCGATGCTGACCGTGGTGGGCGCGTCTTCGCGCGCCAACACCGCACCCAGCTCCTCGGCCCCCTGGCGGATCTTTTCGGCGACGACAAAGGCGCCCGCAAAATCGGTTTCGGGCAGGAGGACCACGAACTCGTCGCCCGCGTACCGATACGCCGAGTCCACGGTCCGAATCGAGCGCCGAATCACGCCGGCGATGCCGCGGATCGCCGCGTCGCCACGCTCGTGGCCTAGGGAATCGTTGATGAGCTTGAGACCATCCATATCGACCATCAGCAGGCAGAACGGCCGGAGCGAGCGGCGGCTGCGGCGCACCTCCTGGTCAAGCGCCACATAGATCTGGGCACGGTTGAAGAGGCTCGTCAGCGGGTCGGTGACCGACAGTTCGAGCGTCGCAGCCTGGAGCCGGCGCTGCTGGGCAGCGAACACGATGGAGGAAATCGTCCCCAGCCAGACCACGCCCAGCACCACCGCCGCGGGGAGCAGCTCCGCCGGGGCGAAGGGCCGGCTCGGGTCAGTGGCGACCACCAACACGTAACCCAGGCTGGCCGACAACGCCCCGGCCAGGCCAGCCGCGGGCCGGCCACCCAGGGCGACCCCCAACACGGGCAGCACGAGCAGCGGCGCGAACGGAGACGCGCCCCGGCCGGTCAGGATCACCAGCCCTCCCAGGAGGCCGATGGCGCTGGCCACCTCCGCGGTCGAGGTGGCTACCGACCGCCAGCGATCGGGAATGAGCTCGTGGAAGACCACGACGCCGATCACCGCCAGCACGCCCAGGGCGGAGATCTGGACCTGGGCCCCCGAATAGACGTCGGTCACGGCGACGCTGATGAGGACACCGGCGATGGTCGCCCACCAGATGGCCCGAACCGTGGACCGATACCGGTCCGGGCCGAGCGATGCGACGGGCGATGATGGGGGTTCGACCGTTGACACGTACTTGTCGCGGGGGAGTGTTTCGGACGGCGCACCGGGCCCGACCGGTTGAAGGCCCTCCCCACTGGCCGAACGTCGCCCGGGGAGCAGCGCGAACAGGCCGGCGATCACGATCAGCCCGGCCACGAGGGCGCTCACCAGGAGGAAAATCAGTTCGGTCGTCACGCTCCGTCTCGGCTCCGACAGTCTAGGAGCGCGGCGCCGGGAGGCGCAAAGGTACTAACCCGTCCGTACCACCCATTCGGTGCGTCCTGGCAACACTTCCGGGGCCTGGCGCCTCCCTTGCTATACTCGACCTCCCGCTCCAACACCAGACCCTGGTTCATGGTGTCCCATATGACGCACCCGCCCCCGGCACCCCGGGCGGCTCGCCGCTCCAGCGCCGCGCTTGCCGCGGCGCTCTCGTTCGTCCTTCCCGGATCGGGGCAAGCCTACGCTGGTCGGCCGAGGCTGGGGCTGCTGTTCGCCGCACCGGTCCTGTTGCTCATCGGCATGATCGGCGGGGCGCTGGCCCTGGGGACGGACTCCCTATTGCGATTGTTGCTCCTCCCCGGCGCTCTGCTGGCGATCTTCGGATTGAACCTGGGACTGATGGTCTGGCGGTTGATCGCCATCGGGCAGGCCGGCCTGGCGACGCCGGTTCGGCCACGCGACGCGCATGCCGTCCCGGCTGCCGCCGGCGGCCGGTCGCCCGCCACGGTTGGGGTTGTGGTCCTCCTGGTCCTGCTGACGGTGGCCATGCACGCGTGGGTGGCCGGGACCGCGATTGCGGCTGAGGACGCCCTGGGCCGGATCTTCACCGCGCCGGACGAATACGTTCAGCCCGGGATCGCGCAACCGGACCCGGTCGCGCCGGAGTACCGATGGGATGGGACCGATCGGGTCAATATCCTGCTCATTGGTTCCGACGCAGGACCAGGGAGAACGGACGAGCTGACCGACACAATCATGGTCGTGAGCCTCGACCCCGTGACCAGGACTGCCGCCATGGTCAGCATCCCGCGCGACACGGGGTACGTCCCGCTCCCTGACCGAAGCGTCTATGGCTACGGCATCTTCCCGCGCCGCATCAACGAGCTGGCCTCCGACGCGAATGCCGACCCTGCCGCGTGGTGTCCGGTACTGACCGTGGGCGAGGACTGCGGGCTCCGTATGCTCCGCCAAACGGTGGGTCTGTATCTCGGGCTGGAGATCCACAATATCGCGTGGGTTGACCTCCTCGGGTTCGCGGCGCTGGTGGATGCCATTGGCGGGGTGGACCTCTGCCTGCCAGGTGTCCTCGCCGACCCGGAGTACGGCGGGCCGACCTGGGAGGGGCAACAGGGGGTGGTCCTGGAGGCTGGATGCCACCAGTACGACGGAGCCCATGCCCTCGCGTACGCGCGGATTCGGATCGGCACGCTGACCCTGCCGGACGGGACGGTGGAGACGCAGAACGACTTCCTCCGAGCGGCGCGCCAACAGGAGTTCCTGCTCGCCGTTCAGCAGAAATTCGCCAATACGAACCTGCTCATCTCCCTGCCCGGGCTGCTGACCGCCGTGTCGGAGACGGTGACGACCGACTTCCCGCGGACGCAAGCGGGCGATCTCGCCAGCCTCGCGCCCCTCATTGCATCAGGGGACATCGACCGCGTCGTCCTGGGCTGGCCGGGGTATGTCGACCTGCCCGTCGATCCGCTGAACTACTACCTTCTCATTCCTGTGCGGGATGCGGTTCGGCTGGAGATGGGACGCCTGCTCGGCGGCGAAGCGGAGTTGGCGGGTTGGTACCTGGGATCCTCTGCCGCCGGCCCGCCGAGTTGATCGCATGAACGGCGGCGGAGCAGCCATCTCCAACACGTTCCAGGCCGTCTCGGGGCGCGCGGTCGCGGCGCTCGCCATCGGTCTCGGCGTCCTGGTCATTGGGGCGGCATATCTCTCGACCGCCGCATTCTTGATCGCCGGCTTCGCCCTGCTGGGCCTTCTGGGCCTGGCGTCGGTCCGCTGGCCTCGGGTGATGTTGATCGTCGTCGTGCTTTCCCCGGCCCTCATCGACCTGTACGCCGGCGAGCGCCTGCTCCCCGAAGAGGTCCGTTCCGTGTCCCGCTTCTTCTCGGAGGCACTGCTCGTATTGATGACGCTCGCCCTGGCCTGGGTCGGGGCACGGCGCGGCACGCTGGTCACCGCGCTGCGCCACCCATTTACCGGGGCCGTGGCTGTCTTCGGCGCCATCAGCGTCGTATCCGCAATCTTCAACGCGGTGCCGCCGGCCGTGGCGGTGGCGGGCCTGCTGTTTACGCTGGACGCCGCGATTCTCTTCTACCTTCCCCGCATGGTCGGCTACAGCCATGAGGATGCCCACCGGGCCATGTGGGCGATCGCGGGTCTCGTGGCACTCACCTCGCTGCTGGCCATCGGTCAGGCGCTGCTATCGCCCGACCTGTTGGGCGTCACGCCGGTCGCCGGGGTGTCGGGAGAAGGAGTCCGCTTCGGTTCACTGGTCAGAGACCCGAACATCCTGGGCACGCTCATTGGCATGGCTCTCCCATTCACCGTGTTCTCCCTTGTCCGGCTGCCGCGGGACCGCAGCTGGTGGATCACTTTCGGGATGGCGCTCGCGCTCGTCCTGGCGCTCCTGCTGACGTACTCGCGTGGCTCGTGGCTCGGGGTGGCGGTCGGCTTCGGCGTCGTCGCCCTCATCATCGACCGCCGTGCGCTGGTGGCATTCGGGGTTGTCGTCCTGTTGGCCTATGTCACGGCCGTCGTCATGCCCAAGGGAATCCTCGCCGAAGGATCGCTGGGCTACGACCCGTTTGCGACCACCATCAACCGGTTCAATGCGGTCGGCGAGGGTCGCGACCTGCGCAGCCTGTTCATCGTCAACGCGCTTCCGATCGTCGCCGAGCACCCGATCCTCGGCGTCGGCCCGGGTCGATATGGCGGTGCCGCCGCATCCGTCTTCGGATCCCCGGTACACGTCCGCTACGGGACGGACCTCCTGCTGACCAACCAATTGACGGTTGACAACTTCTGGCTCCACATGGGCGTTGAAGGCGGGGTCCTCGGCTTCAGTGCGTTCCTGGCCATGATCGGCACCGCCCTGATTCAGCCCATCCGCGCGTTGCGCGGGGCCACCGGAAGCCGGTTCAGCGTCCCGGCTGGCGTGGTGTCCGCCACGGCGGTCGTCTGCGTCGCGACGGTCACGACCATGCTCCTGGAGGGCAACACGGCGGCGTTCCTGTTCTGGTTCCTGCTGGGAATCGGCTCTATGGCCGAACCCGAGGCGACTAGAACTGGCGACCCCGGAGGACCTGCCACAGCGTCCGCAGGATGATCCGGACGTCGAGCCCGAAGGAGCGGCGTTTGACGTACTCGATGTCGAGCTTGACACCCTCGCCGAAGCTGAGCTGGCCCCACCCCCGCGACTGCCACAGCCCCGTCAGCCCGGGTAGGACCGACAGCCTGGGCAAATGCCACGGTTCGTACAGCTCCACCTCGTAGGGGATGGGCGGGCGCGGGCCGACCAGGCTCATCTCGCCGCGGAGGACGTTGACCAGCTGAGGGAGCTCATCGAGGTGCGACTGGCGGAGGAACATCCCGATCCCCGTCACCCGCGGGTCGGCTGCGATGGGCGTCCAGGTGGCATGGTCGGCTGTGCGGCCAGCATGGAGCAGCTCCCGGATGTGCTCCTGGTGGCGACGCTCGTCAGCGCTGAGATGCATGGTTCGGAATTTCAGGACCGTGAACGGGCGGCCGCCGAGACCCAGCCGTACCTGCCGAAACAAAACCGGCCCGGGCGAGTCGAGCTTGACCGCAAGACCCAGCCCCAGCATCAGGGGTGAGACGACGACCAGGCCGATGAGCGAGCCGACGACATCGAGGATGCGCTTGGCGAGCCGATAGGCCGTCCCGGTCGGGGCCACGGGAACCAACAGCTCGCCCGCCGGCTGGCGCGACGGGGAGGCCGGCGTCATCGGTCCCGTGATCGTCCTCCACTGCGTGGCTGGTGGGTGGTCGGGGCGGGCGGATTCGAACCGCCGACCTCCTGCTCCCAAAGCAGGTGCGCTACCGGGCTGCGCTACACCCCGCCCGACGCGACGAGTCTACCGCGAGCCAACAGGCCCTCGACAACGGCCAGGTAGTGCGCCGACTGGACGGCCCAGGCATAAGGGACCGCCTGGCGTCGGGCTTCGGCCGCCTGGGACGTGGCGGCGCTGGGGTCGGAGGCCATGGTCCCGATGGCCTGGGCGAGCGCTTGCGGGTCGCCTCCGGGGACGAAACGAATCGCCGCCCCATCGAAGTGGGATCGGAAGGTGCGCAGGTCGCTGGCGATGACGGGCACGCCCATGGCCACGTACTCGATCAGCTTGGTCGACAAGGAGTACTCCATGTATGGCTCGGGTCGGGTTGGAACCAGACCGATGTCGGCAGCCGCCAGGACCGCTGGCAGGTCGTCCTGCGGCACCCGTCCATGGAGCGTCACCCGGTCGCCGACCGCGTGGCGAGCGATGGACGCCTCGATCTGCCGCCGGAAAGGCCCGTCGCCAAATACGTCCAGGTGGGCGTCGAGCGCCGGATCGAGGAGGGACACCGCTTCCACCGCGAGGTCGAGGCCGTAGATACGCTGCAGATTGCTGTGGTGGATGAGGCGGAGCCGCCCGTCCGCCATGAAGGCGCGGCGGGCGTGACGGGTGGGGTCGAAGATGCGCTCGTCGGCGCTATCCATGACCACCGAGATCCGGTGAGCGGGTACCCCGCGTGCGATCGCCAACTGACGAAGCGGCTCGTGCACCGCGATGATCGCGTCCGCGACCGCCGCGCTGGCACGTGCGGCTGCGGTCACGATGGTGACAAGCGGTCGCAGGCCCGGACTGCTGAATCGGTCGCGAAAGAACGCGGGCATGTCCTCGTGGAGGTCCAGTAGCAACGGGACCCCGGTCAGACGAACGGGAAGAGCAGCGAAGACCAGAAAATCGGGCAGTGTTGCAACCTGGACCATTCGGTACTGTTGCCGTCGATGCTCGACGGCCAACCGGACGGAGACCAGGCTGGCGAAGGCGAGGTACTCCGCCAGGTGGCCGGCGAATCCGGTGAAGGCTCGTCGAACGGGCAGCCGAATGATCCGTAGTCCGCGCCAGCCTTCGACCTCGGGCTGCCCGGGGTCGCGCAGCCCGAACAGGTCCACGTCATACCCGGCGTCGCGCAGCGCCTCGGCCTGTCGTCGAACCCGCGTGTCGTCAGGGAGTGACGCGTGGGCCACCAGCGCCACCCGCGAGACCGTCACCCCGCCTTCACCTCGTTCCACAGCCGGTCCTTGGCCGAGACGTCCAGGTCGGCGAGCACCAGCCCGCGCTCCTCGGCCAGCGCTTCGACGGCGGCGTAGCGCTCCACCCAGCGCCGGTTCGCCGCGCGCAGCGCCTCTTCGGGGTCGATCCCCAGCCAGCGCCCCAGGTTGACGAGGGCGAACAGGACGTCGCCCAGCTCATGCAGCCGTTCGCCGGCAAGAGACGGATCGGCGGCCGCGGCGGCCCGCAGCTCGTCGAGCTCCTCGCCGACCTTGTCCCACACGCCCTCGACCGCCGGCCAGTCCCAACCCAGAGCTGCTGCTCGTTCCTGGATCTCGCGACTCGCGGGCAGCGCCGGCAGCGCCCGTGCCACGCCGGCGAAGGAGGTCGCCGGATGGCCGCCGTCCTCTCGCTCGGCGGACTTGATGGTCTCCCAGTTGGCGACCACCTGCTCGACTCCGGTCACCGCCACGTCACCGAAGACGTGCGGGTGGCGGCGAACGATCTTGGCTCCGAGGGTGCGATACACATCGGTCAGATCGAACTGGCCGGCCTCGGCCGCCAGTTGGGCGTGGAGGATGACCTGGAGGTACAGGTCGCCCAGCTCCTCGGCCAGCTCGTCCGGGCTGCCGCGCTCGATGGCGTCCACCGTCTCGTAGGCCTCCTCCAGGAGGTAGGTCCGCAGGCTGCGATGGTCCTGGCGGCGATCCCACGGGCACCCATCCGGCGCGCGCAGCCGCGCGCTGATGGCAGCCATTCCGTGCGGCGAGGCGAGGTTGTCGTCGGGCGGCAGGGCTGGGACGAGCCAGTCCCCGGCTCGTAGGGTCGCGTCATCCACCGCGTCGACGGTGCTGGGGTCACCGGCGGGCAGTGGGCGGATCGGATGGCCATGGGGATACATCGCGGCCAGGACGGCGTGCGGGCCGGAGCGGACGTGCCGACCGGGCAAGGTCCCGGGCACGATCGGGTCCTGCTCGGGATCCACGGCCAGGATGAGCAGGGGGAGGCTGGGGTCAAACGGGATGGCGGCCACCCGATCGGCGGAGACGGCCTGAATGCCGGCGCCGGGATCCAGACCAGCGGCCGCGAGGAGGAGGTCCAGCCCTCGCCTGGCGTCCTTCATCGGCCGTCGCTCACGCCGTCGGGGCGGCGTCCAATTGCAGCTCTGTGTCGATCCAGATCTGGCCCTCGGCCTTCAGCTCGTCATACCAGCGGGGGTAGCCGGTGGCGCGGATGGTGTTGAGCCGATTGTCGTCGATGCCACGGAGCTCGATCGAGTTGAGCAGCTTGAAGATCCAGATCTGGTTGCCCACCACGACCGGGGCGCTGCTGATGTCGCCAACGTCGTGCAGCGCGAAAATGGCCGCTTCACGCTCCGCGACCTCTTCGTAGCGTGCCACCCAACCAGCGTTTCCCCCCTCCGTGCGCGTGGACGAGTCTTCGCTGTTGGCCTCCGCCACGGCGCCGAACGAGTCGGGATCGGCCTGGAGGTCTTCGATCAGGTCCTGGGCGAAGCCGAGAGCCGTGGTGCGCTGATTGGTGACCTCGATGACGTGGTAGCCGAAATCGGTCCGGACCGGCTCGCTGACCTCGCCGACCGTGAGCCCCGCGATGGCAGCCTCGAACTCGGGCACGAACTGGCCGCTGGTCGGGTCGTACCAGCCGAGGTCGCCGCCGTCATCCCGCGAGCCCGGGTCGTCACTCTGCGTGGCGAGCGCGAACCAGTCGGCGTCCGGGTCCTGGACCTGCTCGTACCAGGCCTGGGCCCGGTCCAGGGCGGCTTGCCACTCCTCCTCGGTGGCCACGGACTGGTCCGCCGCGCCCGGCAGTGGTTGAGCCAGGAGGTGGCGGATGCGCTGTTTGGGAACGGGCACGCCCTGGTCGTTCAAGATCAGGATCTGGGCGATCTCGCGCTGGGGAGCCGGGGAGACCACCACCTCTTGCTCGAAGTAGGCGCGGAACGCGCGGCGCCGCACCTCATCCGCGATATAGGCCCGGTAGTCCGCCGTGGTCACCCGCGCGCTCGCGAGAAGATCGATCAGGGAGGTGAATGGTCCTTCTTCGGAGCGCGCCTCCACGCGGAGGATCACGTACCCGTTCTCGGTTCGGACCGGGCCTACCAGGTCGCCCGCCTCAGCGCCGTTGGCGAGGGGAAAGAGGTAGCCGAACTGGACGTCGTCCTCCTGGACCGTGCCCACGAGTCCGTCCGCCTGGGCCGAGGCGGGATCGTCGGACTGCTCGGCGGCGATGGCCGCAAAGTCCCCGCCGTCGTCCAGCTCGGCCCGCAGGTCATCAGCCTCCCCCTCCGCTCGGGCGAAGTCCGCCTCCGTCGGTTCGGTCCCGGTCGGCGCATCCTCGGCCAAGGCGTTCACCGCGATCATGGACACCCGGACGCGGGGCGAAAGCGTCTGGCGGACGGCGATCTCGGCATCGATCTCGGCGTCGGCGACGCTGATCGCGTAGGTCTCGGCATGGTTCGCCTGGAACAGGCCGTCCACCAGCGAGTCGGTGGCGGCTGACGTGAGGGTGTTGAATTGGTCGACGACGGCCGACAGCTGCTGCTGGAGGATCGCGTCTCGCGCGCCACCCAGCTGCGCATTCAGGTCCAGGCCGGTCGCCTGCAGCTCGGCGCCGATGATGGCCTGGCGCAGATCCACCGCCTCGCGCGAGACGGCGGTGCCGTCGACCATCAGCATCTGGCGCAGGTGGCTGTCGTAGTAGCTGTTCCACGCGGTCATGCCAAACAGGCCAAGGGCGATGGCAATCGCGGCAGCGAACCCGCCGACGAGCAGGCGTTGGGTCCGAAGCTCGTCCTGCCAACGCGCCCGATGTCGGCGGCGGGGGGCGGGGCGGCTGCGGTAGGTCATGCGGCTCCTGTCAACGCAAGGCAGGGACGATCAGCGGGTGGCATGGCTGGGCGAGCGCGCATGGTACCCGAAGCGCTCAGCGGTCGCCACGCGGCCCTCTGAGCCTCCGAACCGTTGCCTGCCAGCGCAGGCGCAGGACGAGGACGATGGCTTCCCCCACGATCGAGCCGGTCATCTTCGAGGTCCCCGCCTGCCGCTCGCGGAAGACGATGGGGATCTCCCGGATCGTTGCTCCCCGCCGATGCGCCCACCAGGTCGTCTCGACCTGAAACCCATAACCCTGGGCGTCGGCTTCGCGGAGCCGAATGGCCTCCAACAGCTCGCGGCGCCAGGCCTTGAAACCTCCGGTCAGGTCGCGGTACGGAAGGAGCAGGACGACCCGAGCGAACGCGGTGCCGCCGCGGCTGACCATGCGCCGATGCCATGGCCAGCCTCGCGTCCCGCCGCCGGGCATCCATCGGGTCCCCAGGACGAGGTCCGCGTCACGCATGAGCGGAGCCAGCAGGCGCGGCAGATCGGCTGGATCGTGGCTGTAATCAGCGTCCATCTGGATGACGGCCATGGTTCCCGGCTTGTCGAGGACGCGCTTGAATCCGTCCCGGTAGGCCACCCCCAGGCCCTCCTTGGCTGGCCGGTGCAGGACCTCGACCCGCGGATCTGCCGCCGCCAGCGTGTCGGCCAGGTCTCCGGTCCCATCCGGAGAGCTGTCGTCAACGACCAACAGCCGTGCCTCGGGGAGCGCTTCGAGGACAGCGTCGGCGACCCGGGACAGGTTCTCGCGCTCGTTGTAGGTCGGCAGCACCACCCACACGCCGCGGCCGGCGGCGAGGCCGACGCTGGGGGTAGGTTCGGGGTCGGCCGTGCTCAGCGCCCGACTCCGAGGTAGCGAACGCCCGCGGATTCCACGCGACCCCGATCCAGCGCGTTGCGACCGTCGAGCAGGACTTCGAGGCCGGGGAGGGCAGCCGGATCCAGGTCTAGGTACGCGGTGTGGGCGGCCTGCAGGATGGCCGCGCGGACCGGCACCGGGGCCTGGAGGTCGTAGGGTTCGAAGCCGCGCCGCCGGAGGTGATCGGCGTCGAAGAACGGATCGTGGGCGTACACGGAGGCGCCGCCGGCCCGCAGCGCGTCTCGGAGCAAGAAGGCGCTGCTGAAGGAGTCCTCGTGGACGTCGCCCCGATAGCCGATCCCCAGGATCAGCACCGCGGCGCCGTCCAGGGAGCCGAGTGCCTCGGCCAGCCGGCCCACGGCATACGCCGCCATGCCGTCGTTGACCGCCCGGGACAGGGGCGGCAGGCGCATACCGGGCTCCGCGCTGAACAGCAGGTGGGGGTAGACCGGGATGCAATGGCCGCCCACGCCGACCCCCGGCTGGTGAATGTGACTGTACGGCTGCGAGTTGGCCGCTGCGATGACCTCGGTCACGTCGATCCCACGTCGCGCGGCGACCTGCGCAAACTCGTTGGCCAGAGCGATGTTCACGTCGCGATACGTCGTCTCGGCCAGCTTGGTCATCTCCGCCGCCTCGGCGCTGGCCACGGCACGGATCTCGGTCCCCGGCTCCAGGACGGCGGTGTAGAAGTCGACTGCCCGCTGGGTACCCTCCGGACTGGTCGCGCCCACGATCTTCGGGTAGCGCTGCAGGTCGAGCAGTACCCGGCCGACGAGGACCCGTTCGGGGGAGAAGGCGAGGTGGAAGTCGCGGTCCACCCGCAGCCCGGAGCCCGCCTCCAGCATCGGTCCCAGCCGGTCACGGGTGGTCCCAATGGGCAGCGTGGTCTCGTAGATGACGAGCGTTCCCGCCTGCAGCCCACGCGCCACGTCGCGGGTGGCGGCGTCGACCTGGGAGTAGTCCACCTGGCGTGCGTCGTCAACCACCACCGGCACGATGACGACGATCACCGCCGCCTGGCGGACCCCTGCCACGTCGTCGGTGGTGGCGCTCAGGAAGCCCCCGCTGACGAGCTGGCGAACGCGCTCGATAAGGGCCGGCTCATCGGCATGCGGCGACTCGCCACGGTTGACGGCCTCGACGACGCGGGTGTCCAGGTCACACCCGATCACCGTATGCCCACGGCTGGCGTACTGGACCGCAAGCGGCAGGCCGATGTGTCCCAGCCCGACGACGGCGATGTTCAATGCAGCAGCTCAGCGAGCTCTTCCTGCCCGATCATCACGCCACGCTCCGCCGCATCCACCATCGCGCGCGCCAGAAGGAGCGCCACCAACGCGTCGTGGGGGTCAACGGGTGACGGTCTTCCGTCTCGGATCGCGGCGACGAACTCCCCCAGCTCCACCACCAGGGGCTCTTCGCGCTTGATGTGGCGCCAGATGATCTCCCCTTCGGCCACCGAACCCGACTCCGGATTGGCATAGAAGACGAGGTCCTGGGTCAGATAGTCGGCCAGGTACATGCCGCGCTCACCGGTGACGCTGACCGTGCGCACCTTGGTCGGTGTCAGCCAGTTGATCTCCAGCAGGCCGACGGCCCCCGACGCAAACTTGACGATCCCCGTGAGGAGGTCTTCGTGGTCCGTGTGGATCCGCTGCTCCGTCTCGGCATACAGGCGGATCGGCTCCGATTCGAGCAGGTAGCGCATCACGTCGAGGTCGTGGGGCGCTAGGTCGACGACCACCCCAACGTCGCGGATGCGGGCGGGAAAGGGTCCGAGCCGGGTCGCCCGCACCTGGAAGATCCGGCCCAGTTCCCCCTCCCCGAGGCGGCGCTTGAGTTCGCGGACGGCGGGATTGTAGCGCTCGATATGCCCGACCGTGAGCAGGAGATTCCGTGCCTGAGCCGCCGCGATCATTTCCTCACCTTCGGCCCGAGTGGCGGCGATGGGCTTCTCGACCAAGACGTGGGCTCCGGCTTCGAGTGCCTGCAGGGTGACCTCGTGATGCAGAGATGTAGGGACGGCCACCACGACTAGGTCGGGTCGCTCCGCCGCCAGCATCGCGGCTACATCGGTATAGCCCCGAGCCGTCCGTCCCGAGGTCGCGCGGTTGACAGCGTCGGAGGCCGTGTCCATGACGCCTACCAGCTCGACGCCGTGGAGCGCATTTAGGACGCGTGCATGATTGGCACCCATCGACCCCAGGCCGAAGACCGCCGCTCGCAGGGCGTCTTCGCTCACGCGGCCACCCGGCTCTCCGGATGTGATCCCAGCTCGGCGGCCGTGGCATTCACGGCTTCGATGACCGCGTCCACTTCCTCGTCACGCAGGCCGGGATGGACCGGGATCGACACGACCTCCTCCGAGAGCTGCTCGCTGACCGGGTACGACTGGTCCCCATATCCCAGCTCGATGAATGGCTTCTGGCGGTGCACCGGGATCGGGTAGTAGACGCCGGTGCCCACGCCACGCTCGCGGAGCCGCTCGGCGAAGGCGTCGCGCCTCAGCACGCGCAAGGTGTACTGATGAAAGACATGGGTCGCGCCCGGACTCAGCCGCGGGGTCACCACGCCCTGCAGCGAGGCGGAATACCGGGCCGCAATCGCGATCCGGCGTGCGTTGAAGGCCGGCAGCTTATCGAGCTGGGCCAGGCCGATGGCGGCGTGGATATCGGTCATCCGGAAGTTGTAGCCCAGCACCTCGTGGTGGTACCGGATCTTCATGCCGTGCTCGCGGCGCAGGCGAGCCCATTCCGCCAGGTCGGCGTCGGCGGTCGTAATCATGCCGCCCTCGCCGGTGGTCATGTTCTTGGTCGGGTAGAAGCTGAACACGCCCTGTCCCCAGCTCCCCGATCTGCGGCCATCAAGCGCCGCGCCATGACTCTGCGCCGCGTCCTCGATGAGCGCCAGCCCACGCCGCTCGGTAATGGCCTCGATGGCCGGCAGATCGGCCGGTTGACCGTACAGGCTGACCGGCATGACGGCCCGCGTCCGCGGCGTGATGGCCGCCTCCACCCGAGTCGGGTCGATGTTGAACGACCCGGGCTCGACGTCGACGAAGACGGGGTGCGCCCCGGTGTACAGGACGCTGGTGGCGCTCGCGATGAAGGTGAATGGCACCGTGATGACCTCGTCTTCCGGGCCCACCCCGGCAGCCAGCAGTGCGAGGTACAGGGCCGTCGTTCCCGAGGAGGTCGCGACCGCATGCGGCACGCCCACGAAGGCTGCGAAGCGCTCCTCGAGCTCGCGGACGCGCGGCCCCTGGGCCAGGGATCCGGAGGCCAGGGTCTCGGCAACCAGCGCCTGCTCCTCCGGGCCGAGCAGCGGACGCGCGATCGGGATCACGAGGCCACGAGGGCGGCGGCTCGGCCCGCGGTCAGACGCTCCAGGGCTTCCACGATGCGCTCGGCAGCATGACCGTCGCCGAAGAGTGGAGGCCGGAGTGCGGATCGGTCCACCTCATCGGCTGCGGCGATGGCGGAGGGGGCGTTGCCTGGCTCGGGGCACAGGCGGTTCCAGCCCGCCTCGAGGGTCTCGATCCACTCCGTCTCGGCGCGCAGGGTGACGCACGGCACGCCGGCCAGGTAAGCCTCCTTCTGGACGCCGCCCGAGTCGGTGGCGATGACGCGGGCGGCGCGCTCCAGCGCCACCATGGCCAGGTATCCCACCGGCTCGAGGAGCGTCACCGACGCCGGGATCGGGACCTCCGCCCCGGCCAGCACGGCCCGGGTCCGCGGATGGACCGGGAACAGGGTGGGACCTGCCTGCTCCGCCACCGCATCCAGCCACGCGCCCAGGCGCGCGGGATCGTCCACGTTGGACGGGCGGTGCAGGGTCAGGAGGAGGTAGGGCTGCGCCTGCGCAACCGGAGGCAGGAGGTCGTCGGCTCGAGACGACGCTGCCATGAACGCATCCACCATCACGTCGCCGACCATCGTGGCGCGCTCCGCCAGACCCTCCCGCGCGAGGTTCGACATGGCGGCCGGCGTGGGAGCCAAGAGGAGGTCCGAGAGATGGTCGGCCACGATCCGGTTCCGCTCCTCGGGCATGGATGGGTTGAACGAACGCAGGCCTCCCTCGACGTGAGCCAGCCATGGCCGCTTTCCGGCGCCGTCGACCAGCTTCGCGGTGGCCAGGGCGCCTGCCAGGGTGGAATTCGTGTCCCCGTAGACGAGGACGGCGTCGGGGGCCTCGTCGCTGAGCAGCGGCTCCAAGCGACGCAGCATCTCGGCCGTCTGGATGGCGTGCGTCCCGCTCCCCACTCCCAGATCGTGATCCGGCGGCGGCAGGTCGAGGTCCCGGAAGAAGGCGGCGCTCATGGCATCGTCGTAGTGCTGGCCGGTGTGTACCAGCACCTCGTGGTGACGCCGCCGAAGCTGCCGACTGACCGGCGCAGCCTTCACGAATTGGGGTCGTGCCCCCACCACCGAAACGATCTTCACGCCGCGTCCTCCGCCGGCGGGAACTGGCGGCCACAACTGGGGCACGGCCCGGCAAACTGCGTCCCATCCGGCCCGTCGGGCAGCGGTTCCGCGCAGGGGCAGGCGCTTCCGATCCGACGGGCCGGGTTGCCGAGGACCAGGGCGTAGTCCGCGACGTCGCGGGTCACGACGCTCCCGGCTCCGACCAGCGCCCAGCGGCCGATCGTGACCCCGGGCAGGACGACGCTGGCTGCGCCGAGCGCGGCCCCGGCACGGACCCGGATGAGGCCGACCTCCCAGTCGGCATCGGTCTTGGACGATCCGTCCGGGTTCACCGCGCGCGGTAATCGGTCGTTCGTGAGGCACACGTGGGGGCCGATGAACACGCCGTCTTCGACGGTCACGCCGTGGTACAGGGAGGCGTTGTTCTGGATCTTGACCCGATCGCCGACCACCACGTCGAAGTCCACGTACACGTTCTTGCCGATCACGCAGTCCGACCCGATCCGGGCGCGCTCGCGGACCTGGGCCTGGTTCCAGATGCTGGTGCCGGGGCCGATGATCGCCTCCGCCGAGACGTCAGCCGTGGGGTGGATGCGCACGGACGAGGCTTCGTTCATGCGTCCTCCGCTGTGATCGGCATTCTAGCGCGGGCCGACAGGAGCTCCCGCAGGCGCGGCATCGCGGCTGCAACCGCGCGCCCGCGATGGGACTGCGCATCTTTCGTCGCCTCGGGCAGCTCCGCCGTGGTGCGCCCGTCAGCCAGCTCGAAGATGGGGTCATAGCCGAAACCGCCCGCACCGCGTGGTTGTTCCGCCACCCGCCCCGAGACGACGCCCTCGAACAGCTCGACGCTGGGTCGACCGCCATTCCTTGGGTCGGGTGTGGCCAGGGCGAGCCAGCACACCATTCGCGCCCCGCGATCGGCGACGCCAGCCAGGCGATCGAGCAGGAGCTCGGCCCCGGATGGTCCGTCGGGGGATGCGAACCGCGCGGAGTGGACGCCCGGTCCCCAGCTCAGGGCCGCCACCTCGATCCCCGAGTCGTCGGCCAACGTGATCTCCCCCGTGGCGCGGCAGAGCGCGACCGCCTTCGCCGCGGCGTTCTCGGCGTAGGTCGCGTGCGGCTCTGGCACGTCCATCCGAATGCCCATCTTGCTGGGGCTCACCACGTCCGCCTCCAGGTCGGCCAACAGGCGCCGGAACTCGGCCAGCTTGCCGGGGTTGTGGGTGGCGACCAGGAGCCGGCTCACTCCGCAGCGGGGGCTGCAATCGCCTCGCGCTGCAGCTCGTAGAGCTGGCGGATGCCGGCGGCCGCAAGGCTCACCATCTCGGCCATCTGCTCCCCGCTGAATGGGGTCTGCTCGGCGGTGCCCTGGACCTCGACGAAACGCCCGTCGTCGAGCATGACCACGTTGAAGTCCACCCCGGCTGACGAGTCCTCGGCATAGTCGAGGTCGAGGAGGAGCGTCCCACCCCCGATCCCCACGCTCACTGCCGCGACCTGGCCGGTCAGGAGCTGGCTCATCCCGAACCGGTTCAGAGCGCGGGCCAGGGCCACGTAGGCCCCGGTGATCGACGCCGTGCGAGTGCCGCCATCGGCTTGGAGGACGTCGCAATCCAGGGTCAAACTGCGCTCGCCCAGACCCCCCAAATCGACCACCGAGCGCAGGGATCGACCGATCAGGCGCTGGATCTCATGCGTCCGGCCGCCGATCCGGCCAGTGCTCGCCTCGCGCGGCGTCCGTTCTGTTCCGGCCCGCGGCAGCATGCTGTACTCCGCGGTCACCCACCCGGTGCCTTTGCCCCGCAGGAAGGGCGGCACGCGATCTTCCAACGTGGCCGCGCACAGGACACGGGTCTCGCCAACCCGGATAAGGGCCGAACCTTCGGCGAACTTCAGGTAGTCGGGCACAATCTTCACGGGACGAAGCTGATTCGGCAGGCGCCCATCCGCGCGGCGGGGAGCGGCGATGGTCGACATTGCTCGCGATGATACCCGTGCTACCGTCGGGCTCCATGCGCCTGCTGGTCGTGACCGCGCGATACCCGACTCCCGATCGACTAGCCGCTGGCGCTTTCGTTCGAGATCGGCTGGGTGATCCCGGCCTCACGGTCCACGTAGTCGCCCCGCATCGGTACGACGGCTCGCGCTGGGGTCGATTCGCTCGACTTGTGTGGGAGGCCCTCACCACCCGGGGCCGTTTCGACGGCGTGGAAGCGCACTTCGTGCTTGCCACCGGCCCCCCGGCGTTGCTCGCCGCGCGCCTACGAGGACTACCTCTGGTCGTGTACGCGCATGGCGCCGACGTCCGCGATGCGGCCCAGCGCTCCGTGGTGCATCGCTGGCTCGCCCGCAGGGTGATCCGATCCGCGGACGCGGTCGTGGCCAACTCCGCCGAGACCGCGGAACAGGTCGGCCACCTCGGCGGCCGAGCCGAAATCATCCCACCCGGAATCGACCTTGCCCGCTTTGGCCCTTCGCCCAGGCCGTCCCGTCGCCGGGTGCTGTACCTGGGGGGCGACGTTCCCGACAAGGGCGTGGATGTGGCGCGGAGACTGGCCGATACTCTCGTGGGCCCCGGGATTCGCGAAGTCGACCCCGGCGAGGTGCCGAAATTGATGGCGGACCACGACGTCGTGTTGGTGCCTTCACGCGTAGAGCCCTACGGGTTGGTTGCGGCGGAGGCGATCGCCTCCGGCCGCTGGGTGGTGGCCGCCGCGGTTGGGGGGCTGACCGATATCGTGATCAACGGCGTGACCGGCACCTTGGTGCGCGACGGCAACTTCGCTGAGGCCCTCGAGCGCGTCCCCGATTACGATCCCGCCGCCGTGGCGGCGGACGCGCAACGGTTCAGCGTCGAGCGGCATCGCGCCGGGATGCGAGCGATATGGCAGCGGGTGCTCTCAGGGCGCCAGCGGCCCGCTCGCACTTAGCGACCGGGGCGCCCGGGCTCATGGTCGAGCAGCCGGTCTTCCCTCAGGGCACGAAGTAGCCGGTCACGTCGAACACGAGGTCGGTGGTGCCGGCGTAGCCAAAGGTCGCACTCAGCATGCCGGTGGGGCTGAGGGCCACCGTGACCCCGTTGGCCCGGGTGTCACCCAACGGGAAGTTCAGGGTTGAGCTGGTCGGGTTGGCGACCGGATCGGGCCCGAGGAACACGAAGCCAGGTTGGGTCGCGTTGGTGGCGGTCAGGGTGCCGGTGACCGCGGTCGCGTTGGCCGGCACCCCGCCCAGGCCGGTGACCTGGAAGGTGCGGGGGGTCAACGCGCTGAACGGCCCGGACAGCCCATTGCCGACCCGGGAGTCGAGCAGGCGAGCGGGCGTCAACGGGACAAAAGTGGCGCCGCTGTCATCGGGCACGAAGTAGCCGGTCACGTCGAAGATGAGGTGGGTCGTGCCGGCGTAGCCAAAGGTCGCACTCAGGCTGCCGGTGGGGCCGAGGGCCACCGTCACGCCATTGGCCCGGGTGTCCCCGACGGGGAAGTTCAGGGTCGAGCTGGTCGGGCTGGCGACCGGATCGGGCCCGAGGAACACGAAGCCAGGTTGGGTCGGGTTGGTGACAGTCAGGTTGCCAGTGACCGCGACCGCGGTGGCCGGCACCCCGC
>JBKJVN010000154.1:0-2774 GCA_046717345.1 Candidatus Limnocylindria bacterium | reverse complement strand
CGTCCAGGTGGAGCACCACCGACTTCGCCCGCCGGCCAACCCGCTGCACGACGACCCCCGCAATTTCGTCCGCGAATCGTTCGGCCGGCAGCGGATGGCTGATCGTCCGGTCCCACAGGACCGCAGCGCTCCGGATGGTCGCCCCCGGAAGCCGGGCCTGGAGGCCGCGAGCCACGGTCTCGACCTCGGGCAGCTCAGGCATCCACCAGGGCGACCACCGGGTCCTCGAGCTCAGCATCGGCGGGCGCGATCTCGACCCGCCGATACCCACCCTCATCGGTCCGCAGCAGGCGATCCATGCGGTCCCAATCGGTCCCGACCTTGAGGTCCACGGTGAGCGGCACGTCGAGCGGCAGCGCCGCCTCCATGGTGGTCGCGGCCAGGTCGGCCAGCGACTCCATCTCGTCGGCATCGGTCTCGAACACGAGCTCGTCGTGGACCTGGAGCAGCATCCGGGATCGCATGCCGCGCTCGCGCATGGCGGCGTCCAGCCGCACCATGGCGATCTTGATGCCGTCGGCCGCGGTGCCCTGGATGGGCATGTTGATGGCCATCCGCTCCCCCGCCGCGCGCAGCGCGCTGTTGCGGGCGCTCAGCTCGGGCAGGTAGCGGCGGCGCCCCAGCAGCGTCGAGACGTACCCCTGGTCGCGGGCCAGGATCCGGATCTCGACCGTGTAGCGCCGGATGCCCTCGTAGGCGGCGAAGTAGTCGGTGATGAACGCGCGCGCCGTCTCGCGGTCGATGTGGAGCCGATCGGCCAGGCCGAAGTCGCTCATCCCGTAGGCGACCCCGTAATTCACCATCTTGGCGATCGACCGTTGCGCGGCGGTGACCTCCCCCGGGGGAATGCCCAACACGCGGGCCGCGGTCGAGCGATGGATGTCCTCGCCGGCCGCAAAGGCGGCCTTGAGCCCCGGGTCGCCCGACACGTGGGCCAGGATCCGAAGCTCGACCTGGGAGTAGTCGGCGGCGAGGAGCAGCTTCCCGGGAGGCGCCACGAACACGCGCCGGATGCGACGGCCGAGGGCGGTCCGGATCGGGATGTTCTGGAGGTTGGGGTCGGTGCTCGACAGACGCCCGGTCGCCGCCACGGCCTGGGAATACGTCGTATGGAGCCGCCCGTCGGCGTCCACCAGGATTGGCAGCGTGTCGGCGTAGGTCGATTTCAGCTTGGCCAGCTGGCGGTGCTCCAGGATCTGCCCCACCACCGGGTGCTGACTGCGCAGCTCCTCGAGGACAGAGGCATCGGTCGAACGGGCCGTCTTGGTCCGTTTGGTGGACGGCAGCCCCAGCTCATCGAACAGCACCTGCTCCAACTGGCGCGGTGAGCCGATGTTGAATGGATGCCCGACCGCCTCGGTGATGCGTGCCTCCAGATCGGCCAGGTGGTCCGCGAACTCCTCCGCCATGGCCGTCAGCGCCTCGCGATCGATGAGGACGCCGGCGACCTCCATCCGGGCCAGGACCGGCAGAAGCGGCATCTCCACCTCGCGGAACAGGTCACTCAGACCCACCTCGTCGAGCTCCGACAGGAGGGTCGGGGCGACCAGCAGGGCGGTAAGGGCCTCGGCCGCGGCTCGCCGGCCAAGGGTCACCTCCTCGGCACCACTTTCGCCGGATACGGCCCGCGCCGGCAGCTCGGCGCCGAAGCGTTGGGCCGCCAGGTCATCGACCGACTGGGCGCGCAGGGCGGGATTCAGCATGTAGCCGGCCACCGAGGTGTCGACGGCCGGGCCGGCGAGCTCGATTCCTCGTTGCAGGAGCGTGGTCACCAGGGGCTTCAGGTCGTGCCCGATGAGGGGACGGTCGGTGCGGGTGAACCAACGCGGGAGGGTCGTCTGGTCACCGTCCCAGCGCAGGTACCAACTCGACCCATCTGCGCCGGCCATGGCGATGCCCAACAGCGAGCGCCCGAACGGCCGGCCGCTGCCCGCCGCCCAGCCCAGCCCAACCCTGTCCCCGTGCGCCGAGAGCCATGCCTCGAGCTCCAGGCGATCGGCGTCGTCACCCACGATCCGCGGGTCGGCGTGCTCGACGGCGCCCTTGGGATCGGCCTGTGCGTCGGGCGCCACCCGCCCCTGGGTCGGCTCGCGCGCCGTCTGCTTGGCCGTGGGGTCCGGGCCGCCGGCTCGCGATGGGCGGCTGCCGCCCAGGAGGTCGAGGGACAGCTGGAGTCCCCCACCCGATCTGTCATCGTCATCCGGACCCGCCGGCCCACCGATCGTCGGTGGCAGGCGGTCGATCAGCGACCGGAATTCGAGCTCGCGGAAGCGCTGCGCCATGGCACGGCGGTCGTAGCGTCCGGTGTGTGCCGCCTCGAGGTCGAGGCCGATGGGCAGATCGGTCACGATGCGGCCGACCTCGCGGCTGGTGAACGCATCGTCGCGGTGCTCGGCCAACCGGTCGCGGAGCTTGCCCTTCACCTCGTCCAGTCGGTCGTACAAGTTGTCGAGCGTGCCGAACTCCTGGAGCAGGCTTATGGCGGTCTTCTCCCCCACCCCCGGCACGCCGGGCAGGTTGTCGGAGGTATCGCCCTTGAGGGCCTTGTAATCGAGCATCTGGTCGGGTCGCAGGCCGTAGCGCTCCATCACCCGGGCGGGGTCGTAGACCACCGTGGCCGCCACCCCCATCCGCGTGGTGAGCAGGCGGACGTGGTCGTCCACCAGCTGGAGGCCATCCAGGTCGCCGGAGACCATCACGGTGTCAACGTCAGCCGCGGTGGCGTGCTTGGTCAGGGTACCGATCACGTCATCGGCCTCGTAGCCCTCCACCTC
>JBKJVN010000153.1:0-95204 GCA_046717345.1 Candidatus Limnocylindria bacterium | reverse complement strand
CGATCAGCTCGTCGCGGGCGGCCGCGAGCAGGAGGCCTGCCGCCAGACGAAGGGTCACGAGCCCAGTCTGTCAGGAGCGGCGCGAACGTGCCTTATCGGCGCCCAGCGAGATGCGCCGGCACACATTCCGAGCCTGCTTTCCACGAGTCACATGTGGCTGGCAACGCGCGCGGAGGACCCAACCGGCGGGTGCTGAGTCACCCGTGGCTGAACCTGGGCAGAACGCAGGGGCCGCGTCGGATGCGAGTCACCTGAAACTGAGACGGCTATCCTGCCGCCCAATGACCGATCTTCCCCAGCAGCCGATCGAGATGATCCTGCTCCGCCAGCTGTCGGAGCACCTGTCCATTCCGATGTGGGTCATCGACGCCGACGGGGATCTCGTCTTTTTCAACGAGGCCGCCGAGCCGACCCTCGGCGTGCGGGCCGACGACGTTGACCAGATGCCGTTCGAGACCTGGACCACGTCCTTCCGGCCCCGCGATGAGTCCGGAAACCCGCTGCCGCCCGAGGAGCTGCCCCCGGTCATCGCCCTGCGCCGGGGGGAACCGGCCCATGCCACGATCGAGATCACGGGCGGGGATGGGGTCGCGCGCCGGATCGGCATCACCGCCTTCCCGCTGACCGGCGGGCACGGCGACATCATGGGCTCGGTGACGATGTTCTGGGAGTCCCCCAAGGCGTGATCGTCCGCCTGTGGGGCACCCGCGGGTCGGTGGCCGCCGCCGGCCCCCAGACGGCACGCTACGGCGGGAACACCGCCTGCGTAGAGGTGCGCGGCGAGGACGGGACACTGCTCGTCCTCGACGCGGGGACGGGCATCCAGCGCCTGGGCACGGAGGTCGCGATGGAGGCGCGGCGGATCGACATCCTGCTGACCCACCTCCACATGGACCACATCCAGGGCCTGGGCTTCTTTGCCCCGATCTTTCGCCCAGGCTGCGAGATCCACATCTGGGGCCCGCCCTCGCCGACGCTCCATCTGCGAGCCCGCCTGACGCGCTACCTCTCCCCGCCCCTGTTCCCCATCCGCCTGCGCGACCTGCGTGCCAACTTCGACTTCCACGACGCCCCCCAGGAGCCGTTCCGCATCGGTCCGTTTACGGTTCGGGCCGATGAGGTCATCCATCCCGGCGCGACCCTCGGCTTTCGGGTCAGCGAGAACGGCCGTTCCCTGGCCTACCTGAGCGACCACGAGCCGGCGCTCGGGACGGGGAACGGAGATGGCGACACATCCTGGGTGAGCGGGCTGCGCCTGGCGCGCGGGGCGGACGTGCTCATCCACGACGCCCAATACACGAACGAAGAGCGTGCCGAGCGGTTGGGCTGGGGCCACTCATCTGTCGGCGAGGCCATCGCCTTCGCGCGCCGCGCCCAGGTTGGCAAGCTGGTCCTGTTCCACCACGATCCGGCACGAACCGACGACCAGATGGACGTCCTGGCCATGGCGGCCGCGGACCTGGCCGCGTCCACCGCCAACGGCCTGGAGGTGACCGCCGGGCGCGAGGGCGATCAGCTCTTGCCGTAGAATCGGTCACGGCCTCTCGAGCGAGGCCGTGTGAGCGCTCGGTCTCGAACGGGAGCCTCGACTCTGGACATCTCGACCGTCCTCTTCGTGGTGCTCGCCGCCGGCGTCCTCGGCGGCGGCCTGGCGGCCGTCCTGCTGCGGAACGTGATCCATTCCGCGGTGGCCATGATGGTCTCCTTCGGAGCCCTGGCGGGCACGTACGCCCTGCTCGGCGCGCCCATCGTGGCCGCCGCCCAGGTCCTCATCTACCTGGGGGCCATCAGCGTCCTGATCCTGTTCGCGATCATGCTGACCCAGGCCGGCGACGCCAACCTGCCGGCGCCATTCCAACGCCAGGCGCCGTTCGCAGCCCTGGTCGCCATCGGGATCGTGGGCCTCGTCGGATGGGCCCTGCTCCAGACCGACTGGCCCAACCCCAGCGTGATCATCCCGGTCGAGCTCGACGCCCTGGCCGCCGCCATCTTCAACGACTACGCGCTGCCGTTCGAGATCGTGGGCTTCCTGTTGCTGGCCGCCATCATCGGCGCCATCTACCTCGCCCGACGGCCCGAAGAAGACGAGCGGATGAACTGACCGATGGGCCTCAACGGCTACCTGTTCCTGTCACTCGCCCTGTTCGGGATCGGGGCCTTCGGCTTCCTGGCCCGACGCAACGCGATCATGATGCTGATCTGCATCGAGCTCATGTTGAACGCGGTCAACCTGGCCCTGGTGGCCTTCAACGCGTTCGATTACTACGCCACCGATGACGCCGGCGCCGTCTTCTCGCTGCTCGTCATGGCCGTCGCGGCAGCCGAGGCGACGGTGGGCCTGGCCCTGGTCATCGCGATCATCCGCACCCGTCAGACCGCCGAGGTCGACGACTACGCCGATCTGAAGGAGTAGCGCGCTGGACCTGCAGTCGCTCGTCGCCCTGATCCCGGCCCTGCCGCTGGCCGGCTTCCTGTTCGCGGTGCTGGTTGGGCCGCGCTTCGACCGCATTCCGGAGCACGCCGAGCACGATGACGAGCACGGCGCCGGGGCCGGTCACGACACGGGCGGCGACGTGCACGCCTCCCATGCCGAGGCGGTGGACGAGTCCGGATACCGCGGCGTCCCGACCGAGGAGGAGCAGCGCGAGACCTCGCCCCACCGGGGCCACGCCGACGACCTGGCCAACGCCAACGGGGCCGATGGGATCATCCCCGACGAGCTGAACGACGGGCGCGGGCAGCCCGGTCACGTGACACTCGGCGGGCCGCGGCCGGTCTACCGCTCGTGGTGGGTCCCGGTCGCACTGGTGGCCGTGGCCTGGGCCGCGTCGATGGCCATCTTCGGCTCGGTCATCTTCGGAGGCGCGGAGTACCGGGTCACCGTCTACGAGTGGATCGTGTCGGGTGATTTCCGGATCGAGATCACGTTCTTCGTCGACGCGCTGACCGCCGTCCTGCTGCTGGTAGTCAGCACGGTAGGCCTGCTGGTCCACGTCTATTCCATCGGCTACATGGACGGCGACCGCAGCGTCTGGCGCTTCTTCGCCTACCTGAACCTGTTCATGTTCAGCATGCTGCTGCTGATCCTGGCCGACAACTTCCTGCTCCTCTACGTGGGCTGGGAGGCGGTCGGCCTGTGCTCGTACCTTCTCATCGGCTACTGGTACAAGAAGCCGTCCGCGGCGGGAGCCGCCAAGAAGGCGTTCATCGTCAACCGGGTCGGCGACTTTGGTTTCGGGCTGGGCGTGATCCTGATCTGGACCCTGCTCGGCACGCTGACGTTCGACGAGGTGTTCGCGGGGATCGGCGGCCTCGAGGGCTGGCAGATCACCCTGATCGCCCTCCTCCTGTTCGCCGGGGCAGTGGGCAAGAGCGCCCAGTTCCCGCTCCACACCTGGCTGCCGGACGCCATGGAGGGCCCCACCCCGGTCAGCGCCCTCATCCACGCCGCCACCATGGTCAACGCCGGGGTGTACCTGGTCGCCCGCGCCAACCCGATCTTCGCCCACTCGCCGGAGGCGATGGGCGTTGTCGTTGCGATCGGGGTGTTCACCGCCGTCCTGGCGGCGGCCATCGCGGTCACCCAGAACGACATCAAGAAGGTGCTGGCCTACTCGACCGTCAGCCAGCTGGCGTATATGTTCTTCGGGCTGGGGATCGGGGCCTGGGCGGCGGCCATCTTCCACCTGCTGACCCACGGCTTCTTCAAGGGCCTGCTGTTCATGGCCTCCGGATCGGTCATCCACGGGGCCGGCGGGGAGCAGGACATGCGCTTCATGGGCGGCCTGCGGGAACGCATGCGCTGGACGTACGGGACCATGCTCGTGGGCGCCCTGGCCCTGGCCGGGATCCCGATCTTCGCGGGGTTCTTCAGCAAGGACGAGATCCTGTCGGAGGCCTTCGCCCGCGGCTACCCGATCTACTGGGCGGTGGGCATCGGGGTCGCGTTCCTGACCGCGTTCTACACATTCCGCATGATCTTCATGACCTTCCACGGCTCGTGGCGCGGACCGGCGGCGGCCTGGAAGCACGTCCACGAGAGCGCGCGGACGATGGTCGCGCCGCTCGTCATCCTGGCCGTGCCCACCGCGCTGGCCGGCCTCCTGCTGGGCATCCCGCCCGAAGGCGGCACCATCCACCTGTGGCTGGAGGAGGTCTTCGCCGGTGCCGAGGGGCTCGGGGCCGGCATCCAGCCCGGCTCCATCCTGGCCGAGGCCGTGGAGCACGGGGAGGGGCACAGCTTCGAGCTGTTCGGCCTGGGCGGGCTGCTGCTGCTGGCCGGGGCGTCGGTCGGCCTGGCCGGCATCCTGCTCGCCCGGCGCTGGTACGTCCAGGATCCCGAGGCGCCGGCGCGCTTCGTGCAGCGCATCCCGTTCGGGCTGGGGCCGGGCATGTACCGGGCCAGCCTGAACAAGTACTACTTCGACGACCTGTACCAGCTCATCTTCGCTCGCGGCGGCGTGGTGCTTTCAAATGCCCTGTGGTGGTTCGACGTGAAGGTCATCGACGGGGCGGTGAACGGCGTCGGCTGGCTGGCCCAGCGCCTGGGCGGCGGGTTGCGCAGGTCCCAGACCGGGCGGGTCCAGAACTACGGATTGGGGATCGCGGCCGGGTTGGTCATCGTCCTGCTGGTCTACGCCACGGTGGTGCGCTGACATGACCGGCCTGCCGGTGCTGTCGCTGATCGTCTTCACGCCGCTACTCGGCGTGGCGGCCCTGCTGTTCGTGCCGGGCACCAACCATCGGCTCATCCGCTGGGTGGCCCTGCTGGCGGCCATGGGAAGCCTGGGCTTCAGCCTGTTCCTGGTGGGCTACGACCCCGCCGGGGCGGAGTTCCAGTTCCGCGAGGACCTTCCGTGGATCAGTGCGTTCGGGATCCGCTATCAGCTGGGGGTGGACGGCATGAGCGCGGTGCTGGTGCTGCTCACCACCGTCCTGAGCGTGGTCAGCATCCTGTACTCCTGGGACCCCATCCAGAAGCGAGTCAAGGAGTACTACGCCGCGATGCTGCTCCTGATGGCCGGCATGCTCGGCGTCTTCGTGGCGCTCGACCTGTTCGTGTTCTACGTCTTCTGGGAGCTGAGCCTGATCCCGATGTACCTGGTGATCGGGATCTGGGGTGGGCCGCAGCGCATCTACGCCACGGTGAAATTCGTCATCTACACGCTGGTCGGCTCGCTTCTCATGCTGGTCGCCATCCTGGCTGTAGTCATCGCCAACGCCAACCTCCCGGGCGGGACGTTCACGTTCAGCTACGAAGCCCTGCGCGGCGTCCCCTTCCCCGATCTCCTTCAGGCTGGCGCATTCATCGCGTTCGGGCTGGCCTTTGCCATCAAGGTACCGATGTGGCCGTTCCACACCTGGCTGCCCGATGCTCACGTGGAGGCCCCAACCGCGGGCTCCATCATCCTGGCCGGGGTCCTGCTCAAGCTGGGTGGCTACGGGTTCTTGCGCTTCAGCCTGCCGCTATTGCCCGATGCGGCCCAGTCCTTCGCGCCGCTCATGATCGGCCTGGCCCTGATCGCGATCATGTACGGCGCGCTGGTGGCCATGGTCCAGCCCGATCTGAAGAAGCTGATCGCCTACTCGAGCGTGTCGCACATGGGCTTCGTGATGCTGGGAGCGTTCGTCTTCAACACCCAGGGCCTGCAGGGTGCCATCTTCCAGATGGTCAGCCACGGGATCACGACCGGCGCCCTGTTCCTCCTGGTGGGCGTCATCTACGAGCGCACCCACGACCGGCTGATCAGCCACATGGGCGGCCTGAACGCCCGCATGCCGGCATACGCCGCCCTGTTCGGGCTATTCACCTTCGCGAGCATCGGATTACCGGGCTTGTCGGGGTTCGTGGGCGAGTTCCTGGTCATGCTCGGCGCCTTCCAGTACTCGGCCTGGGTGGGGGCCTGGGCCATGCTGGTCGTGATCGCCAGCGCGGTCTACATGCTGTGGATGTTCCAGCGCGCCTTCTTCGCCGTGCCGTCGGACTGGATGCGCCGGGCCTGGGGCGGCCTGCGCGACCTGACCCGGGTCGAGTGGCTGTCGCTGGCCCCACTGGTTGTCCTTGCGGTGGCGCTGGGCGTGTTCCCGGCCCCCGTCCTGGAGGCCACCGCCGGGCCGGTGCAGCGCATCCTCGACGCTGTCCAGAGCGCCGCGGGGCTCAACCTGGTCGCCTGGCCGTGGTGAGACCGGTATGAACGACCCCGCGGCGCTGTACGCGCTCCTGCCCGAGGCGGCCCTGGCCATCTCGGTCCTGGTGATCATCACCGTCGACCTGTTCCTGCCCCGGGAGCGCAAGTGGCTGCTGACCCCGCTGACCGTGGCCGGCCTGGCGGCCACCGCGCTGGCCATCGGCGCGGTCTGGACCACCCCGCCCAGCGGGGCGTTGGCGGGAGGGGTCTATACCGTGGACCGGCTGGCGCTGGTGCTGAAGCTGGCGGCGGTCGGTATCGGCGTGTTGACGACCCTGTTCGCGCCGGGCTACCTGGTCGTCCGCCGCCTGCCGTTGGGCGAGTTCAACGCCATCCTGCTGTTCTCGACCCTGGGCATCTTCGTCCTGGCGAGCAGCGCGGATCTCATCACCCTGTTCCTCGGCCTCGAGCTGATGGTCATGCCGGCCTACCTGCTGGCCGCCTTCCACAAGACCGATCGGTTCAGCAACGAGGGCGGGCTGAAGTACTTCCTGCTCGGGTCATTTGCGAGCGCCATCCTCCTGTTCGGCATCGCCTGGACCTACGGCCTGACCGGCTCGACCGTGTTCACCGAGATCGCCGAAGTGTTCTCGGGCGGGTTGATGAACGGGGCGGTGCTGGTCGCGATCGGCTTCCTGACCGTGGGCGCGACCTTCAAGGCGGCGGCGGTGCCGTTCCACTTCTGGACTCCGGACGCCTACCAGGGCGCCCCGACGCCCATCACCGGGTTCCTGTCTGTGGGCCCCAAGCTGGGGGCCTTCGCCCTGCTGCTGCGCCTCTTCGGCGAGGCGTTCGGCCCTTTGCGCGCGGACTGGCTGGACGTATTCGTGGTCCTGGCGGTGGTGACCATGACGTTTGGCAACGTGGTGGCCCTGACCCAGACCAACGTCAAGCGGATGCTGGCCTACTCGTCGATCGCCCATACCGGCTACATCCTGGCCGCGCTGGCGGCGTTTGCGGCAGCCACAGATCCAAAGGTTGCCACCGAGGCCATCGAGGCGGTCGTGTTCTACCTGGTCGGCTACTCGGTGATGAACATCGCGGCCTTCGCGGTGGTCGGCATGCTGCAGCGCGACGTGCGCCGGTACGGTGGATTGGGCTCATTCGCGGGCCTGGCCGGACGTCAGCCGGCCCTGGCCGCAGCCATGACGGTCCTGCTCCTGTCGCTGACGGGCATCCCGCCCACGGTCGGGTTCTTTGCCAAGCTGTACGTCTTGCTGGCGTCGGTCGACGCGGGCCTGGCCTGGCTGGCGGTGGCCATCGCCCTGAATGCCGCCCTGGCCGCGTTCTACTACCTGCGGGTCGTGGTCTACATGTACATGCGTGACCCGGAGGCGGAGCCGGCGGATGTGGAGCGCTCCGGGGTCGGCCGCCTGGCGCTGGCTCTCAGCGTGGCCGGCGTGCTCCTGCTCGGCATCTTCCCCGGCATCCTGCTCGGGTGGCTGCCGGCTTGACCACACGCCGTGCCCGGGGGCTGGCCCTCCCGCTGACCCTCGCCCTGCTGGGGGTGGTCCTGATCCTGGCCGGCCAACTGCCCCTGGACGAGGACGCCCGCCCCAGCCTGGCGCCCATCCCGACCCCCAGCCTGGTGGCCCGGACCCAATCGCCCGGGGCCGCTCCCTCGACGGATGGCACGCCCGAGACCACCCCCGAAGCCACGCCGATCCCCAGCGACTGGGTGGCGACCCAGATCCAGATCGAGTCGGTAGGCGTCAATGTCGCTGTCCAGCGGCTCGCGCCAGGCCAGCCGCTCGGCGAGTGCTGCGCCTTCCTCCTCGCCCAGACCGCAGACCCGGGCCGCGGAACGAACTCCTACATCGTGGCGCACGCCCTGCGGCCGCTATTCATCGGCCTGTGGAACGTCGAGCTTGGCGCCGAGGTGCGCATCCTGATGTCCGACGGCCAGGTCCTCCGCTACCGCGTGACCGAGGTCCACCCCAACGTGTCCTGCCCCGACCCGGACGCCGAGCCAATGCCGAGCCCGCCGTTGGACCTCCTCTATGCGGGCCCTGGGTGCGAGGAGGGAGGCCGCTGGACGGCGGCCACAGACCACGAACGGCTGACGCTCCAGACCTCCCAGGGCTTCAACCGCAACTGGGGCGAGCTGATCGTGGTCGCACTGCCCATCCAGCCCTGATCTCGACCCGTCAGAGGTCGCGCCGCCGGAACCGCAAGGCGGCGACGGCCCAGGCCAGGGCGGCCAGGGTCAGGCACAGGCCGATGGCCTGGAGGCCCACCGTGATCGGCCGATCGGCGGGGACCATCCCGGCCACCAACCAGTAGCCGCTTGCGGGATGGACGGCCGTCTCACCGAGCAGGACGAGCGGCAGGGCTAGTATCGCGGCTCCCCCGACGACCGCCACGAGCGTGACCCGGCTCGAAGCATCGACGGCGATGGCCAGCGCAGCCGCCGACAGTGGCAGCGCCGGAGCGGCGGCGGCGACCACCGTCACCGCCACCGCGACTGGACCCGGCGCCCCTTCCAACGGAGGCGGCAGCGCGAGGCCGGCCAGGATCCCGGCCAGTACGAATGCCACCAGCACGGCCAGCGCCGGAAGCGCCAGCCAAGCCCTGATGAGCGCGGTCCGGGGCACGGCCCGGACCACCAGCCACGCCGCGGCGCCCGAGCCGATCTCCTCGCTGAAGCCTGTGCCCACCAGGGCGGCGCTCAGCACGGCGGCCACGGCGAAGCCAACCGCCAGCGCCAGGCGACCGGCCTCCGAACCGAACTGGCCGTCGACGATGACCGCCACCACGGCCGCGATGGCCGGAAGGATCAGCAGGCCCAGCAGCCGGAGCTGAATCCACAGCTGACGTGCGACGTGGACGGTGAGGATCATGGGACCAGGTCGGCCAATGCGGTCAGGCCGCGCAACGAGAGGGGCAGGCGTTGGGCGTCCAGCTCGCCAACCGGCGCGTGGAGCGCCACGCGTCCGTCGCGGATGAGGACCACCCGGTCGACGACACCGCCCTGCTGGGCCGGGTAGCGACTGGCGATGAGCACGGTTCGGCGCTCGCCCGGGATGCGGAGCAGCCGCAGTCGATCGGGCGGAGCATGGGCGCGCAACGGCTCATCAAGGAGGAGGACTTCGGGGTCGGGGAGGAGGGCGGCTGCCAGCGCCGTCCGTTCGAGAATGATGCGCCCGGCATGCTGCAGTGGACGGTCGCGGATGGCGCCCAGCCGGAACGCCTGGAGGGATTCTTCGATCTCGCGCCGTCGTTCCGCTCCGTCGATTCCGGACAGGCGCGCGGCCAGGTCAAGGCTTTCGGCTGCCGTCATCCACCGCGGAATGCCTGGATCCGATCCAACGAACCCGATCCGCCGCACCCAGCCCTCGGGAATGGCCGTCTCCCGCTGGAGCCCGGCCAGGGTCACCGTTCCACGATCCGCGCGGGCCAGGCCGGCCATGATCCGCAACAGGAGCGAAGGAGCCTCGGGGTCGACCCCGGCCAGCAGGACACGCGCCCCGACCGGTACCGCCAGCTCGACCCCGTCCAGGATCGGCCGGTTGCCAACCCGGCGAGCGAGGTCGGTGACCTCCACCGCCACTGGCCGCAGGCGACTGGCGGCCGGCGACGACCACAGCGCGTCCGGCGTGGAGGTCGGCATGGCCGGACTCTACCGCGTCGCGATCGGCGAAGGGCATATTGACACCTGCCCATTCCCGGGGATAGGATAAGCACAGCCTTATATAAAGACCACCTTACCTGTTCGCACTAAAGGGTCCCGAGCGACACACATGACCCTTCAGCCCTCCGACTCGATTGCCACTCGCGACCTCCGCCTGCTGCGCGACCTGTACCGCGCCCTGGCCGACCCCACCCGGCTCCGCATCTGCGCCATCCTGGGCGAGTCGGGGCCGCTCCCCGTCAATGAGCTGTCGGCTCGATTCGGTCTCTCTCAGCCGCTCATCAGCTGGCACCTGCGGATCTTGCGCACGGCCGGACTGGTGGAAATGCGGCCCCACGGTCGCGAGAAGCTGTGCGCCCTGCGAACCGCCGCCTTCGCGGCGCTGACCGCCGCCCAGCAACGCCTGGTGGCAGGTGACCTGCGCCTGGCCGCCACCCAGGGGCTGGATGCGGGAGGCGTGCTTCGTGTCCGCTGACCCCACGCCCCGGGGCGATGCGCTCCTCTCGGCGCGGCTCAAGGAGGCGGGCCGCGTGGCCGTGGCGCCGGTGGTGAATGTCCTGGCCGCGGCGGGGGTCTCCCCCAACTCGGTCACGGTCTCCGGCCTGATCCTGGTCGCTGCTGCCTCGCTCCTGGTGTGGCAGCGATCCCTGCTACTGGGCGCGGTGTTCCTGGCCGTGGGCGCGAGTCTGGACGCCATCGACGGCGGCCTGGCCCGGGCCCAGGGCGGCGGCACGCCCTTCGGGGCGTTCCTGGACAGCACCCTGGACCGCACCGGGGAAGCCCTCGTATACCTCGGCATCGTCGCCTTCTGGCTGGATCGCACCGCGCAACCCTTCGTGCCGGTCATGCTGGCCGCCCTCGCCCTGAGCGGCTCGTTCCTGGTCAGCTACTCGCGGGCTCGGGCCGAGGCCGCCGGATTCACTGCCTCCAACGGGCTGGCGCCCCGTCCCGAGCGGCTAATCATCCTGGTCCTGGGCCTGGCACTGGCCGGGCTGGGCTATCCCATCGCGCTGCCGGTGGCGATGGGTCTCATCGCCATCCTCGCCTGGGCGACTGTCGCCCAGCGTATCTGGAACGTTCGTCAGCAGGCGGCTACCGCCGCCCTGCTTGCCCCCATCGGTCAAGACAAGGAGAGTTGAACATCGTGGCCACCAACACCAAGATCGCCTCGAACGGGCGGAACGGGAAGCGTCGCTCGGATGGCAAAGTCCGGGTCGCCATCGTGGGCGTGGGCAACTGCGCCTCGAGCCTGGTCCAGGGTCGCCACTACTACGAGAACGCCCGTGTCGGGGACCAGATTCCGGGCCTCATGCATGTCGACCTCGGCGGCTACCACATCCGCGACATCGAGTTCGTGGCCGCGTTCGACATTGACAAGAACAAGGTCGGCAAGGACCTGTCGGAGGCCATCTACGCACCGCCCAACAACACGTTCGTGTTCCAGCAGGTGCCCCACCTGGGCGTCACCGTGGATCGGGGCATGACCCTCGACGGGCTGGGCAAGTACTTGTCCCAGGTGATCGAGAAGGCGCCCGGCCAGACCTCCGACGTGGTCGGCATCCTCCGCGAGCGAGAGGTCGACGTCATCGTGTCCTACCTGCCGGTGGGCAGCGAGGACGCCACCAAGTGGTACGTCGAGCAGGCGCTTCAGGCGGGTGTCGGGTTCATCAACGCCATCCCGGTGTTCATCGGTCGCGAGGCCTACTGGCAGCGCCGCTTTGCCGAGCACGGCCTGCCGATCATCGGTGACGACATCAAGAGCCAGGTGGGTGCCACGATCACGCATCGCGTCCTGACCCGGCTGTTCATGGATCGCGGGGTGCGGGTGGATCGCACCTACCAGCTGAACTTCGGGGGCAACACTGACTTCCTGAACATGCTCGAGCGCGAGCGGCTGGAGTCGAAGAAGATCAGCAAGACGAACGCGGTGACCTCGATGCTCGACTACGAGCTTGGCCCGGACAACGTCCACGTCGGGCCGTCGGACTACGTGCCGTGGCTGAAGGACCGCAAGTGGTGCCACATCCGGATGGAGGGAACCACCTTCGGCGACGTGCCGCTCAACCTGGAGCTGAAGCTCGAGGTCTGGGACTCGCCGAACAGCGCCGGCGTCATCACCGATGCCGTCCGCTGCGCGAAGCTGGGATTGGACCGCGGGCTCGCCGGCACGCTGGTCGCGCCGTCCTCGTACTTCATGAAGTCGCCGCCCATCCAGATCCACGACGATTTGGCCCGGGAGCGGGTGGAGGCCTTCATCCGGGGCGAGGACAACGAGACCCTGGACGGCACCGAGGCGCCGCGTCCGGTACGGGCCAGGCGTGCCCCGCGGGCGCCTCGCGCCAAAGCCGCCGCCCGGCGCTGAAGGCTTCGCTGAGGGCGTCCGCCCGTGACCGCTGAGGAAAGCCCGACTCGAGCTCGGGCGCGGCAGCATGCCGCGCGTGGGAGCGAGCGCGGGCGTGAGCGACTGGCGTACTGGGGCTACCGAGCGACCGAACGCGCCCTGAGCGCGCTGCCTCGCGGGGTCGTGCTGCCGGCGGCGGCGGCGCTCGCCAACGGCGCCTATGACGTGTCCGGCGCGAAGGGCGCCGTGATCAGGGCCAACATGGCCCAGGCCCTGGGCCTCCCGGTTGAGGATCCACGAGTGTCGCGCGCCGCGCGCCGCGCGTTCCAGAACTACGGGCGCTACCTGGCCGAGGTCATGCGGCTACCAGCCCTGGACCCGGTGGAGGCCCGGCAGCGGGTCACGTTCCATGGCTGGGAGAACCTCGCCGTCGCGCAGGGCACCGAGGGCAAGGGGCTCCTCATCTGCGCGGTTCACGTGGGCGCCATGGATCTCCTGGCCCCAGCCCTGATGGTCGAGGGCGAAAAGATCAGCGTTGTCGGCGATGACACGACGTACGGGCGGCTGTACGACCACCTGGCGGCGGTGCGCAGCGCGTTCGGAGTGCAGGTCATTGGGTGGCGCAACCTGCGCCGGCTGTACAAGGTGCTCCAGAGCGGCGGCAACCTCGCCCTCCTGTGCGATGGCGCCTACCGACCCGGCGACGTCCCGGTCGAGCTGCTGGGAGCCGCCACCACGTTCCCAGCGGGGCCGGCGGTGATCTCGGCCCGGACCGGTGCCGCGATCCTGCCCATCGGCGCGCGACGGACCGATGACGACCGGCTGGAGGCGTGGGGATACCCCGTCATTCGGGCCACCAGTTCGGAGCCGGCCGAGGTCTACCGCGCCACCCAGGCCCTGGCCGATGCCCTGGGCCAGGTCATCGCCGGCGACCCGGGCCAGTGGTACATGTTCCGCCCGGTGTGGCCCCAGACCGAGGCCGACCGGGCCGCTGCGGACGCGGCGTTGGCTCGAGCCCGGGCGGGCGAGGACTGGACCATCGGCGGCCGATGAGCCTGCGCCCGGGCGGCCTGGTCCTGCGCGCCGGCCTGGAGCTCGGCGATGCGCTGGTCGGCCTTCTCCCCGCTCGCGCGGCGTACGCCCTGGCGGACCTGCTCGGGTTGGCGTGGTACCGATTCGCCCCGGCCCGGCGCCGGCTGGTGGCGGCCAACTTGGCCCGCGTGTGCACGGCCACGTGGCGGCCGGTCAACGGGCCCGAGCTGCGGCGACTGGTGCGCGCGGCATTCGTGGCTCACGCCCGCTACTACCTGGAGGTGATCCGCCTCCCGCGGCACGGCCGTCGGGACATCGACCAGATGCTGGTCCTCGACGACGCGGCCGGCGTTGAGGCCCTGGCACGGACGGGCGGCGTCATCGGCGTATCGGCCCACTTCGGCAACTTCGAGCCGGGGGCCATCTGGCTTGCCGCCCGCGGCCTGCGCTGGGTGGCCCCGGTCGAGCGCATCGAGCCGCCGGAGCTGTTCGCGTACCTGCGTTCGCGACGTGGGGCGGGCAGTGTGGGAGGCGAGATGGTGGCACCTCCGTCCGGTCGCCGCGTGCTCGATGGCCTGCGCCACGGCGAGCTGGTGGCCATTGCGGCCGACCGCGACTTGAGCGGGAGCAGCCTGGTGGTGAGCTTCTTCGGCCACCCGGCGCGGGTGCCGGATGGTCCGGCCACGCTCGCCGTCCTGACCGGCGCCCCGGTGGTGGTGGGCACGATCCGCCGCACCGCCCCGAATCGCTTCGCGGCCCGCACCGATCTGGTGGCGTGGTCACCAACCGGCAACCGCCGGGCCGACGTGGCGACGTTGACCCAGCGCATCACCGACGTCCTGGCCGATCACATCGCCCGGGCGCCCGAGCAGTGGTGGGGAGCCTTCCAGCCGATCTGGGCCGACCTGACGCCCGATCAGCTGCCCGATCTGCTTGCTGACGGCGGGGGCCGAGCATGAGCCGATCCGGACCCCGGAGTGGGGCGCGCGGCATGGCCGATCTCCACCTCCACACCCTGTACTCCGACGGCACCGCGCGCCTGGTGGACCTGCTCGACTGGGTCGAGAAGCGGACGAGCCTGGACCTGGTGGCCATCACCGACCACGATCGGATCGACGGCGCGCTGCGCGCCCACGCCATGCATGCCGGTGGCGACTACCACTTCGGACTCGTCGTGGGCGAGGAGATCACGACCCGCAGCGGTCACCTGCTCGGTCTGTTCCTGACGAGGCCCATCCCGCCGTTTCGCTCGGTAGCCGAGTCCGTGGAGCGGATCCATGAACAGGGTGGCCTGGCGGTGGCGCCCCACGCCCTGGGCATCTTCCTGTCGCTCGGCCGCGGGAGCCTGGTCCGCCTCCAGACCGATCCACGCCCCGAACGCCACCTCGACGCGGTGGAGCTGATCAACCCCAGCCTCGGTGGGCGGCTGCGCCACACGGCGTTGGCCGAGCTGAACGCCGAGCGCCTCCATCTCCCTGGGTTGGGCAGCTCGGACGCCCACGTGCTGGAGACGGTGGGCAGCGCCTGGACCGCGTTCGACGGCACCACCGCGGACGAATTCCGGGCCGCGCTGGCAGCAGGCGCGGTCGAGGCGGTCGGCCGCCACTGGAGCACGGGCCACAACGTGGCGGTGTACGGCCGTCAGCTGGTGGCCAAGGCCCGCAAGCTGGGGCATACTCTCCGCCCGTCCGGAGAGTGGCGATGAGCGTGATTCAGGCCCCCGAGGCCGCCCGACTCGACGTCCGCGCGGAGCCGACCGGCCCGACTGTTCCGCGGGCCCCGCTGAAGATCGGGATCGTCAGCCCGTATGGCTTTCCGCACCCCGGAGGGGTGAACGAGCACGTCCGCCACACCTACGAGGAGCTGCGCTCGCTGGGTCACGACGCGTGGATCATCACTCCCAAGTACGGTCCGGAGCGCGACAGCGAGGGCCACGTCATCCGCGTCGGCACGGGCTGGGCGGTGCCCAGCAACGGAAGCGTCGGCCGCCTGACCATCGGCTGGCGGCTCAGACCCCGGATCCGCGATCTGCTGGCGGCCCACCGCTTCGACGTCCTCCATTTCCACGAGCCGTTCGTCCCTTTCCTGTGCCCCGTGGTGCTGCGGGAATCGAGGACCGTCAACGTGGCGACCTTCCACGCGTTCGGCGGCTTCTCGCCGTCGTACTGGCTCGGACGCCGGGCTGGCTCCGGTTTGGCCGCGCGCCTGCACGGCCGGATTGCGGTCAGCGGCGCAGCCCGCCACTTCATCGGCCGCTACTTCGAAGGCGACTACCGGATCATTCCCAATGGAGTCGAGATGGAGCCGTTTGCCACTGCGCAGCCGTTCGACGAGTTGCGGGACGGGACTTTGAACATCCTGTTCGTGGGTCGGATGGAGGACCGCAAGGGCATGTCGTACCTCCTGCGCGGCTACCACCGGCTCCGGAAGCGCCACGTCGATGCGCGCCTGATCGTGGTTGGCGAGGGTCCGCGACTCCGCGAGTACAAGCGCTACGCGGCGACCCGCCGCATCCGGGACGTCGAATTCGTGGGTCACGTGTCGCAGGCCGCCAAGCTCCGCTACTTCGCCAGCGCCGACATCTTCTGTGCCCCGTCCACGGGCCAGGAGAGCTTCGGGATCGTCCTGCTGGAAGCCATGGCCGCCGGGCTGCCCATCGTGGCCTCGGACATCCACGGCTACAAGAACGTGGTCTCGCGCGACGTCGAGGGCTACCTGGTCGAGCCGCGCAACCCGCGCGCCATCGCGGCGGCGCTGTACAAGCTGGCCAGAAATCCGGACCTGCGGCACCGGATGGGCGAGGCCGGCCGAGCAAAAGCCGAGGACTACTCGTGGGAGCGTGTCACCCAGCAACTGGTGGCGTACTACCACGAGGTCCGCGACCGGGTCCTCGCGGAGCGCGTCGCCCCCTAGGCCACCTCGAATGGCCGCCGATAGGCGGTGAACTTCTCGCTGACGACGAATCCGTTGTCGGTGTAGACGCCAAGTGCCCCGGTCTCGTTACCGGCGTCCACGCCCAGGATGGCCTCGGTCATGCTGCGCTCGCGGAGCAGGGCCAGGCTGCGGGCAACGAGCGCATGGGCCAGCCCGCGACCCCGCCATGGACGGCGGGTGAAGACCGAGTCCAGCCAGCCCCGTTCGACACTCAGAGTCCGGTTGGCCTCAGGGTAGATGGCGTTGATGCTCGCCCCCGCGATCTCGTCGCCATCGAAGGCGACGACGTGGAGAGACGGGTCGAATTCCGCCTGGTCGACCCACCGCGCGAAGGCGACATCCGACGTGTCGACGCCGCCGAAGTGGTCGAGGAAGGCCTCGTTGTCGGCCAGGAACAGCCGATGGGCGTCCTCACGCGTGACCGGCCGGACCTCGATGCCCTCCGGCAGCGGGAGCTCCGAGATCGGGTCCGCCAGGTCGCGGGTCATGTGGAAGAACCAGCGAACCGGCTGGTAGCCGTGCTGGCGGTAGAGGACGTCGGCCCCGAGATCGGTATCCGCCGCCCAACAGCCCGCCACCCGGGGGAGCGGGACGTCGTGGCCGGCCGCCACCACGCCGATTCGGGTCCGAGCCCATTCGAACAGCACCCCGCCGACCCCGCGCCGGCGCCAGGACGGGTCCACCTCGCACCAAGATCGGTACTCGCGCAGTCTGTCGTTGGTGTCGATCCACTCGACCTTGCTGAAGCCGACGGTCGTCCCGTCCACCTCGGCCACGATCACGTCATGGGCGGGGTCGGACTTCTCGTCGGGGCGCAGGTCCAGGGCAATGTGCTGCTCGGTCAGGCGGTCGCTGACCGCATCGGCGGCCATGGCCGCATTCGCGATGCGGGTCATGGCCCCAATATCGGAATCTCCCGCGTAGGGTCGGAGACGCACGGCGACATCGGCCTTGCCGGTGCGCATATCGGCCCTCATCTCAGCCCACCCGCTTCAGCCGGCCGGTGCGCTTGGCGTAGCGCTCGGCCCGCCCGAAGGCCCACAAGCCCAGGGGGATGAACACGAACCCCATCAAGGCCAACGGCCAGGCGTCGTGGAGCAGCGCGCTGACCGACGTGCCGTTGATGAGCCCCTCCCGCACGGCGTCCAGGACGTACGTGGCTGGGCTGAAGTTGCTGAGGAACTGCATCCATTCGGGCAGGATCTCGACCGAGTAGTACACCCCGCTGATCAACAGCAGGACAGACTGCAGGACGAACGTCATCTGCGCCCCGCGCTCGACGTACATGAGCGGCAGGATGGCGGTCATGATCCCGATCCCGATGAACGAGAACGAGCCCAGGACCATGAACACCGTGGCCGTCCCCAGGTCCGCCTGGGCCAGGTCCAAGTCGAAGAACAGGGCCAGCACGACGAGCATGACCACGGTGTGGATGAGCCCGTAGGTCACCGCGAAGATGGTCGAGCCCAGCATGTGGGTCCAGCGCCGCACGGGAGCCATGAAGGTGTACTCCAGGGTCCCCTCCCAGCGCTCCCAGGCCACCGTCTCGGCGATGAAGCTGAACAGGATGGACAGGTAGTTCCAGAAGATGGCGCCGACGACCAGGGTGAGCAACAGCACCTGGTCGTTCTGGGACTGACCGATGAGGGCCACCGCCAGGGCGCCCGCCACCGAGTAGACCAGGAAGGCGACTTCCCAGCCCCAGTAGCGCTTGGTGAGGTTGAAGTTCCGCTCGACGAAGGCGTACGAGGCCCTCAGCTCGCGGGTCAGGATGGCCATCTACTCGTCCTCGTCCGGTTCCTTTTCCTCGACGTCGTCGTCCAGGGACCGTCCGGTGAAGGTCATGAACACGCTTTCCATGGTCGGTGACTGGCCGTGCTCCGCGGCGACCAGCGCCATAAGGCCGGCCGGGGTGTCCTCGGCCACGATCCGTCCGTCATTGAGGATCGCGATCCGCCGACACAGCCGCTCCGCCTCGTCGAGGTCGTGGGTGGTCAGCACGATCGTCGCGTCGTGGTTGTCCCGCACATCCTCGATGAAGGTCTGGACCTCCAGCTTGGACCGCGGGTCGAGGCCGGTGGTCGGCTCGTCCAGCAGGAGCAGGATCGGGCTGGTCAGCAGGGCGCGCGCAATCGCTACCTTCTGCTGCATGCCCCGGCTCATCTGCTCCAACGGCCGGGACAGGCGCTTCTCGGAGATCCCCAGCCGGGCCAGGATGCGGATCGCCTCGACCCGCGCCAGCCGGGCGTCCATGCCGTACAGGCGCGCCGCGTAGATCAGGTTCTCGAACGGGGACAGCTTCTTGAAGAAGGCCGCGTCCACGCTGACCCGGTTGATCAGGCGCTTGACGGCCATCTCGTCGCGCTCGATGTCGTGGCCGAAGATCTCCACCCGCCCGGTGTCGAGCGTCAGCAGGGTTGAAAAGAGCCGGATGAGGGTCGACTTCCCGCTCCCGTTGGCGCCCAGGATGCCGTAGATCTCGCCGCGCTCGATCCGGATCGACACGTCATTGATCGCCACCACGGGCCGCTTCTTGCGGCCTACCTGGAAGCGCTTGCTGACGTGCTCAGCCATCACGGCCAGCGGCAGCATCGGCTCAGGCAGAACCACCTGCGGCGTCTCCACCGTTGCGGTGGGGCGCTCGTCGGTCACCGTCTTCGTCTGTGGGCCGAGTCCGGTCTGCATCTGGAGTCCCTTCTGGCTGGACCGATGTTGTCGGCTGGACCGATGCGGACCGGGCACAAAAAGGCCGTGGTCCGGACCGGCCCACGGCTGGGGTCTGAGTCGGCGGCGGTGCCGCCGGATCGTCAGCTGGTCGTGGGCGTAGATCTCCCGTTTCGCTGGGCGCTGAGCGTGCAGGTCATGGCGATGCGGCTCCTCGTTGCGAACGGGAAGGATGGCGGGTGGCGGCTACACCCGGCGTTGGTCGCCGGCGGAGTCTACGGGCGCCGGTCAGGCGGTGTCAAGAAACAGGCCGAATGGCATTGGAGTCCGGAAAGGACGGGTGCCAGAATGGGGGCCCTAGCCCGGAGGGGAGTCAGTCGCCATGAAATCCGCGCCGCGCGGCGCCATCTTCTGGGGCGCCGCGCTTGTCACCGCCGGGGTGGTGATCCTGGCGATTCAACAGGGCTACATCAGCGACGAGATCCTGGCTGAGGCCTCGCGGTGGTGGCCCTTGATCCTGATCGGAGCTGGCGTAGCGGTCATCTTCGCCGGCAGGCTGGGCGCGGTTGCGATCGGCCTGGCCGGGATCCTGCTCGGCGCGTTGATTGGGGGGCTGGTGGGCGGCGGAGGGTCGTTCCCGACGGCCTGCGGAGGTGATGATCCCGGCCCACTGCACGCATTCGAGCACGGCTCTTTCGCCGGAAACGGCGCGGAGGTGCAGCTGGATCTCAACTGCGTCAGTCTCGAGGTGGTCGGTGGCGCCGGCCGGGAGTGGATCGTCGAGGCCGACGAGGACTCCGCGTCCGACTTGGAGCTCTCCTCCGACGAGCAGAGCCTGGAGATTCGATCCGGCGACGCGGTGTCGCTGGTCGGACGCCGTCACGTCGGGGTGGCACTCCCCGAGGACGGGGGCACCAACCTGTCGACCTCGCTCAACGCCGGGGACGCGACCCTGGATCTGGCCGGGGGTCACTGGGGCGCGATCCAGGTGGAGGGGAACGCGGCAGCGTTCACGGTGGACCTCTCGGACGCGGCCGCGGACACGGTGGAGGCCTCACTCAACGCGGGGTCGGCGGGCATCCAGTTCTCGGACCAGACCGAGGTTGGATCGGTACGGCTCAGCGCGAATGCGGGCGAGTTCCACGTCTGCGTCCCGGATGATGTCGGCCTGCAGGTCACCATCGGCAGTGACGTCGCGGTCGGTCACAACCTTGACGAGGAGGGATTGACCGAGGATGGAGACGTGTGGCGCACGCCGGGATACGTGTCCGCGGACACCCAGATCGACATCGTGTTCAGCGGCAACGCCGCCGCGTTCACGCTCAACCCGGAGGGAGGCTGCTCATGAACCGTCGTCTGTACCGATCGGTGGTCGATCGTCGCATCGGCGGGGTGGCGGCGGGAACCGCCACCTACTTCGACATTGATCCCTCGATCGCTCGCGTCCTGTGGTTGCTGCTCGCCTTCCTCTCGGGCGGCGTGTTCTTCGTCGTCTACCTGGTCATGTGGGCGGTCGTCCCGGAGGAGCCATATCCGACAGGGGCAGCACCGGAGCCCACGGCCGCGCCGCCATCGGGGAAAGCAGGAGATGAAACACCTGCGGCAGCCCCCGCCGACACTGCTCCAGCGTCGTGGCCCCCTGCTACCCGCGCCGGAAGCGGGCCAGGCGGCCGGGTAATCCTGGGAGCCATCCTGATCGTCATCGGGGCCTGGTTCCTGGCCGCCGAGTTCCTACCCTGGCTGAACTGGGACCTCGTCTGGCCCATCGGCCTGGTCGTCATCGGCGTCCTGGTCCTGGCTACCGCCCTCCGCCGCAGCAGCTGAGGAGCCCGACCGCTCGCGAATCCGGCCGGCCAGGAGGTCGCGCCCGAACGAGGCGAACGACGCCGCCGCCAATGACACGACGGTGGCCAGCGTCAGGACGAAGAGGTCGGTGCTGATCAGGGGCGGCCGCTCACCCTGGGGCGGCCCCGGGAACTGGAACGCGTAGTTCCACGGCGGCAGCGCGCGGGCGGCGTTGACGTACCAGTCGGGCATGGCCAGCGCCGAGTTGAGCGGGTAGATCATCAGGCCCGTCACCCCCACCGCGATCAGGAACGCAATCCCGTAATCGCGCAACGAGCGATCGCGCAGCACGTCGTCGAGGACGTAGGCGACCGCCACGAACGCGAACAGCACCGCGGTCAGGTAGTGGTACTGGAAGGTCGCCCGCTCGATCCGCGCCCAGGGCAGGTACTGGAACGCGAAGGCGATCACCACCAGCAGAAGTGCCCACGAGCGCCGGCGCCAGGCGAGCAGGAGGGCCACCCCGATGGCCGGCACGCTGGCCCAGAACAGGACAGGGTTCCCCCCGTTGTAGGTCACCGCGACGCGGAGGAGGTCGAATGAGTGGCTGTAGAACCAGACCGGCTTGAGGTCCAGCGGCCAGCTCCACCACGGCGACGAAGCGGCGTGGCCGGCCTGCAACCCGTAGTGGTAGCCGAACATCTGAGCGTGGAGCTCATCCATTGACCAGGCGTAGCCGGGGCCGCTGTTAGGGATCGCGAACGAGTGGCCCACGTCCAGCCACGGGATGTAGGTGGCGACGTATACCGCCAGCGGGACTACCAGCAGGCATACGAAGATCCACGGCCACGCGAAGCCGGCCATCTCGGCCGGGTTGAGCCAGCGGGCGTCGCTCGCCGGTCGCAGCAGGCTGCGCGTGGCCCGGGCGAGCAGCAGGAACGCCGCGATGCCGAGGGCCACAATGGCCGGCCACCGCGCCTCGAGGCCGCGGAACAGGATCCCGAAGCCCAGCTCGACGATGCCCCCTGGCTGACGACACGGCGAGGCGCCACAGTCGAGGGTCTGGAATGCGAGGACGAAGGACAGACCGATAGCGCCAACCACCACCCCGGTCGAGGCGACAGCCCACAGCTCGGAGCCGGACAGGCGCACCGGCCGGACCCAGGCCACCGCCAGTGCCAGGCCAAGCACGGCGAGCGCGATGAGGGTGAAGGCCCATGGCGGCCACGGAGAATCGGGCCATGGGGCGCCCATGCCAACCGCGACCGCCGCGAAGCCGGTCGCAGCCACGAGGATGAATCGGCCCAGCTGGGACCGAAGCAAGACCAGGAACCACAGGCCGATGAGCGCGTACCAGCCCACCCACTTGGACGCGGCGGCCAGACCGATCATGACCCCCACCAGGGGCAGCACCCACCACGCGCTCCGGAGCCAACGGCCGCCCCAGATGGGCCAGAACAGGGCGTAGGCGGCCACGATGAAGAACGCGACGAAGATGTCGTTCATGGCGATCCGGCTCATGGCGAAGCTCATCAGGTCGATGGCCACGAACAGGCCGGCCAGGATGGCGATCGAGCGGCGCCGGAAGAGCATCGCGGTGAAGGCGTAGGCCAGTCCGGCCAGCAGGGCTCCGAAGACCGCCGCCGCCAGGCGCCAGGCGTAGGCGTTGTCGCCGATGTCGAGGCTGACCAGCGCGCCGCCGTCGGCGCGCTGGGTGGACACGATCAGCCGCCCGTGGTCATCGGTCTGGGAGGTGTCGCTGACGTCGAAGGCCAGGGCCAGCGGCTCGCCCTCGACTGGGGTCTCGTCGTAGACCGCGTACCCCGAGCGGCTGTCCCCGTGGGGCATGATGGTCCATACCTGCTGCGGTCCGGCCACATACACCAGGTTGGCCACCAGGTCCCAGCCGAGGGCGCGGGCCGGACCGGGGAGCGGGATCGTGTCGTCCGGAATGATCCCGCCGCCGCGCAGGATCATCATGCCGCCGGTCGTGGCCGGGTGCTCCTCGTCTACCGGCAGCGGACCGACCGGCACCCAGATCAGCTGGTTCGAGCCCCGCCCGCTGGTCATCATCATCCCGAGCGGCGGAGATTCGGGCGTCTCGGTGGTTTGGGTCCGCAGCGTCCCCGCGTCCAGCGAAAGGACCACTTCCCGGTTGGGGTCGATGACGATGACCCGCGCGCTGACCTCGTTGTCGCCGCTCACCGCACTCGTGTAGGTGATGGCGCTGACCGTTATCTCACGGCGCGCCATCTCCGCTCCGGTCGCCCGCTCGAACACCGCCACCTCATCCGGGCCGCGCACGACGAGCACCGAATCGTTGAGCGGCACGAGCAGCTGGAGGACGCCGGTCATGCCGGTCTCGATGCCGAACGTGATCACGGGAGGCGCGCGCTCCGCCCCTCCGCTCAGGAACGCGTTCAGGTCCCAGGCCGCGATCGTGCCGCTGTCGCCCAGGCCGGCCAGGAGCCGGCCGGTGTCCGGGTCCCATGCCAGGCTCGTCACCGGGCCATCGGCCTCCCAGCTGTCCGCGACCACACCGGTGGACGCGTCGCGGGCCTCGATCGTCCGGCTCCCGTCCGAGGTGAACACGATCGACGCGGGCCAAGCCGAGGCGGTCTTCTGGGGCGCCACCGCCAAGCTCGTGGCCGGCGCGTCAAGCTCCGTGCTGCCGCTCACCTGGTTCGGGTTCGCGACCACGATGCCGGCGGCGATGAGGTACTTGGCCAGCATGGGGTGGGTCCACTCGTACGGGTCGCGGTCCCAGCCCCAGGTCCAGTTGGCCAGGTATTCAGCTGCGGTGCGGCCGTGATAGACCTCGTCGAAGATCATCGAGCGCGGCACGTCCAGCCGCCACAGGCGCAATACGAGGGCCAATGCCACCAGGCCCACGACCAGGGCCAGATCCAATCGGTCCAGCCGGCGCGGGGGCTCGCGTTCGTCTTCCGCGACCGCGTCCTGGCGCAGCCAACGCCAGCCGGGGCGCCCGCGCGCCGCCCGGACTGCGCTCGTCGCCGCGGCGGCCACCTCGGCCGCTTCCGCGTCGACCTCGGGGACGGCCTCCGTACCCTGCTGAGCCTCCGGGCGCACCGCCTGCCAGACGATCCAGCCCAGCACGACCACCGCGCTCAGGGACACGAGGTAGACGCCGAAGTCGCTGAAGACGGTGGCGGCCAGCAACGGGTCGCGGGCAAACGCCTCGCCCCTGATCCCGGGGTTGATGACCGGAGGGGAGGCGTACGACCAGTCGGCCGAGTAGACCCAGTAGATGTTCAGGAAGAACAGGGCCGAGATGGTCACGAACGCAACCGCCCACCGGACGGCCGTCCCCGCCAGCGGGGCCGCCAGCGCGATGGCCGGGAAGAGATACCGCTCGTGGACCCGGGTCGGCAGCGCGAAGAAGGCGACCGCCATTGTCAGCGAGCTCATGAGGAGGCCCTGCATGTCGTCGCGCCGCGCCACCGCCACCAGGGCGACGATGGCCGCCAGGGCAAACAGCGCGATCCCGACCGTGGCCCACGTCACGCCCAGACCGCCCAGGCTGAGGGCGATGGCCTGGTCGTTCCCCCATTGTTGGACCTGCGAAAGTCCACTCCACGGGTTGCGCCAGAGGTTGAAGGCGTTGATGGTGAGCCCCTGGTACTGGTTGGCTGCCGCCAGGAACTTGTCGATCAGGCCGGTCGTTGGATCCCCTGTGGGCAGAAGGGTCATCCCAAAGGGGAGGAGCATGGCCATCAGTGTTCCGAACCCCACCGCCAACGAGGTCAGGACGCGGACCGGATCGGGACGGGCCGCGAGCGTCGGGTCCGATGACCGACCGAACAGGTGCCGTTTGAGCCCGACCACGGCCACGATGGGGATGAGCCAGCCGAACTGGAACTTGATCAGGAGCGCCACCACGGCGGCCAGCCCGGCGGTTTCGGTCCACCCCCGGCCCAGGGCGTACAGCCCGGCAAGGATGACCAGGACCCCGACCGCGTCCATCTGGCCCCAGACCGCTGAGTTGAACACGGTCCCCGGGTTGAACAGGTAGGCCGCGGCGCCGATGAGACCAATTCGGGCGCCCGATCCGAGCCAGCGAATGGGCGGCCGATCCCCGAAGAACCGGACCGCGATGAGGTAGATGAGCCATGCCACGCCGAGATCGGCGGCGATCCCCGGGACCTTGACCAGGCCGCGAATCGGACTGGCCCCCAGGATGGGCTCCAGGAAGCGGGAAACCTCGCCCAGCAGCCACAGGACGTACATGTAGCCCGGTGGGTAGTCGGCGAAATAGCCCGGCTCGTAGAACCCGCCGGGGCCGATGTCGGCCAAGCGCAATGCCCATGCGCCGAAGGCGGTGATGTCGTTGTTGAAGCCGCTCAGGGGCAGGATCACGGCCGCGACGAGGACGCGCAGCGCGAGGCCGGCGAGTAAGAGCACGAGGAGCGTGCCGAACGGATCGAGGAAACGACGGGTCGGCAAGGCGGCGGTGAGTATAGCGCCGGGTTCCGCTACCATCCGCGCCACCCCTTGACCGGCTGCGAAAACCAGGGAGGCCCGTGAACGAATCGGTCTCAGCTCGCCCCGCCCTGACGTTCTTCTTCCCCGCCTACAACGAGGAGGCGAACATCGAGCGGACGGTGGCGCGGGCCATCGACGAGGTCGGGCCCCTGGCCGCCACGCTCGAGGTCCTGGCCATCGACGACGGCTCGACCGATCGGACCCCGCAGCTGGCCGATGAGCTGGCCGCCGCCGACCCCCGGGTCCGCGTCGTCCACCAGCCCAACCGCGGCTACGGCGGCGCGTTGCAGGCGGGGTTCGCCAATGCCCGCGGGGAGCTGATCGCCTTCTCGGATGGCGACCTCCAGTTCGACCTGGCCGAGCTGCGCCGGCTGCTCGATCGCCTCGCGGACACCTCGCGCCCGGTCGACGCCGTCATCGGTTACCGCATCAAGCGGCGCGACCCCGTCCATCGGCTCGTCATCGCCAAGACCTACAACGCCATCGTGTCGGTCCTGTTCGGGCTCCGGGTGCGCGACATCGACTGCGCCATGAAGGTCTTCCGACGCCACGTCTTCGACGGCCTGCGGCTGGATTCCGAGGGGCCGTTCCTGTCGGCCGAGCTGCTCATCAAGCTCAATGCGCGGGGCGTGCGGATGGACCAGGTGGGGGTGACCCACTATCCGCGGACCGCGGGACAGAACACCGGCGCCAGCTTCCTGAAGATCATGCGCACCTTCCGGGACATCTTCCGGCTGCGCTGGGCGCTATGGACCGACCGGGAGCGGACGCTGGGGTCGTCGCCGGGAACCTGAGCTCCGGCTACTCGATTGGTGGGCGGCCCTCGGACGGTGGGCGGCCCTCGGACGGCCCCAGGTCGACGTCGAGCGAGTTCACGAAGTCGCGGAACACCGCCAGCTTCTCGCGGTCCTCGCCCAGCTCACCGTTCGTCTCCGGCTCGACGCCGGCCTCGTCGAGGACCCGTTCGTCCACGTAGATGGTCGACCCGGTCCGGATGGCGACCGCGATCGCGTCCGATGTCCGCGAGTCGATCTCCGTCTCCCCGCCCTCGGCGGTCTCCAGGTACAGGCGGGCGTGGAAGGTCCCATCGCTGACGTGGGTGACCACGACCCGGCTCAGGGAGCCGTGAACCGCCCCCAGCACGCTGACCAGCAGGTCATGGGTGAGCGGACGCTCGGCGCTGATGCCCTGCAGGCGCATGGCGATGGCGTTGGCCTCCGACGGACCGATCCAGATGGGCAGGTATCGGTCCCGTTCGGTCTCCTTGAGAATCACCACGTGCTGGCTCGACAGGACGTGGACCCGCACGCTTTCGACGACCATCTCAATGAGCTGGGTCACGGCCCGATTCTAGTGGCTGCTACTCCAGCACGACGCGGATGACCCGATCCGGGGTCAGCAGATAGGCCGCCGGCGGGCCGTCGGAGGTGGACAGGACCTCCATGCCGAGGACCTCGTCCAGCAGGCCGGCGGCATCTCCCCGCCGGGGCGCCATCCACTGCCCGAGGAACGCCCCGTCGGCGCGTCCGAAGGCGATGATTCGCGCGTTGGCGGCGTCGTAGACGAAGAACTCGTCGCGATCGCCGATGGTGGCGCCGGCCAGGTACTGGTAGTCCAACGGCTCGCGGACCGCGGCATCCGGCGGCGGATCGAGGGAGAAGTCCGACTGCGGGACCGGCGTGCCGAAGTTGACCCGGGTCACGGTCGCGCGCTGGAGGAGCCACAGGTTGGCATCCGCGCGCAGGTCGCGGGCCGCGGCCGGGTTGAGGTCCGCGGCCCCGGTGAGGAACGACTCGGGTGGATCGGGGAAGGTGACCGGGATCACCGCCGGCGGGGTCCACTTCCAGACCACGCCACTGGCGGCGTCCACCGCGTACAGGGTGAAGATCTCGAGCGGCGGCCGATGCTGGAGCGCAGTCAGCAGCCGGCTCCCCGGGGCCAGGTCCTCGATGCCCGCCAGGGGCATGCGGCGCGGCACGCGCTGGACCAGGTCCGCGCGCCACGCCTGGCGCGCGCGGTCGACGATGACCACGTCGGTGGCCGCCGTGGCCAGCAGCCAGGGCTCGCCGGCCACTCCCCCGTCCAGCTCCTGGCCGGCCCGGTAGACGACCTCCGAGGTGCCGGTCGCCGGATCCACGCGGACCACCCGACCCCGACCGGTGTCGGTGATCCACAGCGACGTATCGGAGGCGGAAACCATCCGTTCAGGCGAGACGGCGGTGAACGCCGCCGCCAGGTCCACCACGGTCGTCAGCTCTCGGATGCGGGACACGGCGTACAGCGCATCGAGCCGACCGTCCAGCCGGACGCGGAGTGGTTCGAGCGCCGATTCCGACACCCCTACCCCCTCGGCCCGGTCGAGGGCTCGCTCGGCGTTGGCCAGGAGGTCCTTGGCCTGCTCCGGGTCGCGCTCCACCAGGTCCTGGCCGTCGATCCGGTCCTCCACTGCGGCGATCAGGTCGTGAGCCTCGGCGACGGCCTCGCGGGCCACGGTCAGGCGTGGGATGGCCTGAGTGGGATCGAGTGACGGGTAGCTGGCCACGGTGACGCCGGCGGCCACCAGGCCGGCGACTGCCACCATGCCGAGCGCCCCAAGACGCTGCCGGCGCCGCGCCTCGAGGGCCTCGGTGCGCACCACCCGACGGGGGTAGTCCACCCGACGTCGGGGCATGAGGGCCATCAGACGTCCGATGAACAGGTCGACCGAGCCTCCGAGCCGCGACTGCGCGTGATCCACGGCCTGGTCGGCGCGCCGGATGGCTCCGCCCACCGCATCGGCACCCGGCACAGGGCTGCGGTCCGGAAGCCCCGCCAGCGGGTCAGCCGGTCGAACCGGCTCGAGCCGATGGGTGGTCGCGGTGAGGCCGATCGCCGTCAGCTCGATCGTGATCAGGCCGTCGGAGCCCGAGCCGCCCCGATCCAGGAACAGGCGGTGCAGGTGCTGCGCGGCGGCCGCTGGCCGCAGGTCCAGCAACGCCTTGCGCGTGTCCTCGGCCCCGACCACCTCCGCCAGGTTGCGACTGACCAGCGCCACGCGATCTCCGCCCGCCAGCTCGCCGGACCAGGTCACCGGCTCGATCTCGAGCGCCTCCCCCAGCGAGTCGGCGATCAGCCGGCCGGAGCCGAGGTCATCGCCCGCCGGCAGGGGCGGTGGCAGCTCATAGATGCGCTCACCGCGCACGATGATCGCGCCGGCGGGGCCGATCTTGGCCACGTGGAGCTCCGCGGCCCGGATGGCGACCCCGACCACGCTGATCCGCGCTCCCCGGGTCAGGCCCAGCCGTCCGCGGGCGTGGTAGAGGCGCCGGTTGGCCTGGGCAACGGCGCGGGCCAGGGTGTCGAGCGGACCGGCGGACAGGTCGTAGTAGTAGTCGTGCTCGATCGCCTCCAACGTCTGCCCCGCCGCCCGCACCGTGCCGGCCCCGGGCTGCGTCAGCTGGGCCAGCAGGTAGAGGCTGCCTTTGGTCCGGACCGGGGCACCAACCGTCGGCTCGTTGACCCGGACCAGATCGGTCGCGTCCGGCGCACGCTCCGCCTCGGGGACGAGACCGAACCGGGTCGCCAGACGCTGGCTCATGACCGGCCTTCGGTCGCCCCCGGCCGAACCACCACGGCTACGCCGCGCAGCTCGTACAGCGCGCCCGGGCGGCCGCGCTGGCGCTCGTTGACGGCCTGGGCCAGGCGATCGCCACGCAGCTTGAGCTCGGCGGCCAGGATCGGCTCGGGGGTCACGACGGTAGCCACACCGTTGTTCACGCTGACCAGGCGGCTCCACATGCCGTGGGGCGTGAGTCCGGCCGCGGCCACGGCCTCGAGCCATGCGAGGCGGGCCTGGGCCAGGGCCAGCTGCTCCGCCGCGCCGGGCCCCACGCACTGCAGGAGCGCGCGCTGGACAGCGCTCACCGCTTCCTCGGTCGTCGGCCGTTTGCTCACGAGGCTTTCCTCACGCCACCCGGGAGGTGCGAGCCAGCCGACCCTCGCCCACGCTCCACACGGGCACCCGGTGCCGGTGGCGGGCGGGCAGCAGGGCCGGGTCGGTGATGGTGACCAGGACCTGGCCCCGTTGCCGGAGCAGGTCGAGTCCCCGCGCCGACCGTTCCGGGTCCAGCTCGCTGAACACGTCGTCGAGGAGCACGATGGGCGACGGTCCGCCGCTCTCGGCCAGCAGGTCGGTCTCCGCCAGCTTCAGCGCCACGATGATCGTCCGCTGCTGGCCGCGGCTGGCGTGGGCGGCAACCGGCAGGCCGCCCAGGGTCACCGCCAGGTCGTCGCGCTGGGGCCCCACCAGCGACACCCCGTTCCAGATCTCCTTCTGGCGGACGTCCTCCAACCGGCGTCGGATGGCCTGGGCGAGGACCAGCGAGTCGGCCTGGGCCGGGTCCGTGCGAGCAGCCTCGCGACCGGGCCAGGCATCCTTCAGCGCATCGGCGTAGGTCAGCCCGACCTGGTCCTCCAGCTCATCCGCGGGCGCCACCGCATCGTGAAGCGGGCCGATGCGGGTCGCCAGGTCGGAGACCAGGCCCACGCGCGCGGCCGTAACCCGGCCGCCGATCTGCGCAAGCTGTTCGTCCCAGACGGCCAGCTCGGCCGGGTCCGCTTCCTCGGCCCTGATGGCGCGCAGCAGCGCGTTGCGCTGGGCAAGTACCCGGGCCAGGTCCAGCAGGTCGCGCGCCGTCCCCCTCGAGCGCTGGGCCAGGATGGCGTCCAGGAAGCGGCGCCGCTCCGAAGGCGAGCCCACCAGGAGGAGCATCTCCTCGGGCCGGAACAGGACTGCCCGCACCGTATCGGCCAACGACGCCTGCCGGCGCGCCACCCCGTTCACGGTCAACCGGCGCCGGAGGCCGGGAGGTGCCTCCACCCCGGGGAGCACCAGCTCGACCCGTTCAGTGGCGTCGCCTCCGCTGATGGGCGCCAGGTCCAGGCGCACGCGAGCCACCGGAGCGCCATGCGTGACAAGGTCAGCGTCGGCCGCGGGTCGGTGGGATCGGCCCGAGACGGCCACCCACACCGACTCCAGCAGGTTGGTCTTGCCGGCCCCGTTGGGGCCCGCGATGACGGTCAGCCCCGGGTCGGGTTCCAGCTCGGCGGAGGCATAGCTCCGGTAGTGGTCGAGCAGGAGACGAGCGAGACGCACATCACATCAGGAGGCGGTGCGCACCGGCATGATGACGTGGACGTAGTCGTCCTTGCCGACCCCACGGATGACGCCGGGGGCCAACGGGCCGGAGAGCTCGAGGATGGCCTCCTCGGCGCCCAGGGCGCCGAGGACATCGGTCAGGTAGCGGGCGTTGAAGGCGATGGTGGTGGGCGTGCCCTCCACCGTGGCCTCGAGCGTGTCCGCGTTGTCACCGATGTCGACCGCATGAGCGCTGATCGTGACGCCGGCTGCCTCGCCGTCCTCGCCGCCGACTTCGACCTTGATGATGTTGGCCGAGTCGCGCGCGAAGAAGCTCGCCCGGCGGGTGCCGGCCAGGAACGCCTCGCGGTCGACTGTGGCGCGTGAGGTCCACGCGTCCTTGCGCGGGACGACCGGCTCGTAGTTCGGGAACTGGCCCTCGATCAGGCGGCTGACCAGGTCGATTCCCTCGACGTGGAAGAGGACCTGGCTCCGGTTGGGGGTGATGGTGATCTCGACCGGCGCCTCGGCGTCGGGGAGGACGCGGACCAGCTCGGCGTAGCTGCGGCCGGGCACCACGATCGTGGTCTCGACGTTGACCGGGCGGGCCAAGACCAGGGTCCGGACCGCGATCCGGTAGTTGTCGGCCGCGGCCAGGGTCATCGTGTCACCCTCCAGCCGGGTCAGGACACCGGTCAGGATGGGTCGGGACTCATCGCTCGCCGCCGCGAAGACGACCTCACCCAGGGCCTCGCGCAGGACGCGCGCGTCGACCGCGGTGAGGGGCGCCTCGCCGATGGCACCCACCACCGGGAACTCGTCGGCCTCGATGCCCTTGATCGAGGCGCGGCTTCCCCCACATGTGACCTTCAGGCTGCGGTCCTTGGCCGAGAGCTGCAGTTCGATCTTCTGGGGCGGCAATGACCCGACCAGGTCGGTCAGGAGACGCGCCGGGACGGTGATCTCGCCGGGGTCCTCCACCTTCCCCGGCACCCAGCATGTGATGCCGATCTCCAGGTTGGTGGCGGTGAGCTTGAGTCCGCCATCCTCCGTGCGGAGCAGGACGTTGGCCAGGACCGGAAGGGTGGCCCGGCTGGCCACTGCCCGGCTGACGATGCCGAGACCCCGGGCAAGGTTCTCCTGCATGACGGACAGGTTCATGAAATGCGTCTCACTACGGTTCACCTGAAGCATAGAGTCTTTGAATCGTCGTCTCTGGTAGTAGGGGTGTGGATGGTGTGGACATCCCGGTCATCTGGTTTCGAGAGGCCGTCCGGCCCGTGTTGGCAGCCCGGGGATGCGCGGTTGGCGGGCCAGCCCGATTCGTCGACGGACAGCTGAGAAGCCAGCTCCGGGCCACGCGGAGCGTCAACTGCGGCCGGCACGCGCTCCCCCGCCTGTCCCCAGCCCCAGGCCGGTTGTCCACCACCTCACTCCGAGTAGATCATCTCCCGCACGGCGCTGATCTCGCGGCGCAGCTCGTCGTTCTCGGCCATCTCGCGGTTGATCTTGTCGCAGGCGTGCAGCACCGTTGAATGGTCGCGGCCGCCCAGCTCGGCGCCGATCCGCAGGAGCGAGATATCGGTCTCCTCCCGGATCAGGTACATCGCGATCTGGCGCGGGACGACGATCGCCTTCTCCCGCTTGCTGCTGCGCAGCTGATCGAGGTTCACGCCGTAGTAGTCCGCCACCACGCGCACGATGCGCTGCGGGGTGATGGACCGCTTGCGCGGGTTGTACATGACATTGCTGAGCACCGCCGACGCCAGCTCGATGTTGATCGGTGCCCCGCTCATGGAGGCATAGGCCAGGACCCGGTTCAGGGCGCCCTCCAGCTCACGGACGTTGCTCACCACCTTGCGCGCGATGAACTCGATGACCTCCGGCGGAATGAGGTGCAGCTGGTCCTCGGCCTTCGATCGCAGGATGGCGATCCGGGTCTCCAGGTCGGGCGGGGTCAGGTCGGCGAGGAGCCCCATCTCGAACCGCGAGCGAAGCCGCTCCTCCAGGGTGGTGATGGCCTTGGGCGGCCGATCCGAGCTGAGGACGATCTGCTTGCCGATCTCGTGGATGGCGTTGAAGGTATGGAAGAACTCCTCCTGGGTCCGCTCGCGCTCGGCGATGAACTGGATGTCGTCGATGAGCAGGACGTCGATGCGCCGATATCGGCCCCGGAAGTCCTCCATCTTCTGCTCGCGGATGGAGTTGATGAAGTCGTTGGTGAACTTCTCGCTGGTTGCGTACAGGATCCGCTTGCGCGGAAACTTGGCCGCCACCGCGTGCCCGATGGCGTGCATCAGGTGGGTCTTGCCCAGGCCGACCCCGCCGTACAGGAACAGGGGGTTGTAGGCATGGCCGGGCCGCTCTGCGACCGACAGGGCAGCGGCATGCGCCAGCCGGTTGGCACTGCCGACGATGAAGTTCGAGAACGTGTACCGCCCGTTGAGGTTGACCGCGTTCCCGCTGGGCGTGGAGACCGGGACCGGCGTCAGCTCGTCACTCGACTGCTCCGGGGCAGGGCCGGGGGCATCGGCCACCACGAACTCGACCCGCACCGAACGGCCGACGACCCGGGCCAGGGTCTGGCTGACCAGGGTCCGATAGCGGTTGTCCAGCCAGTCCCGGGTGAACCCGTTGGGAGCCGAGATGCGGAACAGGTGCTCGTCAATCTCTTCGAGCGAAGTGTCCTTCAGCCAGGTTTCAAAGTTGGCGGCCGAAAGGCTGACCTGCAGCTCGCCGAGGACGGCGCGCCACACCTGTTTCGCATCCATTCGACAGACGCCTCCAGGCCGGCCGCGGCGAGCCACGGACCGGGCGAATTCCGAGATTCTGGTGCTCCTCCGGGGCGGATACGGCCCGTTTGGTGGGCGTCTGGCTCCGGGGGGTCGGCGTAGTGTAGCGCCCGCCGGTAACCCGGGCAATGATTCGCAGCCAGTTGGCCCCGACCGGGGTTTGACACCCCGCGACGAGGGTAGGCTAGAATCGCCGCCACGCGACGCAGACCGTCAACGACCCACCGATGAGGCTGGCGAAACGCCAGCCTCGCGCGTGTTCGGCGGCCTGCGGCGCCCTGGTTGAACAGAGGGTGAGCACGCGACGATGAAACGGACCTACCAGCCCAAGAAGCGCGCCCGGAAGCGGAATCACGGCTTTCGGGCTCGCATGGCTTCCAAGGGCGGTCGCCGCGTGCTTTCCCGCCGTCGGGCGAGGGGGCGCAACCGGCTGAGCGCCTGACTTCCCGGACCCGAAGCCGTGCCGGCCTATCCGACGCTCCGTCGTCGAGCCGATTTCGAAGCGGTGACGCGCTCCGGAACCGTCAGCGCCACCCGGCTGCTGGTCCTGCGGGCCCGGCGAACCGATGAGCCGATCACCCGGATCGGCCTGGCAACCCCGGCCACCTTGGGCGGGGCGGTGGAACGGAATCGGGTACGACGCCGCGTGCGTGAGCTGGTCCGGGCGCGCTATGGCGAGATGGGAGCGGGCTGGGACCTGCTGGTGATCACGAAACCTGATGCTCGACGCGCGACCTTCGCGGAGTTGGGGGCTGCCCTCGACACGTTGCTCGCGCGCGCCGGGGTGACCGGGGCGTGACCGCGTGCGGCTGATCGGGTTGGGCCTCATCCGCGCCTACCGGCGGCTCACGTTCTGGATGCCGCCGACGTGCCGGTATACCCCGACCTGCTCGGCCTACACCTACCAGGCCATCGAGCGCTACGGGTTCTTCCGCGGGTCGTGGATGGGCGTCCAACGCGTCGCGCGCTGTCATCCGTTCCATCCCGGCGGCTACGACCCGGTCCGCTAGGGAACGCCGCATGGAACCAATTCTGGCCGCCGGATTCTTCGGGATCGAGACGTTCACCCCGCCCTGGGACGTCATCTTCCTCCCCCTCTTCAACGCCCTGATCGGGCTGTACCGCGTCCTCTTCAGCGACCTGGCGCTGGCCATCATCGGCCTGACCGTCCTCATCCGGACCGTGCTGGCGCCGCTGTTCGTGCGCCAGATCCGCTCCCAGAAGGAGATGCAGCGGATGCAGCCGCTGGTCCGCGAGGTCCAGCGCAAGCACAAGGGCAACCAGCGGAAGATCAGCGAGGAGACCGCGGCCCTGTACCGCGAGCACGGCGTGAACATGTTCGGGGGCTGCCTGCCGCTCCTCCTCCAGCTCCCGATCCTCTTCGCGCTGTACCAAGCGTTGACGCGGGCGTCGAGCGCCGTCACCTATGACCCGTCCGAGGAGCAGCAGGCCAGCTTCGACGCGTTCCTGGCCGCCAATCCGGCGGTCGAGTCTCTTGGCAACAATCAGTACCACATCCCATTCGACGGGTCATGCGGGATTCCATCCGACCTCCAGTCGTTCCTGCCTCTGAACTGCCAGCTCATCACCCCGTTGAAGCTCGATGCGCCGGTGGACACGGTGATCGAGTGGCTCACCAACCCCTTCACCGGGGTGTCGCTGAACCTGGGCACGATTGACCAGGCCTTCTCGGTCTTCCTGTTCGGCGGCTTCGCCATATCCGGCATCGCCATCATCGCGGGCATCCTGCAATTCATCCAGGTTCGCATGACCTCGGCTCGGGCCGGGAGTGATGACCCGACCGCGACCACCACCCAGACCATGACGTACCTGTTCCCGATCATGACCGTGGTCTGGGGCGGCATCTTCCCCAGCGGCCTGGTCCTGTACTGGGGCGTGTACACCGCCTACCTGATCATCCAACAGTTCCTGATCATGGGCTGGGGCAACCTCTTCCCGCTCTTCGGCTGGCAGCCACGCTGGGCACCGAGCCCCGACGCCGGCGACATCGGCATGACCCGACCCGCCAAGAGCCCCACACCACCACCGACCGATGGGCGCGAAGCTCCCGTGCCAGCCAGGGCTGGCGGGCAGCGCCGCTCGAGTCGGAAGCGACGAGGCCGGGAGGGCCGAAGACGATGACATTCAAGGAATTCACCGGAAAGAACGTGGAGGAGGCGATCCGAGCCGCCATGCGCGAGTTCGCCTCCGACCTGGCCGATCTCGACATCGAGATCCTGTCCCAGGGCAGCCGCGGCATCCTGGGCGTGGGCGGCGACGAGGCGCGCATCCTGGCCGCCCCCAAGTCCGCGGTGGCCGAGGCGACCAGCCTGCGGTCCGAGGAACCGCCGGCCCGGGCGGAGGAGGCCGGTATCGGTGAGGGGATCGAGGTCGCCGAGTCCGCCTCCGAACCTGCTTCCGAAGAGGTCTTCGCGATCTCCGATGGCGGCGGCGATGCCATGACCGATGCGTTGGCCGACGCCATGGCCGACGCCGCCGAGGCGCCCACGTCGCGCCCCCGCGGCCGCGGCCGGGGCCGCGATGCCGCTCCGCGCAGAGAGCCACGTGCTCCCCGCGACCGGGGCGATCGGCCGGCTGCCCAGCCGCGTGATGGCGATGGCCGGCCCGAGCCCCGACCCTTCGTGCCTGCCAAGCCGATGGACGAGCTCTCCGAGTCCGAGCGACTCACCCTGGATGAGGCGAAGGCCGTCCTGGAGGAGCTGCTGCGGCTCATGGAGCTGCAGGGATCGGTCGAGGTCCTGATGGGCACCGAGGCGGCCAAACTGAACGTGGTGGGGACTGACCTCGGCGTGCTGATCGGCCGTCGCGGGGAGAAGCTGGCCAGCCTCCAGCACATCGTCAACCTGATCGTCGCTCGCCGCGAGGGCCAGCTGAACCGGATCATGGTCGACGTCGAGAACTACCGCGGCCGGCGCGAAGACCAGCTGCGCGACGTGGCCGACCGGGCAGCCCAGCGCGTGTCGCAGAGCGGGAAGATCATCCAGCTCGAGGCCATGCCCGCCATGGAGCGCCGCATCGTCCACCTGGCGCTGGCAGAGCACGCCACGGTCCGCACCCAGAGCGTCGGGGTCGAGCCCAATCGCCGAGTGGTGATCCTCCCCGCCACCAAAGTCGAGTAGCGGGCGGATGCCGCGAGCCGAGGAACCGGTCCGGGCCATCGGCCGGCTTGCCCCGGACGGGACCTGGGTCGGCATCGAGCCGGCGGTTGACGGTTACCGGCTCGTCTTCGGTCTCGCGGACGGGCTGGCGCTGCGGGACTCGACGGCGGACCCGTTTGAACGACGGGCCGGGCTGGTCTCGGCCGCCATCGCCTTCTTCCTGGCGTCGCTGGCCGATCCGCCGGCGGAGCTGGAAGCCACCCAGGCCGACCTCGCCCACCTCGTGGGCAGCCTCAGTGGTGACACGCGCGAGGTGCTCGACGCGATCGACGACGGTCTCTCGGGGGAGGCCGTCGCGATCCGGCTCCAGCGACTACTGCCGACCAAAGCGGACGCGACCAGAATCCTGCGCGACCGATACACGCGCGTTGTCGCGCGCTGAGTCTTCCCCCTGGGGCCTTGCCCCGCGACAGCCCTAGCCAGCGATCGGAGTCGTCCCCTTCTCAGCCTGGTACGCACGCCAGCCCGCGAAGAGCATGACGATGGCAGCCACGACGCCGATGAAGAACTGGATCGTGTCGAAGACGAAGATCGGCGGCGTGAGGATGTAGTCGATCCAGACCAGGGCGACCACGAGAAGGACCACCGTTGCGATTGCTCCCAGGCCGAGCAGAAGCACGCCCTTGGTCATGGGCAGCTTCACGGCCGGGGCGATCTGTGGCTGCAGGACGACGAACAGCACCCCGACGCCAGCGGCCAGGGATAGGAAGACCAGCGGGCCCCACTGCGTCGCGATGCTGATCAAGCCGGTGATGATTACGACCACGGCCGCGACGGCCGCCAGCCGGTCATTCGCGCTCAGGGTTGAGAACATGGGCGTTCCTCTCGACAAAACCAGCGCGGGCGAAATAGAGCGTTGCCCGGACCCTGGCTGCCGGAACCGTACCGCGCCCGCATCGGTCAATCAAGAACAAGAACGAGGACGAAAACGGCGGCCTGGTGGCCGCCGTCTGATGAGTGCTGGTGGAGATGGGGGAGAATCGAACTCCCCGTCCAAGACCATGTCGCCGGGTCTCACTACGAGCGTGTCCGGCCTATTTGGGTTTCGGGCCTCGGGCCCCCAACCGGCGGGGTGCTCCGCGCCCTATCCGGTTGCCTCTCGGCTCTTTGACGCCACTCACCGGAGTCGACGACGCCGCATCTCCCCTGATGACACCTTCGCCGCCCGGGGAGAGGGGACGGCGTCGATGCTCACTGCCTAAGCAGCGAGAGCGAACTGACGGTTGCCAGTTACGGTTTGCCCGCGGTTTTACGAGGCCTGCGGGCGACCTCGGCTCGCGATTCCCGGTTCCTGGGCCCTGTCGAAACCTGACATCCCCACGAACCGCCGGCCTGGTGTCCGGCTCTTCGAGGATACCACGAGGTCAGAGGCGGACCCGAATCTTGGTCTCCCGCTCGAGCTCGCGGCGCGCGTCGCGCTCCGCGATCGCGCGCCGCTTGTCGTGCGCCTTGCGGCCCCGCGCCAGGCCCAGCTCGACCTTGGCCAGCCCGTCGCGAATGTAGAGGCGGAGGGGGACCAGGGTGTAGCCACGGGTCTGAGTCTTGCCCACCAGCTCGGCGATCTGATCCCGGTGCAGGAGGAGCTTGCGGGTCCGCGTGGGCTCGTGGTTGAAACGACTGGCCTGGGCATACGGCGCGATATGGGCGCCGATCAACCATGCCTCGCCGCGTTCGACGCGGGCGTAGGCCTCGGCCAGGTTGGCGCGCCCGGCCCGGATGCTCTTGATCTCGGTGCCGGTCAGGACCAGCCCAGCCTCCAGCGTCTCCTCGACGTGGTACTCGTGGCGGGCGCGACGGTTTTGGGCGACGGTCTGCTCAGGCATCGGTCGTGAACCCTATCAGGCCCCGATGGGAGGCAGGAAATGGAAGAGCCGGCCTCGCCGGCCGGCTCCTCCGTCGCTACCACGCGATGGCTGTGTCAGTGCACCGCCTCGGTGGTGGCGCGCCTGGAACTGTCCATTGCACACCACCTCCTTTCGTGGCCGCGGATGCTAGCACGCGCGCCAGGCGGCCCACAACCCGGTTTCCGGCGCCCAGCCCACCACACGCAGTCCCATCTGCGCGGGCCGCGCGGGGACGGCCAATCGCCAGGCTGCCTCCTGGTCCACCGCCGTCAGGTAGGCGAGCGCGCGATCCAGGACCGGGTCCTCGTCCGCGGGCGTTCCGTCCGGCACGCTGACCACGATGTCCGGCTGAACGCCACCCGGGGCCACGCTGTTGTGGTTCGGCGTGAACCAGCGCGAGATGGTGATCCGAACCCCGCCGCCGTTGGCCAGCTCATCCCAGATCTGGACCGTGTTCTTGCCGAAGGTCGGCTCACCGATGAGGGTGGCCCGATCGGACTCCTCGAGAGCGGCGGCGACGATCTCCGAAGCTGATGCAGACCCGCCGTTGATGAGGACCACGACCTCGATGGCGGGATCGGTCGCCTGGCCGCCGTCGGTCGCCTCCCATTCGATGACCTGGTCTCCTGCCGACTCCTGGCTGAACAGGAGGCCATCGGCCACGAACTCGGAGGCGATCTCCTGGGCGGCGCTGATGTACCCACCCGGGTTGTCCCGCAGGTCGAACACGATCTGGTCGGCGCCATCGGCCAGCAGGTCGCCGAGCGATTCGGTGAACTGGTCGGAAGCGTTGGCGCTGAAGCCATGCAGGGCGATGTACCCGACCTGGTTGGCGAGCATCTCGCTTTCGACCTCGACCACCACGATCTCGGCCCGGGTGATGGTCAGGTCGAACACCTCATCGCCGCGCTGGATGGTGATCGTGACGTCCGTCCCCTCCGGGCCGCGCACCTTCGTCACCTGGTCCTGGATCGTGCTGCCGTTCACGCTCTCGCCGTCGACGGCCTGGACCACGTCGCCGGACTGCACGCCCGCCGCCTCGGCCGGGGACCCGTCGATGGGTGCCACCACCACCAGCAGGCAGGTGTCCGACAGGACCGCGCAGGCCTCGAGGTCGTCGGGGTTCTCGCTGTTCTCGACCGCCAGCTCGGCGCCGATGCCGGAGAAGGTCCCGGACAGGTCTCCCAGCGAGTTCTGGTACTCCTCCGGGTTCATGTAGCTGCTGTACGGATCCGCGACGCCGTACTGGAACAGCCCTTCGAGGGCGCCCTCCACCAGGGTGTTGTCGTCCAGCTGGTCGACGTACTGGGCGTGGAGCTTGTCGTAGGCCTCGCAGAACGCGGCGAACGCCTCGCTCGGGGCGGCACATGACCCGGTGCCGCCGGCTGCCAGGTAGCCGCCCATGAAGAGGGAGGTCCCGAGCAGTGCGGCCAGCCCAAAGAGCGCGGCGTAGCGCAACCAGCGTCCGGCTCCAGGGCGGACCGGTGCCTGGGTCGGAACCGGCTGGAGGGTGGGATCGGCTCCGGATTCGGGCCGGTCGAGAGGCGTCGCGTCGTCCATGTTGGAGGGGCGGGAGTGTAGCACCGGTCAGATCAAGGCCCGGTTAACGCCCGGGTGCCATTCCCGCAAGGCTCGGGCGCGGTCAGACCCCGGTTGCCAGGTGGGCCCGCACGCTGATCCAGCTGCCCAGCATCCCCACCACCAGGCCGACCGACAGGATGAGGACCGCGACGAAGGTGAAGAACTGGGCGCCGACGGCGGTCGGCATCTGGAAGATCTCGATCAGCAGGGGCTGAATGGGCCCCCACACCACGGCCACCAGCAGGACGGTGACCACGGCGCCGAGCAGGCCGCAGAGCATGCCCTCCATGATGAACGGCCAGCGGATGAAGGCGTCGCTGGCGCCCACCAGGCGCATGATCTCGATCTCGCGGCTGCGCGAGAACACCGCGATCCGGATCGTGTTGACGATCATGAAGACCACCGTCAGGCCGACCAGGATCATGGCCGACAGGCCGGCCAGGCGGACCACGTTCGTCACGCCGAGCAGCTTGTCGTACTGCTCCTGGATGGTCGTGATGCGCTCGATCTCGGGTCGCTCGCCGAGCGCGGCGGAGACCGATGTCGCGGCGGCCGGGTCGGTGAGGCCGACCTCGATGCTGGCGTACAGCGTGATGTCCGCTCCACCGGTCTGGAGGGTCTGCCCGCGGTCGAGATACGCCTGCTCGAGCCGCCGCATCGCCTCCTCGGGCGAGACGTACTCCGCCGTCGCAACCCCGGGCAGGGCGCTCACGTCGGCGACGAGCTGGTTCACCTCCTCTGGCGTTAGGCCGTCCACCAGGCGGGCCGTGACCCCGACCTTGCTCTCGATAAAGGCCAGGCCCGCGTTGAGGCCGCCGAGCACGATGACCAGCCCGGACAGCAGGACGAGCATGAGGATCACGGTTGCCGTTGCCGCCAGGCTCATCATCTTGTTGCGCCAAAAGCCCTGCCCGGCCCGGACCAGGGTGAAGCCGAGGAACCTCAGGAATCCCATCACCGCGGCATCCTACCCGCGACGGTAGGTGGCGCCCAGCTCATCGCGGACCATCCGGCCCTGCTCGAGCGCGACGACACGGCGTCGGAGCGCGGTCACGATCTCCTGGTTGTGCGTGGCCACCACGAGGGTGGTGCCCAGCGCATTGATCTCCAGCAGGAGTTGCATGATCTCCCAGCCGGTGACCGGATCGAGGTTGCCGGTCGGCTCATCCGCGATGAGGATGGCCGGGTCGTGGACGAGGGCGCGGGCGATGGCCGCCCGTTGCTGCTCGCCGCCGGAGAGTTGGGCCGGCAGCTGCTGCGCCTGGTCCTCGAGCCCGACCAGGGCCAACAGGCGCGGCACGCGGCGCCGGATCTCGGCCAGCGGGGCCCCGGTGACCTCCAGGGCGAAGGCCACGTTCTCGCGCACCGTCTTGTTGGGGAGCAACCGGAAGTCCTGAAACACGACGCCGATCCGACGCCGCAGGCGGTGCACCTGGCTCCGGCTGACGCGGGCCAGGTCGCGGCCCGCGAGGTAGACGCGGCCGGTCGTGGCCACCTGCTCCCGGATGAGGAGCCGAATGAGGGTCGACTTGCCGGCCCCGGATGGTCCGACCAGGAAGATGAAGTCGCCGCGCCGGATTTCGAGGTCGACGTTGATCAGCGCCTCCTTGCCGTTGGGATAGGTGACGGTGACGTCCACCAGCCGGATGAGCGGCTCATCGCCGATCAGCGGGGCGGCCCCCGGCCGCGCATCGGTCAGCACTCGCGCCTCGGTCATGCCGCGCTGTCCCCGTTGGCGCCGATCTGCGATCGCAGATAGCCGTCGATGAACGGATCGAGGTCCCCGTCCAGGACGGCGGTCGGGTTCGAGGTCTCGACCCCGGTCCTCAGATCCTTGACCATGGTGTAGGGCTGGAGGACGTAGCTGCGGATCTGGTTCCCCCATCCGGGCTCGATGTGCTGGCCGCGGAGACGGGCCATCTCCGCCTCGCGCTCCTCCTCGGCTCGCTCGACGAGCTTGGCGCGTAGCACCGCCATCGCCCGCTCTCGGTTCTGCATCTGGCTGCGCTCGTTCTGACAGGTGACCACGATGCCGGTCGGAATATGCGTGATGCGTACCGCCGAATCGGTCTTGTTGACATGTTGGCCACCCGCCCCGCTGGACCGATAGGTGTCGACTCGCAGATCGTCGTCGCGGATCTCGACCTCGGCATCGGGGGGAACCTCGGGCATGACCTCCACCAGGGCGAACGACGTGTGGCGGCGGTTCTGGGAGTCGAAGGGGCTGATCCGGACCAGGCGATGGACGCCCCGCTCACTCCGCAGGCGACCGTACGCCCAGCGCCCGTCAATGCTGGCCGTCACGCTCTTCAGACCCGCCTCCTCGCCTTCGCTCTGGTCCAGAATCTCGGTCCGATAGCGCTGGCGCTCGGCCCAGCGCAGGTACATCCGGAGCAGCATCTCGGCCCAGTCCTGGCTCTCGGTGCCGCCCGCCCCGGCATAGATCGAGACGATGGCCGGTCGCTCGTCGTAGGCCCCGCTCAGCAGGAGCCGCTGCTCGGCGGCCGTCCAGCTCGACTGCAGCGCCTCGAGGTCCTTTTCCAGGTCGTCCTGCAGCGCGCCGTCAGTCTCGGGGTCGGCCGCGGCAAGCTCGGCCAGCTCTGCCAGGCCGGTCGCGCGCTGGCTCAGGTCGTTCCAGAAGCCGATCTCCTCGCGGAGCTCGTCGGCCCGGCGCAGCACCGACTGGGCCTTTGCCGGGTCATCCCACAGGTTGGGGTCTGCCGATCGAGCGGTCAGCTCCTCGAGCTCGGCTTGCCTCGCGGGCAGGTCAAAGCCGCACCGCCGTGTCGGCCACGAGGCGCGCCAGCCGCTGCGCCTCGCTCCTAATTTCGTCCAAGATCCGAAACCAGGGTCAGCTCGACGTCCGCCAGGCGGCCCGATCGGGATCGGAGCTTGGCCGGGTTGACGCAGGGGCAGTAGGACTGACGCGGGCAGGCCCCACAGTTGCCGTCACAGCCGAGCGTGGCCGCGTAGCTGCAGCGCATGCAATCACGCTCGCACTGGATGAGGTCCTCGTACGGGACCGATGGGTCCCGGAATCGGGTGACGAGGGGGAGAGGGGGAGCCGACGGAGGGGGAGCCGAAGCGGGGAGATCAGAGATCTGAATGGGAGCCTCGCCCGCCAGTTGCTTCACACGCTCCTCCACCCACGTAGGCGCGCCGCTCCGAGGACCGACGAACCGTAGAGGCCCCCATCGTACCCGCAGCCGCTCAGCCTGTCACCCCCCAAAATCGGGCCCCGGCCCGTTCAGGCCCCGTGGCACCGCTTGTATTTCTTGCCCGAGCCGCAGTAGCAGGGGTCGTTGCGGCCGATCTTGGTGGCGGCTCGTACGGGCTGCCGGCTCCCGGCCGCGGCTCCCGCCGCCGCCGCGACACCTGCCGCGGCTCCCGCCGACGCGGCCCCGGATCCATTCACGTCCAGCCGGCTCTCTACTAGACGGGCAGCGGGCGCCGTCGCCGGCTGACGGAGGACCGTGACCCGAAAGATCGTGCGTGCCACGTCGCGGCGGATCATCACCTTGAGCTCGTCGAACATGCGGAACGCCTCGACCTTGAACTCGTTGAGCGGGTCGCGCTGGCTGTACGCCCGCAGCCCGATGCCCCGCCGCATGTCGTCCACCGCAGTCAGATGCTCGACCCACAGCCCGTCGATCACCCGCACCAGGACGATCCGTTCCAGGCTGGCCATGGTCTGCTCCCCCAGCTCATCACGCTTCCGCTGGTAGTGTGCGTCAGCCAGGGCCACCAGCTCGTCGGCGAGGGAATCGGCGTCCCGGGCCTGGTCGATGACCTCCAGCTCCGCGGCGGTCAGGGTAGGAATCATGCTGCTCAGCAACGTGCGCAGGCCGTCTCGGTTCCACTCGGTCTGGTCATCGGCGGTCGCCTCGGCCACCATGGATCGGATTTCGGCGTCGACCAGGGACAGGACCGTCCCGGACAGGTCGGTCGTCCCCAGGACATGATCGCGTTCGGAGTAGATCGTCTCGCGCTGGCGGTTGATGACGTCGTCGTACTGGACGACGTGCTTGCGCAGGTCGAAGTTGTACCCCTCGACCCGGGTCTGGGCGCCCTCGATGGTTCGGCTCACGATTCCCGACTCGAGCGCCATGTCGTCGCTGAACCCGACCGTCTTCATCAGGCCCTGCACGCGGTCGCTGGCGAAGCGCCGCATGAGGTCATCCTCCAGCGACAGGTAGAACCGGCTGCTTCCCGGGTCACCCTGGCGACCGGAGCGCCCGCGGAGCTGGTTGTCGATGCGCCGCGCCTCGTGGCGCTCGGTGCCCACGATGTGCAGCCCGCCGGCGGCCAATACCCGCTCCCGGTCCTGGGCGCATGTGCGCTCGGCCTCGGCCTGGGCCGCCGCAATGTCCTCAGGCGAGGCCTCCAGGATGCTCGTTCCGCGCTGGTGAAGCAGGTCGGCTGCCAGCATGTCCGGGTTCCCGCCCAGCAGGATGTCGACGCCGCGGCCGGCCATGTTGGTGGCGATGGTCACCGCGCCACTCCGACCGGCCTGCGCCACGATCTCCGCCTCGCGCTCGTGCAGTTTCGCGTTCAGCACGTTGTGCTTGATTCCCCGGCGCTTCAGCAGCTCCGAAAGCATCTCGCTGACCTCGACGCTGATGGTGCCCACCAGGACCGGTCGACCCTTCTCGTGCTCCTCGACGATCTCTTCGATCACCGAATCCCACTTGCCCCTCTGGCTGGCGTACACCAGGTCCGCGAAGTCGTCGCGGATCATGGGCAGGTGGGTCGGGATCACCACGACCTCGAGGCCGTAGATCTTGTTGAACTCCTCGGCCTCGGTTTCGGCCGTGCCCGTCATCCCGGCCAGCTTGCGGTACATCCGGAAGTAGTTCTGGAACGTGATCGTGGCCAGGGTCCGTGACTCGCTCTGGATGCGGACGCCCTCTTTGGCCTCCACCGCCTGGTGCAGCCCCTCGCTCCAGCGCCGTCCGGGCATGAGTCGCCCCGTGAACTCGTCGACGATCACGACCTCGCCGTCCTTGACGACGTAGTCGCGGTCGCGCTTGTACAGAGCCTCCGCCTTGAGGGCCTGCTCCAGGTGGCGCGCCATGCTGAAGTCGTCGTCGAACAGGTTTGCGACGCCCAGCATGCGCTCCATCTTCTCGGTCCCCGCCTCGGTGATCGCCACCTGCCGAAACTTCTCGTCGACCAGGTAGTCATCCTCCGCCTTGAGTCGGGGCACCAGGCGCGCGAACTGGACGTATCGGTCGGTGGATTGCTCGGCCTGGCCGCTGATGATCAACGGGGTCCGGGCCTCGTCGATCAGGATGTTGTCCACCTCGTCCACGATGCCGAAGAAATGGCCGCGCTGGACGCGGAGTCCGAGATCGGTGACCAGGTTGTCGCGCAGGAAATCGAACCCGAACTCGTTGTTCGTGCCGTAGGTCACGTCGGCGGCGTACGCCTCGCGCCGGGTGACCGGCCGCAGGTCCTGCAACCGCTCGTCGGTGGCCGGGAAGTCCGGGTCGAACACGTAGGCAGCCTCATGCTGGATGGACCCGACCTCCATCCCCAGTCGATGGAAGACGGCCCCGATCCACTGCGCGTCGCGCTTGGCGAGATAGTCGTTGACCGTGACCACGTGAACGCCCTGTCCGGCCAGGGCGTTCAAGTACGCGGCCAGCGGCGCGACGAAGGTCTTGCCCTCGCCGGTCCGCATCTCGGCGATCGTGCCGTGGTGCAGGACGATGCCGCCCAGCAGCTGGACGTCGTAATGGCGCTTGCCGAGGGCGCGCTGCATGGCCTCGCGCACGGCGGCGAAGGCTTCCGGCAGGATCCCGTCCAGCGCCGCGTTGATCTGCGCCATTTCCCGCTCGCGCTCCTCGCGTCGGCGCTCCAGGCGCCGAGCCGGGTCGCCCCCTACCAGCTCGGAATCGTCGTCCGAAGTCTCGGCACGCGCTTCGGCCGGCAGGATCAAGTCGCCGAGCTGCTCGGCCAGCCGCTCGCGGAACAACGCCGTCCGTCCCCGGAGTTCGTCGTCGGTGAGGGCGCGGTATTCGGGCTCGAGCGCGTTGGCGCGCTCGACGAGGGGTTCCAGGCGGCGGACCTCACGCTCGTTGGAGTCCATCACCCGGGAGAACAGTTTCAACATGGATCTGCGCCGAGTATATCGGCCTCTCCGGAGTGCCCCACATGCGGCCTCAGGGCACGTCTGTCGGCCTAGGCCTTGAGCATGGGCTTGACTTCGCCGATCCAGCGCTCAAGCGTCTCCACGTCGTGGGGCGCGGCCAGCTCGGCGATGAACGTGTCGAACCCCACCGCGCGGCACTCGCGCATCCGCTCGGCGATCTGCTCGGGGGTTCCGATCCAGAAGGTCTCGTCGTTGCGCACCTCGGCCATCGGTGTGCGGTTGAGCGCCATCTGGGCTTCCCACGCGCGATGGGCTTCCGCCTCCGTGTCGCGGATGAGCGGCTTGCATCCGACCGTCATCTCGATCTCAGCGATGTCACGCCCCACCGCCGCGCAATGTTCGCGCAGGACCTCCACCTTGTGCCGCAGAACCTCGGCGCTGCCCATCGCATTCCACATGTCGGCGTAGGTCGCCACGGTGCGGAGCGTCTTCTTCTCTCCCGACCCGCCGATCATGATCGGCAGGCGCGCCTGCAGCGGAAGTGGGTGTTGACGGAGCTCCCGGAACCGGTAGCGGCCGTTCTGGGGGCTGGTTGCCGCGCCGCCGTCGAGGACGGTTCGGATGGCTCCGACAGCCTCATGCAGCCAGTCGAGTCGTTGGCCGAAGCCCGTCCCGAACTCGATCCCGTGAGCCACGTGCTCGTGCTCGAACCAGGCGCCGCCCAGCCCAAGAATGGCGCGCCCGTCGCTGATGTGGTCGAGCGTGGTCGCGAGCTTGGCCACCAGGCCCGGGTTGCGGAACGTATTGGCGCCCACGAGGAGTCCCAGACGGACCCGCCGGGTGACCTTTGCCCAGGCCGCCAGCGTCATCCACCCTTCGTAGATCGGCTGGTCGGGATCGCCGAAGATGGCCTGCAGGTGGTCCCACGCCCACAGGTGGTGGTAGCCGAGCTCCTCCACCCGGCGCGCCGTCGACTCCATGGACGGCCAGTCCGTGGCCTGTCCCCAGGGGAGAATCCCTAGCCGGACCTCGCCCACTCGCTCATCCCTCGACCGTGACCGCCTCGGCTTCCTCGTCCTCGCCGCGCGCGCCCCAGAAGGTCATCTCTTCGACCAGCTCGACCTCGGACGAGAAAAGGGCCCCGACGCTCTCGCCGCGATGAATGCGCCGGATGGCCTCCCCAAACAGCGGCGCCACCGACAGGACCGTGATGCGGTCCGCATTGGCACCATCCGGCAGCGGGATGGTGTCGGTCACGATGACCTCGCGCAGGGCCGAGGACTCGATGCGCTCGAGTGCCGTGCCCGAGAATACGCCGTGGGTCGCGCACGAGTACACGTCGCGCGCCCCTTCGCTGATCAGGGCGTTGACCGTCTCTATCAGCGAGCCGGCGGTGTTGATCTCGTCGTCGATGACAACCGCGGTCTTCCCGCTGACCTCACCAATGACGTTCTTCAGCTCCGCCTTGTCGTCGTTCCCCAGCCGCCGTTTTTCGACGATGGCCAGCGGGGCGTTGAGCTTCTCAGCGAAGTTCCGCGCCTTCTTGGCGAAGCCCAGCTCGCTGACAACCACAAGCTCCTCGAGCCCCAGGCCGGTGACGTACTTGGCCAGCATGTCGACGGCGGTGAGCTCGTCGACCGGGATCGAGAAGAAGCCCTGGATCTGGCCCTGGTGGAGGTCCATGGTGAGAACGCGGTCGGCGCCGGCCACGGTGAGCATGTCAGCGATCAAACGCGCCGTGATCGGAACCCGGGGCTGGTCCTTCTTGTCGGATCGGCCGTAGGCGTAGTAGGGGATGACCGCGGTGATCCGGCCCGCGCTGGCCCGCTTGAAGGCGTCGATCATGATCAGCAGCTCCATGATCGAGTGATTCACCGGTCGGCAGGTGGGCTGGATCAGGAACACGTCCTGTTCGCGGACGTTCTCGAGGATGCGGACGAAGATGTTCTCGTTCGCGAACTGGAAGACATCGGCCTCCCCCATCCGCGTCCCCAGGTAGCGGCAGATGTCTTCCGCCAGTGGCCGGTTGGCGTTGCCCGAGTAGATGCTGAACTCGTCGGCGTACAACGGCTCGCTCCATGCTCGTTGCCGGATCGGACCCCGGCCGGCCGATTCTACCGCCTCATTCCTCGCTTTCGGTCTCCTCGGGTAGCCCTTCGTCCACGAATACCGCAATCGAGATGATCCGATCGCCCTCCACCGGCTTCATCACCGTCACCCCGCGCGAGGCGCGCCGGTAGCTGTTCACGCTCGCAACCTGGGTGCGCAGCATGGTGCCCTCCTGGGTGATCAGCATCACCTCTTCATCATCCTGCCCCACCAGCCGGACGGCAGCCACCGCGCCCGTTTCCTTGTTCAGGGCGTTGGCGATCACACCGCCGGTGGCGCGGTGCTTGACCGGGAAGTCGTTGACGATCGTCCGCTTGCCATATCCCTGCTCGGTGACCACCAACAGCTGCTGGCTCGGATCGCGAATGACCTGCATGCCGATGACCTCGTCCTTGCCCTTGAGCCGGAGGCCCGTGACGCCCATCGTGTCGCGGCCCATGGCGCGCACCTCCCGTTCGGCGAAGCGCGCGGCCTGGCCATTGCGGGTGGCGATGAGGATGTCGTTCCCGCCGTCCGAGAGGTCCACCCAGCGCAGCTCGTCGCCATCCACGAGGTTGATCGCGATCAGCCCGTTGGCCTTGATCTTGGCGTACTCGGCGAGCGAGGTCTTCTTGATCTTCCCCTTGCGAGTAGCCATGACCAGGTAGTGATCCGGCTCGAAGCGCGGCAGCGAGATGATCGCGCTCACGTACTCGCCGCTGTCGACCTGGACCCCGGGCAGGTTGATGATCGGAAGGCCCTTTGCGTGGCGGCTGGCCTCGGGCAGAGCGTGGACCTTGGTGATGAACACGCGCCCGCGGTTGGTGAAGAACAGGATGTTGTCATGGGTGTTGGCCACGACCAGGTGGCTGACGGCGTCCTCCTCACGCGTGATCATCGCCAGCTTGCCCTTGCCCCCCCGCCGCTGCGAGCGGAAGGTGCGGATCTGCTGGCGCTTGATGTAGCCGCGCTGCGACAGCGTCACGACCACATCCTCGGCGGCCACCAAATCCTCGGCTGAGAGCTCGCGTGTCGCGTCATCCCAGATCCGGGTTCGCCGTTCCTCGCCGTACTTCCGCCGCAGCTCGCCCAGCTCGTCCTTGATGGCCTGCAGGATCTTGCGCGGGTTGGCCAGCAGGTCCTCCAGCTCGGCGATCAGGCGGATGACCTCTTCGTACTCGTCCTCGATCTTCTTGCGCTCCAGGGCGGCCAGACGGCGCAGCTGCATCTCGAGGATCGCGTTGGCCTGCGCCTCGCTGAGCGAGAACTTGGCGATCAGGGCTTCGCGGGCAGCATCCGCATCGGCTGACTTGCGAATGGTGGAGATCACCTCGTCCAGGTGGTCGAGCGCGATCTTCAAGCCCTCGAGGATGTGCGCCCGCTCGCGGGCTCGGTTCAGGTCGAATTCGGTCCTCCGACGGATGACCTCGCGCCGATAGGCGATGTAATGCTCGAGCAGCCGCTTGAGGCCCAGGGTCTGGGGCTGGCCGTCGACGAGGGCCAGCATGTTGGTCGAGAAGCTCGACTCGAGGGCGGTGTGCTTGAACAGCTGCGACATCACGGTATGCGGTGACCCGTCGCGCTTGACCTCCACCACGATCCTCATGCCGTCGCGGTCGGATTCGTCGCGAATGTCGCTGACATCGGTGATTCTCTTGGCTCCGACCAGCTCGGCCATCTTCTCGATCAGCGTGGTCTTGTTGACCTGGTACGGAAGCTCGGTGACGACCACCGCCATGCGCCCCGGGCGGACCTCCTCCAGAGCGACCTGGCCGCGCATCATGACCCGTCCCCGCCCCGTGGCGTACATGTGCCGAATGGCGTCGATGCGCTCCTTCTCCCCCGCGATCGAGCGCTGGTCGGAGAAGCGGAAGACGGTCCCGCCGGTTGGAAAGTCGGGTCCGGTCACGATCTCGCAAAGGTCGTCCACGGTCGACTCCGGCTCGTCGATCAGCTTCTCCACCGCCCTGCAGATCTCACCCAGGTTGTGGGGCGGAATGTTCGTGGCCATGCCGACCGCAATCCCCGACGAGCCGTTCACGAGTAGGTTCGGCAAGCGCGCGGGAAGCACGGTTGGCTCCTGGAGGCGGCCGTCGAAGTTGTCCATGAAATCGACGGTGCCCTTCTCGATGTCGGACAGCATCTCGTCGCTGATGGCCGCCAGTCGCGCCTCGGTGTACCGATACGCCGCAGCCGGATCCCCATCGATGGAACCGAAGTTGCCCTGGCCATCCACGAGCGGGTAGCGCAGGCTGAAGTCCTGGGCCAGGCGCACCAGGGCGTCATAGAGGGCTACATCGCCATGGGGATGGAACTTGGCCAGCGCCTCGCCGACCACGCCGGCGCACTTGCGGTAGGCCGATGTCGACCGTAGCCCCATCTCGTGCATCGTGAACAGGATCCGCCGATGGACCGGCTTCAGGCCGTCTCGAACATCGGGGAGGGCGCGGGCCACGATGACCGACATGGCGTAATCGATGTACGCCGAGCGCATCTCGTCCTCGATTGAGACGTTGCGCACCGCGCCCATGCGGGCGTCCATCAGCCACGACCCCCGTGTCGCGTCTGTCGCCTATGTCGCATGAGAACCGGAAGCTCAGGCGTCACCAGCTGGCCTCTTCGTCCCAGAAGTCGTCGCCGTACGCGTCCCGGCTGCCACGCAGGCAGTGGTCGGCGATCGCGAGGGCATAGGCGTGCGCCACCGCATGGCCGTCGCGCAGGAAGTTCACGGCCTCGCGCCGATCACCAATGCCGTTGGCTTCGAGCAACGCGCACCAATCCTCGAGCGCGCGCCCGGTCTTGGCCTCGACCTGGCGGATATCGGCGATGTGACGGGATGGCATCGATCTCCCTCTCAGATGTCGAGGTTGCGCACCTTGCGCGCTTCGGCGCGGATGAAGTCGCGTCGTGGCTCCACCCGCTCACCCATGAGCGTGCTGAACGTCTCATCCGCGTCCGCGGCGTCACGGACGTTCACCTGCAGCAGGGTTCGCGTCTCGGGATTCATCGTCGTATCCCAGAGCTGGTCAGGGTTCATCTCGCCCAGGCCCTTGAAGCGCTGAACGGTGACGTTCCGGGCCTTGCCGTCCCGCGACAGCTCCCGGACCGCAGCCTCGCGCCCGCGGTCGTCGCTGGCGTACCGCGTTTGTTTGCCCGTGCTCACCCGGTACAACGGCGGCTGGCACAGGTACAGGTACCCGTTCTCGATCACCAGTGGCATGTGCCGGTAGAAGAAGGTCAGCAGCAGGGTCGTGATATGGGCCCCGTCGACGTCGGCGTCGGACAGGAGGCAGATGCGGTGGTAGCGGAGCTTGGCGATATCGAACTGATCGCCGATCCCGGCGCCAAGCGCAATGATCAGTGGCCGAACGTTCTCGCTGGAGAGCACCTTGTCGAGACGCGCTTTCTCGACGTTGAGGAGCTTTCCACGCAGAGGGAGTACGGCCTGGTTTTGGCGATTCCGGCCCTGTTTGGCGGAGCCGCCAGCCGAGTCCCCCTCCACGATGTACAGCTCGCTGAGCGCCGGATCCCGTTCCTGGCAGTCGGCAAGCTTCCCGGGCAGCGCCATCCCGTCCAGCGCGCCCTTGCGGATGACGAGGTCGCGTGCCTTGCGGGCCGCTTCTCGGGCGCGGGCCGCGGTCAGGCACTTCTCGAGGATCCGGCGCCCATCGGCAGGGTTCTCCTCGAGGTGCTGCATGATGCCGTCCGACACCACGGTTTGGACGATGCCCTTGATATCGGCGTTCCCCAGCTTGGCTTTGGTCTGGCCCTCGAACTGGGGGTCGGTGAGCTTGACGCTGATGACCGCCGTGAGACCCTCGCGCACGTCGTCCCCGCTGAGGTTGGTGTCCTTCTCGGACAGGACACCGGCGCGGCGGGCCCACTCGTTGAGCGAGCTGGTCAGGGCGGCTCGGAAACCGGTGACGTGGGTGCCGCCGTCGACGGTGTGGATGTTGTTGGCGAACGGGAGCACCGTCTCGGCAAAACCGTCGTTGTACTGGAGTGCGACCTCGACGCTGGTGCCTTCCACGACCCGCTCCACGAAGATGGGGTGCTGGTGCAGTCGGGCGCGGTGGCGATTCAGGTGACGTACGAAGGAGGTCACGCCGCCCTGGAACAGGTAGTTCTTCTCGCGTCCGACCCGCTCATCCAGCAGCCGGATCCAGATCCCCTTGTTCAGATAGGCCGATTCCCGCAACCGGGTCGCAATCGTCTCCCAGTTGAAGTCGAGGTCCTCGAAGATCTCGGGGTCCGGCAGGACCCAGGTTCGCGTGCCGTGATGTCGGGCCCAGTCGAGGCCACGGTTGGCCTCGGCCTCCCCACCGACCTGGCGGACAGGCTTCAACGGCGCGCCGCGACGGTATTCCTGGACGTAGCGCTTGCCGTCCCGGAGGACCTCGACTCGCATCTCGGCTGCGAGGGCGTTCACCACGCTCACGCCCACGCCGTGAAGGCCACCGGAGACCTTGTAGCCGCCACCGCCGAACTTTGCCCCGGCGTGCAGCACGGTCATGATCACTTCGAGGGCGCTCTTGCCGGTGGCGTGCCGGTCGACGGGGATCCCCCGCCCGTCGTCCACGACCTCCAGGTGGCCGTCGGCGCCGATCGTGACGTCGATCCGCGTCGCCATGTTGGCCATGGCCTCGTCGATGCTGTTGTCCACGACCTCCCACACGAGCTGGTGGAGGCCGCGGGCGTCTGTGGAGCCGATGTACATGCCGGGGCGCTTGCGAACCGCCTGCAGGCCCTCCAGGACCTGGATATCGGCAGCCGTGTACGCGGCTGAGGCGCGGGCTCGCCGGCGGCTGGGTTGGGCCGTCATGGCGATGCTTTCTCCGAGCCGATGCGTATCGGGTCGCTGTCGTCGGTCTCCGGTGCGGTACGGATAATCCAGGCGAACAGGCGGGTCAGCTCCTCGTCCGAGGCGAAGTCGATGCTGATCCGCCCTCCCCGGCGTGTACGGGTGATCGCGACGCGGGTAGCGAGGATCTCGCGGAGGTGGCTCTCGAGCTCCTGCAGGTCCCCTCGCACCGCGACCGTTTCATCGTCACGGCCATGGCGGCGCCGACGCCGGACCAGCTCCTCGGTCTGGCGCACGGAAAGGTGTCGCTCGAGCACGATCTGGAGCGCCGCGACCTGGAGTTCGGACACCGTCAAGCCCGCCAGCGCGCGGGCATGCCCCTCGCTGACCTGGCCGTCCAGAAGCGCTTCCTGGGTCTCGGGAGCGAGATCCAGCAGGCGCAACGCGTTGCTGACCGAAGCTCGCGACCGGCCAATCCGGCTGGCCACCGCATCGTGCGCCAGCCCGAAGCGCTCGATCAGGACCCGGAAGCCCATGGCCTGCTCGATGGGGTTGAGATCGGTCCGCTGCAGGTTTTCGATGAGCGCGAGCTCGATCATCTGCTCCTCGCTGGGATCGCGGATCACGGCGGGCACCTGCGTCAGACCGGCCTGGCGCGCGGCCCGAACGCGCCTTTCGCCGGCAATGAGCTGGTAATCGCCGTTGGCCAGGCCGCGGACCACGACCGGTTGCAGCACGCCGTGAGTGGAGATGGAGGCGGCCAGGACGTCCTGGTCGTGGCCCTCGAACCGGGCGCGCGGCTGGTGCGGATTGGCCACGATCCGGTCCAGGGGAATCTGCCGTGCATCACCACCACCATCAGGCGGTGCGATCAAGGCATCCAGACCTCGACCCAGCCCGAACTCGCGGGGCGGTGACTCAGCCACGAGCGGCCACCTCAGCGGCCAGTGCCTGGTAGGCAAAAGCGCCACGTGAGCTGGGGTCGTACAGGGCGATCGGCAGCCCGTGGCTCGGAGCCTCGCTGAGCCGCACGCTGCGAGGCACGACGGTGTCGTACACCGTGCCATTCAGGTGGCGTCGCACCTCATCAGCCACCTGGGCGGAAAGCCGCGTCCGGCGATCGAACATCGTGATCACGACTCCCTCGATCTCCAGTCGCGGGTTCAGCGACCCACGGACAAGGCGGATGGTGTTCACCAGGTTTCCAAGACCCTCCATCGCGTAATACTCCGCCTGGATCGGGATGAGCACGCCATCCGCGGCGGTCAACGCATTGACTGTCAGCAGGCCGAGTGAGGGCGGGCAGTCCACCAGCACGCGGTCATATCGTTCGTCCACCTCGGCCAGGCTGGCCGCCAGCCGATGCTCGCGGGCAGGGATCCCTACCAGCTCGATCTCGGCCCCGGCAAGCATTGGTGTGGCCGGCACGAGGTCGAGGCCCGGGATCGCCGTGGGCCTCGCGATCTCCGAGATCGCGACCCGATCAATGAGCGCGTCATAGATCGTGCCCGGCGCTCCTCGGTCGGCTCCCAGCCCCGTCGAGGCGTTGCCCTGGGGATCCAGATCGATGACGAGCGTTCGCGTGCCGGAAAGGGCCAGATATGCCGCGAGGTTGATGACGGTGGTCGTCTTACCGACGCCGCCCTTCTGGTTGGTACAGGCCGTGACCCTAGCCACGAGCACTCCGTTGCGAGTTTCGTCGGGCACGCTCAATTGTATCAGTTTGGGCCGTTTTCGACCCGTTACCGGCGGCTCAATGTTTCACGTGAAACATGCCCTCCGAGCACGTTTGCGGGCCCGGGAGGCTGGATCGGACGCTTTCCGGAGCCTATACTTGGCCTCAGCCGCCCCCACGAGTCGCAGCGACCCGCGAGAACCGTCCGATCAACGCCATCAGCGCGCTCCTGGCCTTCATCACCGGCGTTTCCCACGCCAGTCTGGCTCCGGTGCTGGCCGTGGGTGATCTGAGACCGAATCTCATGCTCGCGGCGGTGGTGACCGTCACGGCCCTGCTCGGGCTGGGTAGTGGCGCCGTGTGGGCATTCGTAGGCGGGTTGACCGTGAGCCTGCTCACCACCGATCCGCTGGGCAGCGTGCCGCTTGGTTTGCTCCTGGTCGCCGGCTTGTTGGCGAGCGCCTCCCGCCTCGTCGGCCATTCAGGCGTCGTCTTGGCGCTGATCGGCGGTGTCATTGGCAGCCTGCTGGTGGATCTGGTGGGTCTCATCGTGCTGGTCCTGGTCGGCGGCGCCCCGCTGCCCCAACCAGGATCGGTGGCAGGTCTTCTGCTGCCTACCGCGGCGCTGAATGGATTGCTGACGGCGCTCGCGTTCGTGGCTGCGCGCGCGGCTCTGTCCCGCTTCGGCTTCGAGCCGTCGCCCATCTGACCGTGGGCACGCAGTTCGAGCACCCGGATCTGCAGCGCTCCGGTCCCCGGTTCATCGCTTTCGGGGTCATCGGGTTACTTCTGTTCACCGTCCTGGCGGGCCGGCTCTTCCAGCTCCAGGTCATCGAAGGGAGAGCCCGTGCCGAGCAGGCGGAGGCCGCGCGGACCGTGGACGTGGCCATTCCGTCCCAGCGCGGGCTGGTCTTTGATCGCGAGGGGCGACCGCTGGTCATCAACGTGCCGACCTGGACGTTGGCGGTGCGGCCCGCAGACCTGCCCGCTGCACGACAGAACGCGGTCCTGCGCCGAGTGGCGGAGCTGGTGGGGCTCCCCGCCAGCGAGCTGTCCGCACGGCTGAACGCCTTCGCGGGGTCGCCCTTCGACCTGGTGCCGCTGGCGACCGACATCGACCGCGCGGCGGCGCTGGTGCTCGCCGAGGAGAGCGAGTCATTGCCCGGCATCGAGCTGCAGGTCGTGGCGCGGCGCCAATACCTCAACGACCTCGGCGAGCCGGACGGCACGCTCCTGTCCCACATCGTCGGCTACACCGGTCCCGTCAACGCCGGTGAGCTTGAGCGGCTGGCGGAGGCGGGCTATCTGCACGACGACCCCATCGGGCGGACGGGGATCGAGGCCGCGTTCGAGTCCGAACTGCGAGGCGAGTACGGATCCGCGCGCTGGGAGCGTGACGTATCGGGCCTGCTGGTGAAGGTCGTGGAGGAGACCCGGGACCCGACGGCCGGACGGAACCTGGTGCTGACGATCGACGCGCGGCTCCAGCGCATGGCCACCGAGGCACTCCTGTGGGGCATGCGGGAGGCCAACGTCAGCCAGGGGGTCACGATCGTCATGAACCCCCAGACCGGCGAGATCCTGGCGATGGTGTCGCTGCCGGCCTACGACAACAACGCGTTCGCCGGCGGCATCCCCGACGAGCTCTACCAGGCGTACCTGACCGATCCCAACCTGCCGCTCCGCAACCATGCCATCAGCGACATCTACCCTCCTGGATCCACATTCAAGCTGGTGACCGGTCTGGCCGCCCTGCAGGAAGGGGTCACCACCTCGGCCCGCCGGTGGCAGACCTACGGCTGCTACCAGATCCCCGGCGCTCCGGCCGGTGACTGCCTGTACGACTGGAACCGGCGTGGCTTCGGCCGCCTGAACATGGTCGAGGCGTTCGCGATCAGCTCCGACACGTTCTTCTACCAGATGGCCGTCCACCTGGGCGTGGACCGGCTGGCGAAATGGGCCTATGAGCTGGGCTTCGGCGCACCCACCGAGATCGATCTTCCAAATGAGGCAAGCGGGATCATCGCGTCTACCGAGTGGGCTCACACGCAGGGTCGTACGGGCGTATATACCGGGGAGCTGGCCCAGGCCGGGATCGGGCAGAACGTGATTGCGGTCACCCCGCTTCAGCTGCTGAACGCGTATGCCGCGCTGGCCAACGGCGGGCACCTGATGCGACCCCAGATCGTGCTCGGTGCAGCCGACGCCGACGGCAACCTGGTGGATAGGTACGAGCCCGAGGTCCTGCACGAGGTGGCCGCCGACCCCGCCAACCTGGGGCTGATGCGCATCGGCGCCCGGGAGGTCATCACCACCGGGCACGCGTACAACATCAGCGATCTGCGCCTGCCCGGCGCGCTGTCGGGCAAGACGGGCACGGCGGAGTTCGGCCTCCCCGACGCCGAGGGCACGCTGCCCTTCCACTCGTGGTTCGTGGCCTGGCTGCCCTCCACCCCCGGCGCGACCGATTCGCCGCTGGCGGTCATCACCTTCACCTATCGGGCCACCGTCATCGGGAACGTGTCGACCGAAGTGGTGAAGTACTTCCTCCAGCAGTACTTCGACCTCGACCAGGATCTCCGCCTGGACCCGGTAACCCTGCGGCAGCTCTCGGGAGGCAACTGAGCGTGGGCGTCGCGGTCACTACCTTCGAGGTCGCCCCAACCGCTCGCTGGCGCGACTTTGACTGGCAGCTGACCCTGTACGTGGTCCTGCTGCTGGGCTTTGGCCTGATCCTCGGCGTGTCCGCCGCCTGGAACGACGGCCCGTCTCCACCCGGGGTCATCCCGCAACCGGTGAAGACGGTCATCTGGAGTGGCATCGGCTTTGCCGTGCTGGCGGTCGCCGCCTCGGTGGACTACCACTGGCTCCGGACGTTCGCCCTCCCGATCTACCTCATCACCCTGGGCCTGCTGGTGCTGAACCTGCTGGCCGGGAACGAGGTGTTCGGGGCGCAGCTGTCGGTGACCATCGGCGGGCTTGACTTCCAATTCTCCGAAATCGGCAAGGTGCTCATGGTGATCGTCCTGGCGGCGTTCCTGGCGGGCCGCGGCCAGGGCATCGGGCGGCTGTCGACGATCATCGGGGCAGCACTATTGACGGTCCTACCGACCGCCCTCGTCCTGCGCCAACCCGACCTGGGCACCGCGCTCGTGTTCGTGGCCATCCTGGGGGGCATGCTGTTCATCAGCGGCGCCAGCATCGGGTGGATGGCCCTGCTGGGCGGTATCACGATCGCCATGACACCCATCGTGCTCGGCGCCCTTGCCGACTACCAGCTGTCGCGCCTGACGTGCTTCCTCGATCCGGCGGCGGACCCGCAGGGGGCGTGCTACCAGCTCGTCCAGGCGCTCAATGCGGTCGGGTCCGGCGGATGGCTGGGACAGGGACTGACGGCTGGCCACGCCAACCAGCTGGGGTTCCTGCCGGTCCAGACCACGGACTTCATCTTTACGATCGTGGCCGAGGAGCTGGGGTTGGTGGGCGGCCTCATCCTGCTGGCGCTCTTCGGCCTGCTTCTGTGGCGGATCACGATCATCGGCTGGCGAGCGCGCGACGGTCTGGGCCGACTGGTAGCCATGGGCCTGGCGACCATGCTGCTGTTCCAGGTGGTGGTCAACATCGGCATGGTCATCGGGTTGCTGCCGGTGACCGGCATCCCGTTGCCGTTGATCACGTACGGCGGCTCGTCGACGGTCTCCATCCTGTTCGGGATGGGGATCCTCCAATCCGTTCGGATGCACACCCGGACCGAAACCTTCTAAGGGGCGGCCGACCCGATCACACAGCCTCGGCTTCGGGGGGCGGGGTCGGCGGCGGGGTCGGGGGTGAAGGGATGGGCCTGGAGTGGCTGGCGAAGGCTCGGGCGTCGTCCGGCGCCCCGCCCTCCAGCCGCCGGAAGGCGTACCGATACAGGTCGCGGCCGAGCGCGACGACCGGGGCGGCCAGGATGGCGCCCCACAGCCCGAACAACGAGGCGCCCACGATCAGCGACAAGATGACGACCGCCGGATGGAGGTCGACGGCGTCGCCCATGACCTTGGGGACCAGCAGGTGGTTCTCGAGCTGCTGGACGACGGTGTACAGCGCGACCGCCGCCAGTGCCGCGCCAGGAGAGATGGATGCGCCGATGAGGACCGCCGGGACGGCCGCGATGATGGGACCGATGATCGGGACCAGCTCGAGGACGCCGGCCGCCAGCGCCAACAGCACCGCGAAGTCGGCGAACTCCCGGAAGCCGATAGCGGAAAGGACCAGCAAGCCGACCAGGGTGGCGACGAAGATCACGGCGCCAAGCAGGAGCTGACCCCGGATCCAGCGACCGATCATGCTGGTGGTCAATCCCATGGCGTGACTCGCGTCCGGGCGCCAGCCGGAGGGCAGTAGGCCCAGGATGCCATCCGGCAGACGCTCGCGATCCTTGAGGACGTACAGCAGCCAGACCGGAACCAGCACCAACCCGAATACGAAGCCCGCGGTGCGCGCAATCAGGCTGAGGAGCGGCCCGACGATGGCCTCCAGCAGGGCTACCACGGCCTGCTGCCCGCTCCCGATGATGGAGTCCAACGCGTCGCGGATGGGTTCGGGCAGCGGCAGGCCGGTGAGCCAGTCCACGAGCGCCTGCTCCCAGGCCACGAACTGGGCGGCGAGGGTGGGGAGCTGCTCCAGGAACCGCCTGAGCTGATCGAAGAGCGGCGGGAGGAGGAACAATCCCAGCCCGATGACGCCCGCCACCACCGCCACGTAGACCAGGAGGATGCCGGCCACGCGAGGGATGCCGCGACGATGGAGTGCGGTCACCGGCGGATCGAGCAGGAAGGCGAGAGCGATCGCAATCGCGAATACGGGGAGCGCCGAGCGCGCCAGCCACAGGGCGAACGCCACCAGCAGGATCGCGAACGTGACGAACAGCTCCAGGCGGTGGCGGGCGAGAAACCCCATGCGCCGGCATCCTAGCCGAGCGGGGAACGTGGGTGCCAGGGGCGCTACCATCGTCGGGCCATGAGCCCTCAGGACGTCGCCCCGCGCCAGCGCTGGCAAATCTTGTTCTCTCGGGCCGAGCCCGCGCTCCGGCTGCGCCAGCAGGACATCCTGGCGGAGTTCCAGCGCGTCCTGATTGAGGCCGCGCTCCCCCTCTCCCGGACCACCGCCGCGCGTCCCCGGCCACGCCTGCGCCTGGCGGCCAGCGCGCCGGCCGGGATGGAGCTGCGCGGGGATATCGTGGAGGTCTGGTTCGACGAGCTCGTCCCCCAGGAACGGGTGCTCGCGGCGGGCGAGGGCCTGGCCGACGGTCTGGCGATCATCGACGCCCGCGAGGCGTGGCACGGGTTTCCCTCGGCCGCGTCCCAGGTTCGGGGCGGCGAGTACGAGGTCGAAGTCAGCACGCCCGAGGGCGTGACCGCGGACGATCTGCGGTCCGCCGTGGTCCGACTCCTGGCCGCGACCAGCCTGCCCGGTCAGCGCCGGCGGGGGGAGAGCGAACGGCGGTCGGACGCGGCCGAACGGGATCTCCGGCCCTACGTCGAAGACCTGGAGGTAATTGAGGTCGACGAGGCCGCCCGGACGGCACGCCTCCGGATGCAGCTGCGCCTCGATCCGAGCGGAGCGGGCCGGCCGCGGGACGTCGTGGACGCCCTGGGTCTGGGGCTGGCCACCACCCGGACCATCCGGCACCGGCTCCTGTTCGTTGACACTCCTCCGGTCGCCCGATAGACTCGCAGGTCCGCGTGAGGCGCCTTCTCGGTGTCCGGCCGTGCGCGTTTCGCGAACTGATCGCGAGCGCGGATCCCCCATCCAACGGAGAACGAGCATGTACGCCGTGGTCGACAACGGCGGAAAGCAATATCGGGTCGAGCCGGGGCGCACCCTGGTCATCGACCGTCTCGACGCCGAGGCGGGAGCAACGGTGACGTTCGACCGCGTGCTGCTCGTCGGTGACGAGGACGGCGTCACGGTTGGCACCCCGACCGTGAGCGGGGCATCGGTGCGCGGCACGGTGCTCGAGCACGGCCGCGGTCCAAAGGTGATCGTCTTCCGCTTCCGGCCCAAGGCGCATTACCGGCGGCGCACCGGTCATCGGTCGGAGTTGACCCGGGTCCGGATCGATGAGATCGCGACCGCCGCGACGACGGCCAAGGCCGCGTCCAAGGCGCCGCCGCCGCCCAAAGTGGCGGCCACGCGCAAGACGACGGCCAAGCTTGCGCCCAAGTCGGCGGCTCCGCGCAAGACGACGGCCCCTCGCAAGGCAGCGGCCTCGCGCAAGACGAAATCGGAGACCGAGTAGGCATGGCACACAAGAAGGCCGGATCGTCATCCAAGAACGGACGCGACAGCGCCGGCCAGCGGCTGGGCGTGAAGCGCGGCGACGGGCAGCTGGTGCTGGCCGGGACGATCATTGTTCGGCAGCGGGGCAGCACATTCCATCCAGGGGCCAACGTCGGCATGGGGCGCGACTACACCCTGTTCGCCACCTCCGCTGGAAAGGTTCGCTTCACCCATGAGACCCGTGACCGCAAGCTGGTCAGCGTGGTCGGGGCCGAGGACTGACCGATGAAGACCGGCATTCATCCGCAGTACCATCAAGCCGAGGTGCACTGCGCTTGCGGGACCACCTTCACCGTCGGGTCGACCGCCGAGTCGATCCGGGTCGAGGTCTGTTCGAATTGCCATCCGTTCTACACCGGCACGCAGAACATCGTCGACACCGCAGGCCAGGTAGAGCGGTTCCAGCGGCGGATGGAGCGCGCTTCCCGCTGACCCGGTCGGGGCAACCGACCGCCGGCCGCCTCTCGCGGCTCGTCCCCCACCTGGCATTCCTGATCCCTGAACAGCTGATCGCGGCTGGGCCGTTCGTGATCCAGGCCGTGGCCGGGACACGCAAGTACCGGATGCCCGACTTTTTCTACGGCGGGCAGGCCCTCATCGAGGGGGTCATGATGCGGGGCAAATCCACGGCCGCCATGAGCGTCCGGATGCCGGATGGCGAGATCCGCACGTTGTCCGAGCCGCTGCCCCGAGCCCTGACCGGCGGCCGGTGGCTGCGCGTGCCCCTGGTCCGTGGCGTGCTCGTGCTGTACGAGACTCTGGTGCTGGGGACCCGAATGCTGATGCGCTCCGCGGCCCTGGCAGCGGAAGGCGAGGAGATCGAGATCGGCCGTGGCACGTTGGCCATCACTATGATCGCGTCGCTCGGCTTCGCGATCGCCCTGTTCTTCGTACTGCCGCTGCTCCTGTCCGAGGCGGCCGAGGAGGCCGCTGGGAGCGACCTGGTGGCCAATCTGCTGGAGGGCCTCTTCCGGCTCGTGATCTTCGTCGTGTACCTGGGTCTCATCGGTCTCATGTCGGACGTGCGACGGGTGTTCGCCTATCACGGGGCTGAGCACAAGACCATCAGCGCCCACGAGGCCGATGCCGCCCTGGAGCCCGCGTCGGTGGATCGGTTCAGCACCGCCCACACCCGGTGCGGGACGACCTTCGTCCTGATCGTGGTGGTCATCAGCATCCTGTTCTTCTCGGTCGTCCCGCGGGCCAACGTGCCGTTGCCGCTGCTCATGCTGTCGCGCATCGCGCTGGTGCCTCTGGTGGCCGCGGTGGCCTACGAGCTGGTCCGGTTCGGCGCCCGGCATTACGGGAATCGGCTTGTTCGCGCCATCTACGCGCCCGGTTTGTGGCTCCAGTCGATGACCACCCGGCCACCGGATCACGGGATGCTCGAGGTCAGCATCTCCGCTCTCCAGCGGGTCATGGACGAGGACCGGGCGCGGGCATGACGGACCGCCTGGGTGAGCTGTCGGCTCGCCACCGGGAGCTGAGCGCGCTGCTGGCCCAACCGGAGACCGCGACTGACCGGCAACTGCTGGTGAGGTACGGGCGCGAGCTGGCCCGGCTGGCGCCGATCGTGGACGCCCTGCGGGCGCGCGACGAGACCCGGGAGGCCGTGACCTCCGCTCGCGGCCTGCTGGAGGACGCCGACCCGGAGGTCCGCGCCATGGCCCGGGATGAGGTGGAGGATCTGGAGGGCCGGCTGGCGGGCCTGGAGGCCGAACTGCGGCGGCTGCTGGTGCCCCGCGACCCGAACGACGAGCGCGACGTGATCCTCGAGATCCGTGCCGGTACCGGCGGGGATGAGGCGTCGCTGTTCGCGACGGACCTGTACCGCATGTACCAGCGGTACGCCGAGCAGCGCCGCTGGCGCGTCGACTTGCTGTCCACCAGCGAGAGCCCATCGGGCGGCTACAAGGAGGTCATCGCGGAGGTCGCCGGCGACGGGGCGTATTCGCGCTTGAAGTTCGAGAGCGGCGTCCACCGCGTGCAACGGGTGCCGGTCACCGAGTCCAGCGGCCGGATCCATACCTCGACCGCAACGGTGGCGGTCCTGCCCGAGGCCGATGAGGTCGAGGTGGACATCGACGAGGGTGACCTTCGGATCGAGACCTTTCGGTCCAGCGGACCCGGCGGCCAGTCGGTGAACACCACCGATTCGGCCGTGCGCATCACGCACCTGCCGACAGGCATGGCGGTGGCCATCCAGGACGAGAAGAGCCAGCACAAGAATCGGGCCAAGGCGCTGTCGGTGTTGCGCGCGCGACTGCTGGAGGCTGAGCGGGCGCGTCAGGCGGAGGAGCGCGGGGAGGCGCGCCGGGCCCAGGTCGGGACCGGCGAGCGGTCGGAGAAGATCCGGACCTACAACTTTCCCGCTGACCGGGTCACCGATCATCGGATCGGCCTGACCGTTCACAACCTGCCGGGCCTGCTGGCCGGTGACCTCGACCGCGTGATCGAGCCGCTGCGGGAAGCGGATCAGGCGGCCCGCCTGGCCGCGGCCGGCACCAATGTCTCCGGCTAAGTCCCTCGTCCACTCGGCCACGGCCGGGGCGGCATTGGCAGGCGCGATGGAGCGTCTCCGGGTGGCGGGCTCGCCGACGCCGCGGCTGGATGCCGAGATCCTGGTCGCGGAGGCCCTCGAGCGCGATCGGGCGTGGCTCCTGGCGCACCTCGATGAGCCGATGCCGGGGCGGACGGGGGCCGACCTAGGCGCCTGGGTGGAGCGGCGCGCCGCCGGGGAGCCGATCGCGTACATCCGCGGCTTCAAGGAGTGGTACGGCCTACGGATCGCCACCGACCGGCGGTCGCTCATTCCGCGCCCCGAGACCGAGCTGCTGGCCGATGCGGCCATTGGAGACATCGCCGAACGCATGGGACGCGACGACCGGCCGATCCTGGCCTGGGAGGTCGGGACCGGCGGCGGAGGCGTGGCCGTGGTGCTGGCCCGGCGCTTCCGCTCGGCCCTGGCACTGGGCCGCCTACGCCTGGTGGCGAGCGATCTGTCGCCCGATGCCGTTGAGCTGGCGGCCGAGAACCTTGCCGCACACGGGTTGGATCGTCTGGTGACGCTGGCCGTCGCGGATCTCCTCGACCCGGTGGGGTCTGCGGCCCAGGTTCCCGACGTCGTTGTCGCGAACCTTCCCTACCTGCGCAGCGCCGAAGTCAAGGCCGGACTGGGCAGCCTGGGCTGGGAGCCTGGCGCGGCGCTGGATGGTGGGGCCGATGGGCTGGTCGTGATCCGCCAGCTTCTGGCCCGCCTGCCTGACCGCCTGGCCGCCGACGGGAGCGTGATCCTGGAGATCGGCGAGGACCAGGCCGGTTCGATCCGGACGGCGGCCGCGGCCATGCCGGGGGCGTGGTCGGTCTCGACGCTTCGCGACCTGGCGGGTCACGAGCGGATCGTCCACCTTGAGCGGCTCCCGTGACCGAGATCCTGCCGGCGACGCCCGAGGGCCTTGCCGCCGCCGCGGAGCTGTTGGCCGAAGGACACCTGGTCGCGTTCCCCACCGACACGGTGTATGGCGTCGCCTGTGCCTTTGCCCGCGACGAACAGCGGTCGGATCTGGTGAAGCTCAAGGGCAGGCCAGAGGACAAGCCAATACCGGTCCTCGTTGCCGACGCGTCCCAGGTAACGGCGGCTGGGTACCTCCTGGATGAGCGTGCGAGACGCCTCGCCGGCCGATGGTGGCCCGGACCCCTGACCCTGGTCCTTCCGGCCTCCGACGGCGGCGAAGCGCTCGGATTCCGCGTGCCGGCTCATGACGTCGCGCTGGCCTTGATCCGGCTGGCGGGACCCCTGCTGGCAACGAGCGCGAATCGGAGCGGCGAACCGGAGACCCTCGGAGCAGACGAGGTCCAGATCGCGTTCGCCGTCCATGGCGACCTGCTGGCCGCGGTCGTGGATGGCGGACCGGCCCCGGGCGGCACGGCGTCGACCGTGGTCGACCTCACGGCTGAGCCCGCCCGGCTGCTCCGCGAGGGAGCCATCAGTCGGCAGGCGGTGGCGGAGGTCGTGGACCTGGAGCCGGCGATAGACTGACCCGGTGCGCGTCGCCATCGGCTCCGACCATGCCGGGTTCGTGCTCAAGACCGCGCTGTGCCGCATGCTGGACGACCTGGGGATCGCGTACCGCGACTTCGGGACCGACTCGCCAGAGCCGGTCGACTACCCGGACGTCATCGCGCCGGTGGTGCGCGCCGTGGCCCGTGGGGAATACGACCGTGGCATCGTCCTGGGCGGCAGCGGGACTGGGGAGGCGATCGTGGCCAACAAGATCCGGGGCATTCGCTGCGTGCAGGCCGCCAACCCGGTCGTGGCCCGCCTGGGACGGGAGCACAACGACGCCAACGTCATCGCGATCGGGGCCCGGGTGACCAACGTGGAGGTGGCGGAGGCCTGCGTGCGGGAGTTTCTGGAAGCCGAGTTCGAGGGCGGACGTCACGTCCGGCGAGTCGCCAAGATCGCCGCCCTGGAGGCCGAGGAGGCCGGCCGCTGAGTCTGCAGCTGGAGCCGGCCGAACGGGCTCTGCTGGAGGGCGATTCCGGGCCGGGGACCGCGCTCGCCATGCGCCTGGTGGTGCGCACGGCGGACGTCCTGGAGGCCGAACGACTGATCCCCATCCGCGCGGCCCACGTCGACTCGTGCCTGTACCACGGGCAGGCCAGCCTGGACTTCGTGGATCGCCTGGTGGACGGTGGGGCCGCGGTCCGCGTACCGACGACCCTCAACGTGGGCGCCGTCGATCTGCTGCACCCCGAGTTGTGGCGCGGTGACCCGGACCTGGCGGAGCGTGGCCGGCGGCTGATGGAACGCTACCGAGCGCTCGGCTGCCGCCCTACCTACACCTGCGCCCCATACCAGCTGGCCGAGTCACGGCCCGGTCTCGGCGACCAGGTGGCGTGGGGGGAGTCGAACGCCATCGTCTTCGCCAACTCGGTGCTCGGCGCCCGGACCAACCGCTACGGGGACTTCCTCGACATCGCCGCCGCCATCGTGGGCCGGGTGCCGGATGCGGGCCTGCACCGCACAGAGGAGCGGCGGGCGCGGGTGGTGATCCGCCTCGGGGACGACGTGCCGCCGGCGGTCCTCGACGACGACGGTCTGTACCCGGTCCTCGGGATCGTGGTGGGCCGAATCGCGGGCGGGCGAGTGGCCGCGCTGGACGGCCTGCCTCCCGGCGTCTCCGAGGACCGCTTGAAGGCGCTCGGGGCGGCCGCCGCGTCGTCGGGCGCGGTTGCACTGCTCCACGTCGTCGGGTCCACCCCGGAGGCGCCGACCTTGCCCGCGGCCCTCCAGGACGCCGAACCGGACGAGGAGCGCACCGTCGATATGGCCACCCTGCGGGCCGTCCGCGCCGAGCTGGGCGGCGACGGGGAGGGGAGGATCGTGGCCGTGAGCCTGGGCACCCCGCACGCCTCTGCCGACGAGCTGACCCGTATCTCCGGGTTGCTGGACGGGCAGCAGGTGGCGGAGGGGGTCGAGCTCCTCATCTCCACCGCCCGCGACACGCTGGCCCAGGCGGAGGCATCGGGCGTCGCGGAGCGGTTGCGACTCGCGGGGGCCGAGCTGCTGGTCGACACCTGCTCGTACATCGCACCCATCCTGCGGGCGCCGCACGGGCCGGTCATGACCGACTCGGGCAAGTGGGCCTACTACGCGCCGGGCAACATCGGCGCGGAGGTCGTGCTGGGCAGCCAGGCCGACTGCGTCGCATCGGCGGTCGCGGGCCACGTCGTCCGCGATGCCACATGGGGGACGGCGTGAGCGGGCGGCTGATCGCGCCGGGCCGAGCCCGGGGGTCTGCCCTGGTCCTCGACGAGCCCCTGTCCCTGTGGGGCGGCCTGGATCCCGCGACGGGCCGGGTGATCGAGCTTCGCCACCCGCAGCATGGTGCCCGGGTCACCGGGCGGGTCCTGGTGCTGCCCGCTGCTCGCGGCTCCTCGTCGTCGGCCAGCGTGCTGGCCGAGGCGATACGCGCCGGCACGGCACCAGCCGCCATCGTGCTCGGCGAGCCGGACCTCATCCTGGCTCTCGGTGCGGCCGTCGCCGAGGAGCTGTACGGGGTCCAGATCCCGATCCTGGTGCTCCCGGCCGCCGACCTGGCTGCGATCCGGGATGGCGCGACCGTCGACATCGGTTCGGAAGGCGTGTCGGCGGTCTAGACTCCGGGGTCCGCGCACGGAGGAGATGGACCGATGGATGCCTGGGCCTCGCTGCAGGCGGAGGACCCCGAGATCTGGCAGGTCGTCCAGGACGAGGAGGCACGAGCCCGCTCGAACCTGGAGCTGATTGCGTCCGAGAGCTATCCCAGCCGGGCAGTGCTCGAGGCCACCGGCTCGGTCCTGACCGCCAAGTACGCGGAGGGCTACCCGGGCCGCCGCTACTACGGCGGCTGCGAAGTGGTGGATCGGGCTGAGAACCTGGCCCGCGACCGCGCCCGACAGCTGTTCGGGGCCGAGCACGCCAACGTGCAGCCGCACGCCGGCGCCCAGGCCAACATGGCCGTCTTCCATGCCCTCCTGAAGCCGGGCGACACCGTCCTGGGGCTGGCGCTCGACCAGGGAGGCCATTTGACCCACGGCTCCCCCGTGAACTTCAGCGGGCAGTACTACCACTTCGTTCCGTACCACGTGGACCGAGTGACTCATCTCATCGACCTGGATGAGGTGCGGACCCTGGCCCGCGAGCACCGACCCAAGCTGATCATCACCGGCGCCACCGCCTATCCGCGGCACTGGGACTTCGCCGCCTTCCGGGAGATCGCCGATGAGGTGGGGGCCATTCTGATGACCGACATGGCCCACTTCGCGGGCCTGGTGGCCGCCGGAGTGCATCCGAGCCCGGTGCCGCATGCCCAGGTGGTGACGACCACCACCCACAAGACCCTGCGCGGGCCGCGCGGGGCCATGATCCTGTGCACCGAAGCCCTGGCCAAGGACATCGACCGGGCCGTGTTCCCGGCCATCCAGGGTGGTCCGCTGATGCACGTCATCGCCGCCAAGGCGGTGGCCTTCGGCCAGGCCATGAGTGCCGAGTTTCGAGCCGACGCCGAGCGCACGGTCGATAACGCGCGTGCCCTCGGTGCCGCGCTGGCCGAGCACGGCGCCTCCCTGGTCTCGGGCGGGACCGATACCCACCTGCTGCTGGTCGACGTGACGCCGTTCGGGGTGACCGGCAAGGAGGCCGACATGTCGCTGGGCGAGGTCAGCATCACGGTGAACCGCAACACGATTCCCTACGACCCCAACCCGCCGATGGTGGCCAGCGGGATCCGGGTCGGAACGCCGTGCGTCACCGGTCGGGGGATGGGGCCGGACGAGATGGCCGAGATCGGCCGCCTGATCGTGGATGGGATCGCGGCCCGCGGGGACGCGGCCGCCCAGGCATCCGTCCGCGGGCGGGCCGTCGCGCTGGCCGAGCGATTCCCGGTCCCTGGCCTGGCGTGGACCCGCGCCTGAACGGCGCTATACTCGCGCCGGTTTCCGATCGCCCGAAGTCGAGCTGAAATGCAGCGAGGGACGAGCGCCGGGCCGGGCAGGATCCTGGGTGAGGTGACCCTGATCATGGCGGTCCCGATGCTCGGCGGCGTGGTCGCCGGCCTGCTCTTGGATGCGCAGGCTGGGACCTCGCCGATTTTCGTGCTCGGCGGCTTGGTGCTCGGCAGCCTGACCTCTGGCATCGGCATCTGGCTCTACATCCAGGTCCGTCGACCTCGGCCGCCGGACACCGATCCAGGGCATCAACCATGAACAACTGGGGAGTCGCCTTCGACCTGGGGATCCGACTCGGGGCTTCAGTGATGATCGGGCTGTTCGGCGGCCTGCTGCTGGACAGCGTGTTGGGTACCCGACCTGTGCTGACGCTGGTGGGAACCGCGTTCGGGGTGGCGGCGGCGATGTGGACCATCTGGGACGTCGCGCGACGCGCGATGAAGAAGTAATTCAGCGCGGAAGGAGGTCGCAGCCTGGTTCACGTCGAGATCGCCGCGGAGCCGCTGTTCGCCCTCGGTCCGCTGACGGTGACCAACAGCATGGTGGGTGCCGTGCTGACCTCCGTCATTCTGCTCGTGGCAGCCGCGTGGTTCGTCCGTCGCGCGGAGCGAGTCCCCGGCCGTCTGCAGAGCCTGATCGAGCTGCCCATCGAGTGGATCTCGGGAATCGTCCGTGGGACCGGTGGCACCCGCTGGGCCCAGTTCGTGGGCCTGGTGGCGGCGATCTTCCTGTTCGTCCTGGTCGCCAACTGGATCGGGCTGTTCCCCGGCGTTGGAACGATAGGCATCGTCCACCAAGGCGAGCACGGCCAGGTGCTGGTGCCTCTCATCCGCGCCGCAGCCGCGGACCTGAACTTGACCCTGGGCCTGGCCATCATCGCGTTCGTTGCCTTCGTCTCGTTCGGAATCCGGGCCAACGGGGTACGCGGCTACCTGAAGGAGCTTCTCATCGCCGAACCGGCGTACATGACCCCGCTCCTAACCCCGATCCACATCATCAGCGAGCTGTCACGCCTGATCAGCCTCTCGATGCGGCTCTTCGGGAATGTCTTCGCGGGGGAGGTTCTGCTGGCGACCATGCTGGCCTTGGCGCCCATCATCGTGCCAGTCGTGTTCCTCGGCCTGGAGCTCATCTTCGGCTTCGTGCAAGCCCTGGTCTTTGCGCTCCTGACCATGACCTACATCACCCTCGCCATCGCCGAGCATCGGCAACACGAGTCCCACACCGAAACGGCCTGACAACGGGGATGCTCCGCCCCCTCGCACGCGGAGCCAGAAGGAGGAATTGAACACCGTGGAATTCCAGCTACTCGCCGCCGGCCTCGCCATCGGCCTCGGCACGATTGGTCCGGGGATCGGCATCGGGATCGGCTTCAGCAAGGCCATGGAGGCCATCGGTCGGAACCCGGACGCTGCGGGCGCGATCTTCGTCCCGTACATCCTGGGCCTCGCCCTGACCGAAGCGATGGCCATCTATGCCCTGGTCATCGGTCTGATCCTGCTCTTCGCGGTCTAGGCTGACAGCTCAGTGGCATTCTTCGAGGCGTTCGGCGTCGACATCTGGAAGCTCGGCTTCCAGATCATCAACTTCCTGCTCCTGCTGTACCTGCTGAACCGGTTCCTGTTCAAGAGGGTCCTGCGGCTCCTTGACGAGCGGCAGAGCAAGATCAGCCAGGGGCTGGAGGACGCGGAGACGGCCGCGCGGGACCGGGAGCTGGCGCGAGCGGAGCGGGAAGCGGCCCTGGCCGAGGCTCGCCGGGAGGCGGAGGCCATGGTCCAGCGCGCCGCCAAGACGGCCGAGGCGACCAGCGCCGAGATCCTGGCCCAGGCCAAGGCATCTGCGGAGCAGATCACCGCTCGGGCGCAGGAGGAGATCTCGGCCGAGAAGGACCGGGCGCTGGCCGAGATTCGGGGCGAGGTGGCCGACCTCGCGCTCGAGGCCGCCGGCAAGTTGATCGGGGCCGAGATGGACGCGCCGACCCAGCGCCGGCTGGTGAAACAGTTCCTGTCCGAGAACCGCAACTGACCATGGCCCGTCGCGACACCGCCGCACGCCGCTACGCCGAGGCCGCCTTCCAGGTGGCCCAGGCGTCGGATGCGCTCGATCGCTGGCTGGCGGATCTGGCCGTGCTGGACGAGGCTCTCGGGGTCCCTGAGCTAGGCGCGCTGGTGGAGCACCCGGCGGTTGCGTTCGCGGACAAGGAGCGCGTCCTGCGCCGTGCGGTGTCCGACGTTGGGGCCGAGCCGCTCAACCTGGTCCTGCTCATGATCCGGCGCGGCCGCCCGGGCGCCATTCCGGCCATGCGACGGCATTTCGAGGAGCTCGTCCGACGTGAGCGCGGGATCGCTCGGGCGGAGATCCGCAGCGCCCTGCCCCTGGACGAGCAGGATCGCGCGGCGCTGGAGCGCACGCTGGAGCGCCTGGCCGGGCGCGACGTCGAATTGACGGAACTGGTCGACCCCAGCCTCATCGGCGGCATCTCGGTGCGGATCGGGGATCAACTCTATGACGCCAGCGTCCGGAGCCGGCTGGAACGGCTTCGGGCGCGCCTGACCGCGGTCTGAGGAGAACTGAATGGCCATTCGATCCGATGAGATCACGTCGATCATCCGCGACGAGATCCGGAACTTCGCCGAAGGCGCCGATGTCGCCGGGGTCGGCACCATCGTGGAGGTCGGGGACGGGATTGCCCAGGTGTACGGCCTGTCCGGGGCCCTGGCCTCCGAGCTGCTCGAGTTCCCTGGCGGCGTGATGGGGATGGCCTTCAACCTCGAGGAGGAGACGGTCGGCGCCCTGATCCTGGGCGATTACACGCACCTGAAGGAGGGCGACCAGGTCAAGACCACCGGCCGCGTGGTGGAGGTTCCAGTCGGGGATGCCCTGGTCGGGCGGGTGGTCGATCCGCTGGGCAACCCACTCGACGGCAAGGGCGCCATCGAGACCGATCGATTCCGACCGGTGGAGCGAATCGCTCCCGGCGTCATCGTCCGCCAGCCGGTGGACACGCCGGTCCAGACCGGCATCAAGGCCATCGACTCCATGATCCCTATCGGGCGGGGCCAGCGGGAGCTGATCCTGGGTGACCGCCAGACCGGGAAGACGGCGGTGGCCATCGACACGATCATCAACCAGCGCGGTCAGGACCTGGTCTGCGTCTACGTCGCCATCGGCCAGAAGCTGTCGACCGTGGCCCAGATCGTCTCCCAGCTGGAAGAGCACCACGCCATGGAGCACTCCATCGTGGTCGTGGCCGGGGCCTCCGACCCGGCGCCCATCCAGTTCTTGGCCCCGTATGCGGGCGCAGCCATCGGCGAGGAGTTCATGGAGGCCGGGCGCGACGCGCTGTGCATCTACGACGATCTCTCCAAGCACGCGTGGGCCTACCGGCAGGTCTCGCTGCTCATGCGCCGCCCCCCGGGCCGTGAGGCATACCCGGGCGACATCTTCTATGCCCATTCGCGGCTGCTGGAGCGCGCGGCGCGGATGAACAAGGACCACGGCGGCGGGTCGCTGACCGCGCTGCCCATCATCGAAACCCAGGCCGGCGACCTGTCGGCGTACATCCCGACCAACGTCATCAGCATCACCGACGGCCAGATCCACATGCAGACCGACCTGTTCAACCAGGGCCAGCGGCCCGCGCTGAACGTGGGTTTGAGCGTGAGCCGGGTCGGCGGCAACGCTCAGATCAAGGCCATGCGCCAGGTGGCGGGCCGGCTGCGGCTCGACCTGGCCCAGTACCGCGAGCTGGCCGCGTTCGCCCAGTTCGCCTCGGACCTGGATAAGGCGACCCGCGACCAGCTGACCCGCGGCGAGAAGCTGACCGAGATCCTCAAGCAGCCCCAGTTCGCCCCGCTCGCGGTCGAGCGCCAGGTGGCGATCATCTGGACCGGCACCAACGGCTACCTCGACGACGTCCCGACCCCCAAGATCGCCGAGTTCGAGACCGGCCTGTATCGGTACCTGGACCAGAACCACAAGGGCTTGCTGCCCACCATCGCCAAAGAGAAGGCCATCTCGGACGCAACCACGGAGGCACTCCGGAAAGCTGTGTTGGCGTACCGGCATGAGGCCGGCTATGAGACAGCTGAGACCAAGGAGGCGGCAGGGGCGGCTGCCAGCCAGGATGCGGCTGAGACCACGGACGTGGCCGAGACCCAGGACGCAGCCGGGACCGATGAGGCGGCTGGGAGCCAGGAGGCGGTTGTCGACGAAAAGGCGGCGACCCCCAAGAAGGCGGCGGCCCCCAAGAAGGCGGCGGCCCCCAAGAAGGCGAAGACCGCCTGATGGCCTCCCTGCGCGACATCCGGCGCCGGATCGGCTCCATCCGCAACATCGCCCAGATCACGCGCGCGATGGAGATGGTGGCCGCCTCACGCATGAAGCGTGCCCAGGAAGCGATCCTCGCCGCGCGGCCCTTCACAGAGGAGCTGGATGAGGTCCTGGCCCGGGTCTCGGCCGCCGTGGAGCATGAGGACGAGCCCCTCCTCGCTCGCCGGCCGGTTCGGCACCTGGCGCTGGTCATGGTCACCACGGACCGGGGCCTGGCCGGGGCACTGAACTCAAACGCGGTGCGGAACGCGCTGCGCTGGGTCTCCGAACGGGCCGATACCGCCCGCGGCGAGGAGGCGGTCCGGGTCTCGGCCATCACGGTCGGGCGCAAGGGCCGCGACGCCCTGCGGCGGGCCGGCATCCCCATCGCAGCGCACTTCCCGCAGTTTCGCGATCGACCGACGTTCGCCGACGTGCAGCCCCTCGCCCGGCTCGTGATCGACGACTTCCTGGCCGAGACCTACGACGAGGTCGTCATCAGCTACAGCTCGTTCATCAGCACGCTTGTTCAGCGCCCTGCCATCCGCCGGGTGCTCCCCGTCGAGGAACCCACGCTTCAGGAAGGGGGAACGATCCGCAATGACGAGTACCTGTTCGAGCCCTCGGCCGAGGTGCTGTCTCGGCTCCTGCCGTTCTACGTGACCGCGGACATCTATCGGGCCGTGCTCGAGAACATCGCGTCCGAGCATTCGGCTCGCATGATCGCCATGCGGAACTCCACCGACAACGCCCACGACATCATCGATGAGCTCACCCTCGTCTACAACAAGACCCGCCAGGCCACCATCACCCGCGAGATGATCGAGATCGCCTCCGGTGCCGAGGCTCAGGCGAGCTGAGCCCGAGACCCGACCAGAAGGAGCGCCAGACAATCCATGGCCACCGGAAAGGTGATCCAGATCACGGGACCCGTGGTCGACGTCGAATTCCCCGTCGGCGAGCTGCCCGCGATCTACAACGCGCTGACCATCGGCGAGCTCACCGTGGAGGTCCAGCAGCACCTGGGCAACAACTGGGTCCGGGCCGTGGCCATGTCGACCACCGATGGGCTGTCGCGAGGGGTGGACGCGGTCGACACCGGGGCCCCGATTACCGTGCCCGTGGGTGCCGTGACCCTGGGCCGGGTGTTCGACGTGCTGGGCCACCCAATCGACGGCAAAGGCCCGGTCAAGATCACCGACACGTTGCCCATCCACCGCAAGGCGCCCGGCTTCGAGGACATGGAGACCGAGTCGGCGGTGTTCGAGACCGGGATCAAGGTCATCGACCTCATCGCGCCGTTCAAGCGCGGTGGCAAGGTCGGCGTGTTCGGCGGGGCGGGAGTGGGCAAGACCGTCATCATCCAGGAGCTGATCCGGAACATCGCCGCCGAGCACGGCGGGTACTCGGTGTTCGCGGGCGTGGGCGAGCGGTCGCGCGAGGGGAACGACCTCATCGGCGAGATGACCGAGTCGGGCGTCATCGACAAGACCGTCATGGTCTTCGGCCAGATGAACGAGCCGCCCGGGGCCCGCCAGCGAGTCGGGCTCACCGCGCTGACCATGGCCGAGCACTTCCGCGATGTCGAGGGGCGCGACATCCTGCTGTTCATCGACAACATCTTCCGCTTCACCCAGGCTGGGTCCGAGGTCTCGGCCCTGCTGGGCCGGATGCCGTCCGCGGTTGGCTACCAGCCCACCTTGGCCACCGAGATGGGCGACCTCCAGGAGCGGATCACCTCCACGAAGAAGGGATCCATCACCTCGCTGCAGGCCATCTTCGTGCCGGCCGACGATTACACCGATCCGGCACCGGCCACGACCTTCGGCCACCTGGACTCGACCATCCGCCTGGAGCGCTCCATCGTGGAGCTGGGCATCTACCCGGCGGTCGACCCCCTGACCAGCACCTCGACCGTGCTTGACCCGCGGGTCGTGGGCGAGGACCACTTCGAGGTCGCCCGCGAGGTGCAACGCACCCTGCAGCGGTATCGTGACCTCCAGGACATCATCGCCATCCTGGGCATGGATGAGCTGTCCGAGGAGGACAAGGTCACCGTCTCGCGGGCCCGACGCCTCCAGCGCTACATGAGCCAGCCGATGTTCGTGGCCGCGCAGTTCACGGGTCGGGATGGCAAGTACGTGGAGCTCAAGGAGACCGTGCGCGGCTTCCGGGAGATCCTGGATGGCAAGCACGACGCGCTCCCCGAGCAGGCCTTCTACATGGTCGGTCCGATCGAGGAGGCCGTCGCCCAGGCCGAGCAGATGGCGTCCGCCGGATGAGCCGATGACGCTGCGCCTGGAGGTCGTTTCGCCCGAGGGTCGGATCTTCACCGACGACGTGGACATGGTGGTCGTGCCCGGCATCGAGGGTGAGCTGGGCATCCTGCCCCACCACACCCCTCTGGTCACGGCGCTGGGCACCGGGGAGCTGCGCATCCGCCAGGCTGGCACGGTCCAGTTCATGCTGATCAGCGGCGGGTTCGTGGAGGTGCGACCCGACAAGGTCGTGGTCATGGCCTTCGTGGCCGAGCACTCGGACGCCATCGATGCCGCGGCTGCGGCCGAGGCGCGACGCGCAGCCGAGGCGGACCTGGAGGCGGTGCACGACCCGGTCGACCTGGCCCGGGTCCGCGCTGCGCTGCAGACCGCCCTCATGCGCGAGCGGATCGCCACCCGGCGCAGCAACCGAAGCTGATCTACGCTGCGCGCGTGAGCATCGAGAAGGGCAAGCCGTTCCGCCGGATGCAGCCGAGCTACCTCGATTGACGGCCTGATCCGGTGCTGAGCTGCGAGCGCTGCGGCGCCCGATCGGGGGCGCTGCCGGTCCGGATCGAGATCGTGCGTGAGAGCGGACCGATCGGCCTCGCCGGCGGCCCTGACGTGGCCGGTCGGCCGGACTTCACACGGCGCTTCGCCTTCTGCTCCAGCGCCCACCTGTACGACTGGCTGCGCGAGCATCGGTACATGCTGTGCAACCGCCAGCCGACCCAGGTGGAGGAGGGCATGCAGCCCCTCCTCCCGTCGCGCCACATGGGCGGTCGGCTGGGGCTGTGCGACGGCCACCACCTGGGTGGCCACGAATGGAAGGAGGCGTGGCCCGCCTAGGGCCGCCCATGGACCGCTTCATCGTCGAGGGCGGCAATCCCCTCCGGGGTGAGGTGCGGGTGGCCGGGGCCAAGAATGCGGTCCTGAAGATGATGGCGGCGGCCATCCTGACCGACGAACCGGTCGTGCTCAGAAACGTGCCGCGCATCAGCGACGTGGCGATCATGCGCGAGACGATGGCCGACATCGGCTTCGGCTGGACCGATGTCGACGAGCACACGCTCGAGCTGTCGGCCCGCGGCCCGGAGTGGCTGTTCGTCCCGCTCGAGGCAGCCATGAAGATGCGCTCCTCGTTCATCCTGCTCGGGCCCCTCCTGGCCCGCCACGGGCGGGTCATCATCAGCAACCCCGGCGGCGATCGAATCGGGCGCCGGCCGGTGGATCTCCACGTCAGGGCCATGCAAACCCTCGGTGCCTCGATCGAGTACCGGAACGGGTACTACTTCGCGCGGGCCGAGCGCCTGCGGGGGGCGCGCATTGCGTTCCCGTACATCACCGTCATGGGCACCGAGAACGTCATCCTGGCGGCCTGCCTGGCGGAGGGGACGACGGTCATCGACAACGCCGCCCGGGAGCCGGAGGTGGATGACCTCATCGCGATGCTGCGGACGATGGGAGCCCGGATCGAACGGACGGCCCCCCACACGGTCGAGGTGGAGGGTGTCGGATCGCTGAGTGGGGTCGAGCACGCGGTGATCGGGGATCGGATCGAGGCCGGAACGTTTGCCGTTGCGGCAGCCTCCACCGGGGGCGAGGTCAGCATCACCGGCTTTGACGCCACGCACCTGGGCGCGTTCATGGACGTGCTGACCCAAATGGGTGTCGAGCACCAGGCGTTGGATGCCGATGGTACGAACGGGCTTCGGATCCGCGGCGGTTCGCCGGGGAGCGTTCGACCGATGGCGGTCGAAACGCAGCCCTACCCCGGCCTGGCCACGGACCTCCAGGCTCCTCTGGCCGTGCTCATGACCCAGGCTTCGGGCGAGAGCTCGATCCACGAGACGATCTACTCCGACCGCCTGGAGTACGCCGCCGAGCTGGTGAAGATGGGCGCCATGATCGAGGTGTCCGACGCGCGACACGCCCGGGTTGCCGGGCCAACCCCACTGCACGGGCGGACGGTCCAGATCCCCGACCTGCGCGCGGGTGCGACCCTGGTCCTGGCCGCACTGGCGGCCGAGGGGAGAAGCACCATCAGCGGTGTCGAGCACGTCGATCGCGGGTACGAGGCCTTCGAGGCCAAGCTGGTCGACCTGGGGGCGCGGATCAGCCGGGTTACCGACTGACCCCCGTCAGCCGGCCGATATACTCGGCCCCCACCCCTCTCGCTCTCTTATCGGCCCCGCCATGAAGATCGGCATCGACCTCGGCACCGCCAACATCCTGGTCTATGTCCAGGGCAAGGGCGTCGTCCTCAACGAGCCGTCGGTGGTCGCCATTTCCGAGGACGACAACCGGCTGGTGGCGGTTGGCGAGGAAGCCCGGGAGATGATCGGCCGCACGCCGGCGAACGTTCGGGCTATCCGCCCCATGCGCGATGGGGTCATTGCCGACTACCTGATCACTGAGGCCATGCTTCGCTACGTGATCAACAAGGTCGCCCGGGTCCGCTTCTTTCGCCCCGACGTCATGATCAGCGTCCCGTCGGGGGTGACCAGCGTGGAGAAGCGCGCGGTTCGGGACGCGGCCCTGAAGGCCGGTGCCCGGGACGCATTCCTGATCCAGGAGCCGCTGGCGGCGGCCATCGGAGCCAACGTGCCCATCAGCGGGCCGGCCGGCAACATGATCATCGACATCGGGGGCGGGACCACCGAGATCGCAGTCATCGCGCTGGGCGGGATCGTGGTGTCGGCGTCGGTGCGGGTGGGCGGCTCGCGCTTCGACGAGGCCATCGCCTCCTACATTCGACGCAAGTACAACCTGATGATCGGGGAGCGCACGGCGGAGGAGGTGAAGATCCGCATCGGATCAGCGCTGCCGCTGGATGAGCCGCTCCAGATGGAGGTCAAGGGGCGGGACCTGATTGCCGGCCTGCCCCGCACCATCCCGCTGTCCAGCGGCGAGGTGACCGAGGCCATCGAGCAGCCGCTGCAGCAGATCATCTCCGCCATTCGCGGCGTGCTGGAGCAGACCCCACCCGAGCTGGCGAGCGACATCATCGACAGGGGCATGGTGATGTCGGGTGGCGGGAGCCTGCTGCGCAGCCTCGACACGCTGCTGACCCAGGTGACCGGCATACCGTGTCACGTGGCGGAGAACGCGCTGAACTCGGTGGCCGTCGGTACCGGCCGCGCGTTGGAGCAGTTCGGGACCTACCGCAAGAGCCTGGTGAGCGTGTGACGGCGACCGTGGCGGCCCCGACCGCGGTCCGCGAGCGGACCGGGGAAGACCGTCGCGGGCTGGCGTTCGCGGACTTCCACTGCCATACCCGCCACAGCCGCGACTCCCGCCTGGGGGAGGACCGCTTCATCGAGCTCGCCCTGGAGCGGGGACTGACCCACGTGGCGGTCACCGATCACAACACGATCGAGGGCTCGGTCGTCGTTCGTGACCGAGCCGAACGGCTGGGCGTGTCCGATCGACTGACGGTGATCCTCGGCCAGGAGGTGTCGAGCGCTGACGGGGAGATCATCGGGCTCTTCATCGAGTCCACGATCCCGCGCGGGCTGAGCGCCGAGGAGACCGCGGATGCCATCCATGCGCAGGGCGGCCTGGTATCGGTTCCCCATCCGTTCGATCCGTTCCGGCGGTCCCACATCCGCCCGGAGCCCCTGGAGCGGTTGGCGGCCAGTCGCCGGATCGATGCGGTGGAGGTCTTCAACAGCCGGGTCACCCTCCCGCGTCACAACCAGCAGGCCGCTGAATTTGCCGCGCGGCACGGGATCCCGGGCGTCGCGTGCTCGGACTCCCACACGGCCCTCGAGGTGGCCATGAGCTTCAACGCGCTGCCGGCCTTCGCCAGCGCCGCCGAGCTGTCGGCGGTTCTGCCCGATAACGAGTGGCATGGCAGCCGGACGACCAAGCTGGTCCACCTTGGCACCCGATGGGCGGTGGCATCCAAATGGGTGGGACGCCGGGCTCGACCGAACCGATGAGCAGCGAGCCACCCCACGGTCACTCGGTCTACGAGCCGAGCGAGTTTCTGGGCGCGCCGGCAGCGGAGGCCATCCCCGAGAGCGAGGTGTCGCTGGCCCAGCGTTTCCTGAACCTGCGCACCATCGGCTCGCTGGTCTTTGCCGTGCTCATCCTGTTCCTCTTCTTCCGGGTCGTGCTCAACATCGACTTCGCCGCCACGTGGAACCTGATCCGGGGCGCCGACCTGGTGCTCCTGCTCGGGGCGCTGGTTGTGTACTACCTGACCTTTCCGCTGCGCGGCGCGCGGTGGTGGTACATCCTGGGCAAGGTCGGGACCCGGATCCGGTACTGGGTGGCCACCGAGATCCTGTTCTTGTCGTGGTTCGTGAACTGCCTGGTCCCCGCCAAGCTGGGTGACCTGTATCGCGCTTTCCTGCTGAAGGGCAACTTCGGGGGATCGGCGTCGCGCACGGTGGGCACGATCTTCGTGGAGCGGATCGGCGACGTGGTCGTCATCTTCTCGCTGGCCCTGGCCGCCGGCTTCTGGAGCTTCCGCGGCCGCGAGCGTCCGGAGGTCGACCTCATCTTCGTGGCCGGGTTCGTGCTGGCGGCGGCCCTCATCCTGCTCCTGCTTGGTCTTCGGTTTGCGGGCCACCACGTCGACCGCTTCCTGCCGCGACGCGTGGAGGGGTTCTACACCCGCTTCCGCGAGGGAAGCACGGCGGCGCTCAGACCCCGGGCGTTGGCCGTGATCGGCACCCTGACCCTCATCGTCTGGCTGGCCGAAGGGCTGCGGGTCTTCTTCGTGATCAAGGCCCTCGATCTTCCCGACGCCCAAGTGGGGATCTCGGCCGCCGTCTTCGTGGCACTCGTGGCCGCGCTCCTGACTGCCATCCCGCTCACTCCTGCCGGCCTCGGTTTCGTGGAGGCCGGGATCATTGGCGCGCTCACCCTGTACGGGGTCAGTGCGGAGTCCGCGGTGGCCATTGCGCTCACCGATCGGGCCATCTCGATCCTGACCGTGATCGTCCTGGGCGGCCTGGACTACGTCCGCAGTCCGCTCGTGCGGCGTGCTCATCGGGCCGGCCTGGGGAATCCGCCCAGCCAGGAGCCGCTGACCGGCACCTGAGCGAGGTACCTTTGTCTCATTGAGGCAATGTGTCCCGACAGGGATGCTAGGGGTGCGCGCACGCACCACCCGCGCTGCGGGTGGCGAGCGCCCTACGAGCCTCGTGCATGACGCTCCAAACCCCGCGATCCTTCAACAGCTGGCTACGCGGCCAGCTGAAGGAAAAGAAGATGAGCCAGCGCCAGCTGGCACTGCAGTCGGGAGTCGACCATTCGACCATCTCCCGACTGATCAAGGGCGACCGCATGCCCTCGCTGGGCACCGCGACCAAGCTGGCCCGCGGCCTGCGCGAGATTCACGACGAGGCCGAGGGGCCCACCTATTTCGCCGGCCTGGCGGCCCGTCAGCCCCTGCCCACCAGCCGCGTGGAGTACGCGCTTCGCGGCGACGAGCTGCTCACCGAATCCGATGTTCGCGACCTCATGCAGGCCTACATTGCCGCCCGCTCGCGGCGGCTGCGCCCAGCCATGGGTGGCAACGGCGGCTCGCCGTCTGGGCCGAACGGCGATGGCCCGCCCGGCCCGCCTGGGGTGCGACGCTCCTAGGGGATTCCTGCCGCGGGTCGTGGTCTGCTAGCGTGGACCTGTGGAAGCGCCCGACGAGTCCGACCAGTCCGAACGCGACGACCAATCCGAACGCGACGAGCCAGACCCGACGCTGTCCGCGGCCCCGGTCGGCCTGGACATCACCACCATTGGGCTGCTGATCTTCTTCATTGCCCTGATCGGGATCGTGGCCGCCCTGCTGCTCCTCCCGATCCTGACCGGTTGTTGTAGCTGACTGGTCGCCGCCGGCTGAAACGGCCGGCTGACCTCCGTTAGGGCGTGACGACCGGGTCGATCAGTCCGTGGCCGCCACCCGTGCGGCGGTACACGACGTTGACCCGCTGGGTCTGCGCGTTGAGGAAAACGAAGAACGCCTGACCCAGCTCCTCCATCCGGGTGATGGCGTCCTCCGGGAACATGGGGACCATGTCCACCCGCCGGATCTCCACCACCCCGGCTTCCTCCTCCGCCGCCGAGATAACCGTCCTGCTTGCCACGCTCCGGGACAAGGATGGCGCAGACCGTCGCGCGCCGCGAAGGCGCTCTTTGGCGCGGATGGCCTGGCGTTCGAGCTTGTCGATGACGGCGTCCACCGCGGCCATCGGGGTGGCTGCGGATGAGGTGGAGCGCATCGTGGCCCCGTTCGTCACCAGGGTGATCTCCGCCACGTGGGACGCATCGGCGGCGCGCGACGCCTTGGCCGTCAGCTCCACCGTGGCATGAGCGCTTGGATCGGCCACGCGATCCAACCGCTGGAGCTTGCGCTCGATTCGGGCCTTGAGACGCTGGTCGAGCTCGAGATGACGGGCGTGGAGGGTGGTCTTCACACACGGTCTCCGGGTCGCGGGCAGACCCTACCCTAACACCTGGCCTCCAGGGTGACCGTCGTCACACCTCACGAGCCACCGCGAATCCGTAGACCGCCTCGATACCGGCCGCATGGAGGATGTCCGCGCAGGCCTCGAGGGTGGCCCCGGTGGTCAGGATGTCATCCACCAGCACCACGGCGGGGCCGCCCGCCTGCATGCCTTCCGGTGCAGGGACCGCGCTCAGTGCCATGGCCTGGCGGAGGTTGCGCAGGCGGGTGGCGCGATCCAGCCCGTGCTGGCGTTGAGTCGCGCGTCGTCGGATGAGGGCGGGCCATACGCCGACGTTCGCGCGCCGGCCCAGCTCGGTGGCCAGCAGCTCGGCCTGGTTGTAGCCGCGATCGCGCTGCCGCGAGCGATGCAGCGGAACCGGAACCAAGGTCGCCGGGCCGGTCACGGCCAGCAGCCGGCGCAGGGCCGGCAATGCCATCTCAGCCAGCGGGCCGGCCAGGCGTCGCCCCCCCCCATACTTGAGCCGGCGCAGGATGCGTTGCGCGGCGTCGCGATGGGCGAAGGCCGCCAGGCCCAGGATCAGGGCGTCGCCGACCACCAGGCTGGGATCGGGCGCCAGGAACTGGTCCGCGGCCGACCCCAACCGGCGCAGGCTCGCTCGGCAGCCGGGGCAGATGGCGGCGCCGTAGCGACCACAACCTGCGCATGCCGGCGGCAGCAGCAGGTCAAGCAGGGCCACCCGGGTACTGTGCCGAAGCCGGCTTACCGCCGCCGTATCAGCGGCTCAAGGGATCAGCCGATCGGCTCCAGGGCAAGTTCGTCTCCCACCTGGATGCCCGCCAATACCGCCGCCCCCGCCGGCAACTCCAGGCAATCTTGGGCGCCGCGGACCCAGGCCACGATCCGCCACGGGCGCAGGTATTCCACGATTCGCACCACCTGCCCGTCGCGGTCGACGAACACCGCGTCGATCGGAAATCGCATGAAGAACATGTGGATCGACGGCGACCGCTCTATCCACAGCCCCTCCCCGGGAGGCAGGCCAGCGGTGCCGAGCAGACCTACTGTCCGATCTCGGAGCGACCGAGCGACACGGCAGCGCTTCACGGCCACCGTTCCGCGAGTCCTATTGGTTACCCAGGCCCACGCCGCCACGCGGCGGATGGTACGCGGGGAGCCGCCAGCTAGTTGATGAGGACCACCCTCAAGGGGGCGGTCTCACCCGGGCCAATCGGTCGGATGCTGATCGGACCCGGCGCGCTGAACTGGGCAACGAACCAGCCCTTCAGGCAACCCACTTTGCCCGGCGGGTCGGGGTTCTCTATGAGCGGCAAACCGGGATCCTCGCCGCACTCGGGATCGTTGCCGCCGGTAAAGGCGCCGTCCAGCTTGAACCCGATCCAGTATGGGATGTGGTAATTGAGGTTGTTGCCCATACCTGACCACTCCGGGAAAGGCGGCGGGCCTGTGCACTCACTGGGGGGGTGTGGTGTGGGATCGGGATCAGGGACATCATGGCGGCACGTGAAGTCATGGACAGGTAGGGCGACAACGGTGTCCTCGGGCTCCGGTGTCCCCGGGTCGCTCCCTGCGAGGAGACTCAACTCGTTCTCGAGGTTGTTGACGTTGCCCGTGTGGGTCTGAACCCAGGCCGGAATCGGGATGAAGAGCCCCTCGCACGGCTCGGTGATCGAATCCTGGAGGTTCTGCCCGCAGCCCCAGTCCAGCCATCCCACCGAGCCCGGGCCGACGTCGCACAGTGGGACGATGGCCAGGTTGTCGATCGTCGCGTCCGCCTCGTCGATGATCTCGTACGGCTCCCACGTGCCGTCATCGTCATCGCGGCGGATCGTGAATTCGACCGGGTCGATCCGATCGCAGACCGAGCTCGACTCGGGGAAGGTGACCGGCAGCGCGCCGCCGGCGACGGCGTCCTGGGCACCTACCACCGCGATCGCGTCGGCGATGGCTGTCAGCTGCGGGACACCGATGACCGGCATCAGGAACGTCTCGAACGTTTCCGAGGTGCGGGCCTTCACGCCCTGGGCGCCGGCAGGAATGCCGTCCCCGGTGTCGACTGTGCAAGTCCCCACTGCCGCAGCCGGATCCAGAGGCTGGCCTTGGAAGTCCGTGTACTCCGCGGCCTCGATCACCACGCCGTTGGCCGCGGCCGTTGCCGCGGCCGCGCAGGCCACGTCGTAGTCATTCGGGACTGGCGAATCCCCTGCAAGGAAGTACTGGACGACGATCGTGCCCGCCTTGGCCACCGCATCCGCTCCGTTCTGGGTGTCCCGTTGACGGGTCCAGGCGTAGCCGCCATCGATGACCAGGCCGACCATGGCCACGATGGCGACCATGCCCATGGCCACGATGACCAGCACCTGTCCGCGCTCGGCGCGGTTCGCCACGGGATTCATCCGGACCCTCCTCCTCTAGTTGCCGAGGGGGCAGCCGGCCCCCACGCAGTTGAACTCGATGGGGAACCGCACCTCCCCGGTCACCGGCATGGGGCCGATGAGGGCGCCGATGATCGGCGTAGCGGCGACGTAGTCGTATGTCACCTGGATCACCGCCAGGCAGAGAACGACCTTCTGCGTGCCAACGTCGGCGTCGCACGAGTCCTCGTCGTCAGGGGTGGACTGCAGACGGAAGTCGACGTAGACAGTGGCGGCCGGGATGTCAAGCGCCACCGCGTGCTGGGCCGCGCGGGCCTGGATATCGGCCACCGTCTGGTTCACGGTCGCCTCACGTCCGCCCTCGCGGGCCGCGTTATTCACGGTGTGATTGGCGAACACGAGGCGCCCTCCATCGAAGATTCCAACCAGAATCAGGATGAAGATCGGCAGGATCAGCGCGAACTCGACTAGCGTCTGGCCTCGTGGCGACGATCGGTTCATGAGAAGGTCACCGCCATCGGCGTATTCTTCAGCGGCTCACAAGTGCCGGCGTCAGGGGACTGGGTGGCTACCCTCCGGTTCTTGTTCGGGTTGGTGACCTGCGGGCTGTAATAGTCCCGGTTGAACCCCGCGTCTACCCACATGGTAAACGCGTCCTGATTTTGCTGGTCAATTAGGTCCGGCACCTTCGCTTCGCCCGCCGGACAGCTGACGGGTGGGGGCGGGTTCCCGGGCGGCGGCAGGCCGAGCACGATCGTCGAGTTGATCGCGAAGTCCGATCGGCCATGCAGGGTTACGGGTGCGCCCAGAAAGCTCTCCGCCAGGGGCGTCAGCAGACCGAACGAGCACGCCAGCTCAACCCGGACAAGGTCGCCGTCTGCGTATCCCTCGTTCCCGTCGCCATCCGGGTCGAAGTCCGGTGGCGGCACTGGATCACCCTGGCACCCGAGAGATTGGAGGTCTCCGCTGACCAGTAGCGCGTAATTGTCTCGCTGGTATTGCAGAGGCGCGGGGAGGCCCTCCCAGGCATCGGCGTGGCTGGCGGCGTAGTCGGCGCCGATGCGGCTCGCGTTCTGGAGCGCCACCCAGCCGAAGAACAGGCGGCCGGCATCCAGGGCCATGACCAGCAGCAGGACAAGCAGCGGCAGGATGATGGCCATCTCGACGACGGCCTGGCCGCGACGATGCGAATCCAGGGGTGGAGGGGCGAACACCCGCGTGACTCCGTGCGATTAGAGGCGAACCGCGGGGCCCACGCGGCCGCCCAGTATAGGGCGCCCCACCTTGCTGTCCACCTTGCGGCGGATACCGGCAGGTGCGCCGCAGCAACGGAACGAACGAGGCCGCCCTGCGGAGGGGCGGCCTCGTGCCGTGGGGCCGCCTCGTTCGGCGGCCGTGGGGCCGCCTCGTTCGGCGGCTGGCCGCGCTACTTGATGAGCTGGATCCCCACGGCCGCGTTGGGATCCACGGCGCCCGAGCCCGGTCCCACGGTGCCCGTGGTCACGAATCGAACGAACATGCCCCTCAGGCAGCTCGTCGCTCCGTTGCCGTTCTCCTCACAGTCGGACTTGTTGGATCCGCTGACGAAGGCTCCCTTAGGATCCTCCATCAAGAACGACACGAAGCGGGCAATGTGGTACCACTGGTTCTGGCCACTTCCACCTACGTTGGCGGGTTGACAGCGGTCGACGTCGAGGGTCCCCGGACTGGGCAGGTCGGGCTCGGTGTTGCAGGTCGAGTCGAACATCGGGATCAGGACCGGGATCTGGTTGACTGCGTAGTAGTTGATGGCATCCTCGACGCCCGCGCTGTTCACGTTGCCGGTCGAGGTGATGTACTGCCACGACGGGACACCGATTTCGGGGTTCGTGGTGGGTGGCCCGATGGCGGTGATCAGCTCCGAGGTTCCGCCGGCCGTGGGCGTCCAGTCCAGCCAGCCGACGTTGCCCGGGTTGTTCTTGCACAGCGGGATGGTGAGCGGCACGTTGTAGTACGGCGGCACCGCGTCCTCCGCCCATTCTCGGGGCGGATTGGACACCGCGCTCTCGCCGCTACCGTCGCAGGTCGTGACGTTGGTCGGGATGGTCACTGGAAGCGCGTAGCAGTCGGCATCGGCGGCGCAGACCTCCTCGAGGTAGCCGGCCACGGCGGTGGCGTCGGCGTCGGCAGTCAGGGTGTCGAAGCCGATGACCCGAACCAGGAAGGTCTCGAACGTCTTGGAGGTTTCGGCCTGGACCCCGAGCAGCCCGTTCAGACAGGCCGGAAGGACACCCGCGCCGACCACGGCCGCGGCGTTCGTGGACCCGACCTCGACACAGTTGTTGTTGACGAGGTTGCCCTGAATATTCGTGTACCAGGCGCCGACCTTGTCCACGCCGTTGGCCGCCATCGAGGCGTCGACAGCCGCAAGGACCTCGGCGTCGCCTCGTGGCAGGCCGGTCAGGGCTTCGGCCAACACCACGGCGCCCGCTTCACTGGCGGCGTCGGCCGCGTTCTGGTTGTCGCGCTGCTGGCCCCAGGCGAAACCGCCGTCGACCACCAAGCCGGTCATCGCGATCATGACGAGCAGGCCGCCGGCCACGATGACCAGCACCTGGCCGCGAGGTTCGCGCTGCGCTCGCTGGCTTTGGAGGAATCGGAAGAGGGACATCAGAACTCCTTTACGCACGGTTAGGGCCACGGGCAGGGGTCAAGGTTTAGGTCGCCCGGTACAGGGCACCTCCGCTCCACCGCCATTTCGGTGGTGGCGGTCATCAAGAACGGACCGATGATCTGGCTGATGACTGGAGTCGCCGCGGTGTACGAGTACTGAACGGTGACTGTGGCCTGGCAACCCAGGCTGTAGGGCGCGCTGCACGTCCCTGTGCCGCTCGGATCGCCGTAGGTGATGGTCACGTCGGCAGCGCTGAGGCCCAGCGCGACCCCCTGCTTGAGGGCCTCGTTCTGTACATCGGTCGGGGTCTGGTTGACTATCGCCACGCGCACCGATTCGCGCGACGCGTTGGAGATCGTGTTGTAGGCATAGACCGCCCGTCCCAAGTCGAACAGACCGGCCAGGACCAGGATGAAGATCGGCAGGATGAGGGCGAACTCGACCAGGCTCTGGCCGCGTTGCGATCGGCGCTTCAGCATCGTCAGTTACCGAACACGGTCATGACCGTGGTGTCACAGTCGACCCGCTGGCCGCCCACGGCAGGAATCTGGGTGGTTATGGTGTAGTTCCCCTGCGGCGGCCGGTTGATGATCACCGTGGTCGTGAATCCCGCCGCGTTCCAGATGGTCTGGGCGACGTTGACCTTGTAACTGCCGAAGCCCGGCACCTCGCACAGCTGCGGTGTGGGGCCTGGCGTTGCCGACGGGTCGGGGGTCGGGGTCGGCGTCGGGGTGGGCGGGAGGCTACCGACGACTACGCCACCCGCGATACCGGCCCGAATCGGGAAGATCGAATCGGCGCTGATGGTGATCGTCCCGCCCAGGATCTGAGAAACCAGCGGGGTGATCAGGGAGAACTGGCACGTCAGCGTCACCTGGGCCGAATCCCCCAGGTCCGTTCCGCTGGGGAAGGCCGGGTCCGGGATGGTGCCCGGCAGGGCGCAGTTGAGGGCATTCGCGTCGGCAAGGATCTGATCGAGGTAGCTGTCACGCTGGCTAGGGATGCCAGGGACACCCCACGCGTCAGGATGGCCAGCCGCGTAGCTGGCGCCGATGCGGCTGGCGTTGGCCAAGCCCACCCAGCCGAAGAACACCCGCCCGAAGTCCACGGCCATCAGCAAGACGAGCATGAGGAACGGGAGGATGATCGCGAACTCGACCAGGCCCTGGCCGCGGCGCGATCGACGCAGGCGTCGGAGCGCTTGAATAACCATGTCGCGAGTTTGTCAGGGAGAACCTTGCGACCAACCTGACATGGCGAGGTACTTGAGGTGTCCGGGTACCCGTACTTCGGTACCGACGAAGTCTCGGGCGCCCTGTTGGGCCGTCGGCCGGGAAGCGGAGCCCTACTCGCCGGCTTCGGGCTCGGCCCGCTCGGCCGGCAGGGTGACCCGGAAGGTCGTCCCGGCGTCTGGAGCGCTCTCGAGCTCCAGGTGCCCGTGCATGGCCTCGACCAGGCCGCGAGCCGCGTAGAGCCCGATCCCGCTCCCGTTGGGGACCATGCGCCGCGCGTCGTCTCCGCGGAAGAACTGGTCGAAGGCCCGCGCCTGATCGTCCGCGGTCATGCCGGGCCCTTGGTCGGTGACGGCCAGCTCGCTCACCAAGGTCCCGTCCGTGCCGGCCCGCCCGGCCACGGCCACCGCAACCTCGCTGCCCGGTGGCGCGTACTTGGTGGCGTTGTCAAGGAGCGCCCACAGGACCTGCTCATACCGATCCGGGTCGCCCACGACCAGGTGCGGCTCGCCCTCCGATCGGAACGTGAACCGATGATTCGCGTCACGCAGGGCGTCCCAGGTGCGCTGGACGATTGGTTCGGCGCGGAAGATCTCCTGGCGAGACTCCAGCGCCCCGGCCTCGAGACGGGAGACCGCCAGCAGCTGGCCCACCATCCGGCGCATGCGATCCGACTGGTGGGCGATGGTGGCCAGGTCCCGCTGGGCGGACGCCCCGAGATCTTCGGTTGCGCCGACCTCGGCCGCCAGCGCCCGGATGCTGGTCAGCGGCGTCTGGAGGTCATGCGTGATCCCGCGCAGGAAATCGGACTGGACGGCCGCCATCCGATTCAGCTCATCGGCCTGGGCCCGCAGGCGCGCGTAGAGCAGGGAGTGCTCGATCGCAGTCGACGCGATCTGGGCAATCAGGCTCAGCAGATCGCGCTCCGCCGGGGTCGGCTCCGGCCGACCCTCCCAGGGGGCCAACAGCAGGGCGTTCAGCTCCTCGCCGCCGGAGGCTTCGACCGCCACTACGGCGCCCCACGGGCCCACCAGATGTCTCGGTCCGTGCCGATCCGCTTCTCCGCTGACCGCCGCCCACCGCTCCAGGTCCCCGAGCGGGCGGGGAGGGGAATCCGGGTCCCCGTCGTACACGCCGGATGGCAGCAGTCCGGGGTCACCGGCCTGCAGGACGACGAGCAACCAGGTTGGGTCGCGGGTGACCTGGCGCGCGACCGTGACGACCCGGGAGGCGACCTCGGCCGGCCCTCCGGTGATGGGCGTCGCCGCGACATCGGCGGCCAGGATCGAGATCTGCTGGTTCCGCTCTTCGAGGGCCATCCTGAGTCGTCGCTGAGCGGCGCTCAGTTCGCCCTCCTCCTCCGCCACGCCAGGCTCGGCTCCGGTGGTCGCACCCCGTTCGGCGAGGGTCACGACTCCCTGCAGGTCGCGCGTCACGCTCCGCGAGCCGACCGCGGCCACGATGGCGGCCCACAACAGCGTGCCAAGGCCCACCACCAGGAGCACGACGCTGACGCCGACCTCGGCGACCCACGCGTCGCCCAGGACGAGAACCAGGGCCAGTGCAGCCAGCGCCGGGAGCGCGACGACCGCGATGAAGGCAAAGATGCGGAGTGCTGGGCGCCCGAGGTCCACCCGCGGCTCCTCAGCCCGCCGGGGCGCCGACCGTGCTTAGACGGTATCCCACCCCGCGGTCAGTCAACAGCACGCGAGGACGGTTCGGATCGCGCTCGATCTTGTTTCGGAGGCGCCGGACCGTGACCCACACATAGGACGGGTCGGGGAGCTCGCTGTCGGCCCACACCCGGCTGAGCAGGGTATCGGTTGGGACGGTGCGGTCGAGGGAAGCGATCAGCACCTGCAGGAACCGGACCTCGGTGGGGCTCAGGCTTTCCGTTCGCTGGTCCACCCGGGCGCGACGCTGCACGAGATCGATCTCCAGCGACCCGCCGTCGAGCGTCAGCCCGCCGCGTCCGGACTCGGTTCGGCGCAGCACGCGGTGGATGCGGGCGCTGAGCTCGTCCGGATCGAATGGTTTGGTGACGTAGTCCTCCGCGTAGTACTCGAGCGCGCGAACCTTCGCCTCGCTGGCATCGACCGCGCTGAGCACGATGATGGGCAGGTCCGCGATCTGCTTGACCCGGCGGCACAGCTCAAAGCCGTCCATGCCCGGCATCATGAGATCGATCACCAGGAGGGCCGGCCAGGCCCGCTCCAATGCCCGTAGCGCCTCCACCCCAGAGCTTACCGGGCGGACCTCGAAGCCGTCGCGGCCCAGACGTCGGGCTAGAACGGAGCGCAGGGTGGGGTCGTCATCGACCAGCAGGATCGCCGGCCGCATCGCCGGCACCACGTCAGATGCCGACGCCTCGGACAACGGTGACGATGGCCGGTCCCAGGATGACGATGAAGATGGTCGGGAAGATGCAGCCCACCATGGGGAACAGCATCTTGACCGGCGCCTTGGCCGCTGCCTCCTCCGCCCGCTGCCGGCGCTCGATGCGCAGCTGCTGGGACTGGATCTGCAGGACCTTGGCGATCGGCACACCGAGCTGCTCGGCCTGCACGATGGCACCGATGAAGTTGGTCACCGGCTGCGCGTCGGCGCGGGAAGCCACGTCGCGCAGCGCATCCCGGCGCAGACGGCCCATGCGGATCTCGGCCAGGGCCTGACGGAACTCGTTGACCAGCGGCCCCTCCATCTTCTCGACCACCTTGGCCAGCGCCGCGTCGAAGCCGAGTCCAGCCTCGACCGAGATCGTCAGCAGGTCAAGGGCGTCGGGGAGCTGGAGGATCATGTCCATCTGCCGCCCACGGATCTTCCGTCCCAGCCAGAACTCGGGGGCCAGGAATCCAACTGCCAGGCCGCCGATCCCGAACAGGATCCCGACCGGGAAGCCCATGAGCCCCAGGAACAGAATCGTGAAGGCGATCGCGAACACGATGGATCCCAGGACTTTCACACCCATCCAGTCCGCGCCGCGCAGGCCGCCCGGATATCCGGCCCGATGGAGGCGAGCCTCCGCCCGCTCAACCATGCCGAGCCCACCGCCCCGCTGGGAGACACGTGACAGTCGCGCGACCAGCGGTCGCACCGCGCGCTCGAAGAACGGCAGCTCGAGCTCCGCCTCTTCGAGCGTCTTGGGCTTGACGACCAGCTGTTCGAGCCGCTGCTGGACTGCGTCCTTGGGAGGCCGGGTAGCCGCGCCGAAGACGATCAGCAAGACCGCGACGGCGGCCAGGGTGGGGATGAGGAGGGTGGGGAGGTTCTCAGGCATGGCTCAGACCTTGATGTCGACGATGCGGCGGATGAACAGCCAGCCGATGCCCATGCTGAGCAGGCCCGCCAAGAGCAGGACGATGCCCATCGGCAGTCCCAGCAGCTCCGGCGGCCGCTCGATCATGGGGAGCATGTAGGTGGGGCTGATGACGAACAGCAGCACGGCCAGGCCCACCGGTAGCAGGACGATGACGTAGCCGCTGTAGCGCTGCATGGCGGTGAGCGTCTGAATCTCGCCCTGGATCCGGACGCGCTCGCGGATGGTGAACGCAATGGCGTCCAGCACGGTGGCCAGGTTGCCACCCACCTGGCTCTGGATGTTGATGGCGGTCACCATCAGCTCCAGGTCCTCGGAGGCCACCCGGCGCACGAGGTTGGCCAGGGCGGGTTGAAGCCCCAGGCCCAGGCTCATCTCGCGCACGACGCGGGAGAACTCAACGCTGATGGGTGGCCGGGCTTCGCGGCTCACCAGCTCCATGCCCTGGAGGAACGACGACCCGGCGCGCAGCGAGTTGGCGAGCAGCGTGATCGTGTCCGGAAGCTGGCGGTTGAAGGCTGTCAGGCGTCCCTTCTGGCGCCGTCCAAGGTAGAACCGGGGGAGCCACAGGCCCACCAGGAACAGACCGAGGAGAGCGAGCGGACTTTGCAAGGCCGCGAAGAACACGCCCAGCACTAGCCCTGCGAAAACCATCACGAACGGCGTCGCCAACCAGATGAGGATGAACTCGGCCGGCTTCAGTTTCAGGTCGGCGCGGGCCAGGTCCGTCCCCAAACGAGCGGTGAGATCCTGCCCTTCGATGACGCGCGACAGGCCGGCAATGACGGCCGACTCGCGCTCGTCACCCTCTCCCTCCGCTCGACCGCCGCGTGACGAGACGTAGCGCTCCAGCCGGTCGGTGACGCCACCGCCGCTGCCGCTCATGGCGATGCCGATGCTGACCACCAGCACGGCGGCAGCCCCCAGGCCGGCGATGAGCAGGGGCAGCATGTTCATCTGACCGGGGCCGTCAGAACGGCGAGCCGAACGTGTTGGGGGGCAGGTGGATACCGGCTGCCTCGAACTTCTCGACGAACTTGGGTCGGATCCCGGTCGGCTTCAGCCGGCCCTGGATCTTGCCCTCGGCGACGCCGGTCTGCTCGAACACGAACACGTCCTGCATGACGATGACGTCGCCTTCCATGCCCTGCACCTCGGTGATGCTGACGATCTTGCGCGTGCCGTCCTTCAGTCGGTTCTGGTGGACGATGAGGTCCACCGCCGAGGCGGTCTGCTCGCGGATGGCGCGCAGCGGGAGGTCCATGCCGGCCATCAAGACCATCGTCTCCAGCCGGGCCAGCATGTCGCGCGGGGAGTTGGCGTGACCGGTGGACATCGAGCCATCGTGGCCGGTGTTCATGGCCTGGAGCATGTCCAACGCCTCGCCCGATCGCACCTCGCCGACCACGATCCGGTCGGGTCGCATGCGGAGAGCGTTGCGGACAAGCTCGCGGATGGGAACGGCTCCCTTGCCCTCGATGTTCGACGGCCGCGCCTCCAGAGTCACGACGTGCTCCTGGCGGAGCTGGAGCTCGGCCGCGTCCTCGATGGTCACGATCCGCTCATCGTCGGGGATGAACGAGCTCAGCACGTTGAGCGTGGTCGTCTTCCCGGAGCCGGTGCCGCCCGAGACGAAGCAGTTCAGGCGAGCCTTCACGCACGCCTCGAGAAACTCGAACATCTCCGAGGTGGCGGTGCCGAACCGGATGAGGTCCTCGACCGTGAACGGGCTGGCGGCGAACTTCCGAATGGTCACCACCGGGCCCACCAGGGACAGCGGCGGAATGATGGCGTTCACGCGGGAGCCGTCCACCAGGCGGGCGTCGACCATCGGGCTCGACTCGTCGACCCGGCGGCCGATGGGGGCGATGATGCGCTGGATGATCTTCATCACGTGCTCATCGTTCTGGAACGTGACGCCGGTCAGCTCCAGCTTCCCTTCGCGCTCGATGTAGACCTGCTGGGGCCCGTTGACCATCACCTCGGTGATGGTCGCGTCGCGGAGCAGGGGCTCCAGCGGACCGAGGCCCAGGATCTCGTCGGTGATCTGCTCGAGCATGCGGACCCGCTCGGCGCGGGTCAGGGCCAGACCTTCCTCATCGGCAACCTTGCCGAACAGGTCTTCGATCTGGCGCTTGACGTCGACCTGGTTGCTGAGGTCCATCTTGGGGTCGAGCTCGTTGATGAGCCGGTTCTGGACCCGGTACTTCGCTTCACGGAAGGACTCGCGCGTGGGGGCGCCGCCCGCGAACGGGCGGGTCGGTCCCTGCCCGGACGGCGCCGCCGGTCCTTCGCCGGATGGCGCGGGCTTCGGCATGCCGGCCGGCACGGGCTTGAAGTCGGTTTCTTGCCCCGGCTGGGCTCGCTCGATGCGCTTCAGGAGAGACATGGCAGCTTCCTTCTGGTCAGCGGCGCGCGAAGATACCACGCCGGTTGGGTTTTTCCTCCGCGGTGGCAATGGTGTCACCGATGAGGGTCTGGGCAAGGCGATTCACATCCCGCGACAGCGGGCTTTCCGGGTTGGAAACGATGAATGGCACACCTCGGTTGACGGCCAGGACGGCGAGCCGTCCGTCGGACACGATGGTGCCGTCGATCGAGCGCCGGATGGAACCCTCGACGTCACCGAGGCGGATGCCCTGCGTGGTGTCCGAGCGGTTCATCACGATCCGAAGCTTGGATCGCTCGTAGCCGAGCTGGTCGGCGACCTCCAGGAACAGGCGCAGGTTCTTGATGGCCGTGATCTCGAGGGCGGCCATGATCACGATCTGGTCCGCGATTTCCATGATCGCGAGCGAGTGGTCGTTGAGTCCAGCCGGCAGGTCGACCACGGTATAGGCGTGCATTGCCCGCAGATGCCCGACCACGGTCAGCAGCGACGCGGGCGTGATGAGGTCAGCCCCTTCGGGTGTTGGAGGCGCCAAGAGGGCCCGGATACCGGACGAATGATCGATGAGGACCGATTCGACGAGGTCTCGATCCAGTTCTCCACCGTCGGCCGCGTCCACGATGGATTTCGTCTTTGGGTTCAAATTGAGCAGCACGCCCACGTCGCCGAACTGGAGATTGGCATCCAGCAGGGCGACCCGTGCGCCGGTCTGCTGCTTGATCGCGATTGCCAGGTTGGTGGCGATGGTGGTACGTCCCGAACCGCCCTTGGGCGAGAAGATGGCGATGACCTGGTGCTCGATATCGGGGTCCGCCTCGGCGACAACCGGGCCGGCCGGCATGGACGCCTGGATCTGGTGACGCCGGGCCTCTTCGCGATCGTAGACGCGCTTGATGGTCTCGCTGAACTCGTCGCTCGAGAACGGCTTGACGAGGAACTCGCGGGCGCCCGCCTGGAGCGAGCGTCGCATCTGCTCCGCCTCGCCGTGGACGCTCATCATGATGATCGCGACCTGGGGCAGGCGCTGGGAGATCAGCTCGGCGGCGGCGATGCCGTCCATGCCGGGCATGTTGATGTCCATGACGACGACGTCGGGTCGGAGGTCCATCGCCATCTGGATGGCCTCCTCACCGGAGCTCGCGGACCCGGCCACCTCGACCGTCTGCTCCATGGCGAGCAGCTTGGTGAGGTGGTCGCGGGTTTCCGCGATGTCGTCGACGATCAGGACCTTGATCACGCCCGATGCCCTTTCAAACCCGGTGCCTTCGCAGGTCGGCTATTCAAGGGGAAGCAGCACGATGTTGGGTATCGGCACGCCGTACAGCTCGATCAGGAGCTGGAGGGTGAGACCCGTGGTGGCTTCAGCCACATCGTCATCGCGCGACCGCAGCACCGCGGTCAGCGGCCCAACGGTCTCGACGTCGTTCTGCGCGAACTTGATGAGCTCGGCGTCCTGGTCGGTCCCGGCGAAGACGATGATCACGCTGCTGATCTCTGCTGCCGGCGGGGCCTCGCCACCTTCGGGCGGCGGCGTGGGCTCGGCGCCAAGGACCTCCCGCGCCTGGCTGACGTACAGCACTCGCTTGTTCTGGAGGACCGTCTTGACGGTCGAAGCGCCCTCGAGGCCGGCGACGACCTCGAACCGCTGTGTCCCGGCCGGGTTGTTGATGGTGTCCGCCGTGGCCTGCAGGACCGAGACCTGCTGGCGGACGATCACGTCGATCCGGTCTCCCGGCAGGATCAGGAAGTCGAGGCCCGTGACCCGGTCCACCTGGAAGGCGATGGCCTTCTCGCCGGGCTGGAGCTGGCAGGAGATGCAGGTGACGCCCAGCACTTGCCCCACCGCTTCCTGGTTGACTTGTGTGCCCTCCGGGATGTCCACGACCGCTGGGCGGCCGGTAAGCTGCGATGGGTCGGCAAAGGGGTGGCCCACAACGGCGCCGGGATCGACCTGGATGGCCTCCACCATGTCGGGGGTCACTTCCTCGTCGATGGCGATGTCCCGAGTCGCGACCAGCACCGTGGCCTGGATGGTCTCGGGGGTGGTCGTGGTCGGCTGCTGGTTCAGGATGAACAGGACGCCGACGAAGGCGAGCACCGCCAACAGGACGCCGACCAAGATCACCAGACGGTTGGATCGCTTCACGGGGAGCGTCTCCTATAGCTGAAA
>JBKJVN010000152.1:0-4197 GCA_046717345.1 Candidatus Limnocylindria bacterium | reverse complement strand
CGATCTCCTTGATCGTCCTCAAGCAGCCGCTCGAGGTCCTTGACGGCCAGCCCGTCTCGCTCATCGAGCTCATCCCGCCTGTCCACCAGCGCGTCTACAAGATGGGGTTGGAGCACCTCGGCGTCGTCGTCGGCGACACTTTCGACACGTTCGTCGAAGCCCATAAGCCCGTCCTGACGGGACAGCAATTCCAGGGCCCGAACAGCACGCCCGACCCTGTCTACATCTTGCTCGAGGACTTCACTCACGTGAAGTTCTACCGACTTTCACTGCGGGCATCGGTCGAGCTCTATGGTGGCCGGTTCGACGACGGGTTCCACCACGTCGAGGACTGGGTGCCCCAGCGGCTGGTCACGGCGACCGGCCCGAACCCGTTGCCGCGATGACCAACGCCCCCGGCGTCGCCGGTCTCCTTGATGGCGGCTACATCGCGACGACTGCCTCCAACGGCTCATCCGATGCGCCGTTGACCGGAGTGGCGGACTCGTCAGCAGCTGCCTGGGCTTCCTTGGCGTATTCCTTCTTGCCGCGGCCGGACAGCATCTCGAGCGAGTTCACGACGACTTCTGTTTTCCAATGTCGCTTGCGCCAGTGTCAAGTTCGACCCAAGGGATCGGCGCTCTATCCGGTGGCTTTTTCAGGCCAAAGGATCAGCGCGAGCGGCACAACGACAAGAGCGAGGACGAGCGTCCCGGCTAGAGGGAGAGGAATCGTTGGGCCTTGTGGAACGACAAGCAGAATCATGGCCCCGACCACCGCCGGGATCGCGAGGATTGAGACCAGCCGCGTGCGCCGTCGTCGTTCGGTTCGCGGGTTCGGCGCCGCATTGAATAGTGAGCGCCAGTTGAAGGGAGGCTGGCGCCACGTGGCCCAGGGCATCAAGTAGTTGTAAAGCAGGAGTCCCCTCCGATCTCTGCCCGACATGCCCTCGTCCTCGAGGTACGCGTCGAAGAACCTAAGACTCGCGAGGGGGTACGCAATGAGTGAACCGAAGCCCAGGACCACGATGACCAACGGCACCGGCACGTCAAGCACGGTTCGATTATCGGCTCAGGGCCTCTAACGGCGTCCATGGGCGGTCTGGGATGCCGAGTCCTACATCGCAACGACCGCCTCGACCGGCTCGTCGGCGGCGCCATTAGCGCCCGTCGCTTCGTCCTGAACGGCCTGGGCCTCCTTGGCGTATTCCTTTTTGCCGCGCCCTGAGAGCATCTCCAGCGAGTTGGCGACGACCTCCGTCCGCCAGTGTCGCTTGCGCCAGTGTCAAGTTCGACCCACACGCGAGCGCAAGGGTTCACGGCAGCGGCGCTCGGTACACGTCGATGTACGGCGCCGAGACGTCCCCGGGTCGCAAGTTCGGGTTGGTCCCACCCCAGGCGAAGAGGCCGTGGCTGGTCCATACGAGATTGGTCGGAAACTTGTTGGCGAGCTCAGGCACCAGTTCGAAGTTCCAGTGCAGGCCGTCGCGAGAACTCGCCGCGACCATCTCGGTCGATGCGTCGCCTCCGGCGAAAGGATCGAGGACGTACTCGACCAGGGAAGCGTAACCCGTCGGTGTGACTGCGACTGCGCGCGCCAGCCACTGACGGCCAGCCAACTCGCCGTTGAGCGGCGGGATGACCTCGCAGTCCCAACTCTCGCCGTCGGTCGAGACGCAGACCGCTGAGTCCGGATCGCCGTCGCGGATCAGCCAGCTGCCCGCCGCGAGGTATCGGCCGTGCCCGTAAAGAGGGCCGCCCACGCTGACGCCTGCAGGAAAGGCGCCGGCCACATGCCAGCTCTGCGCCGCGTCGTCACTGATCCAGATCTCTGCGGGCGCCTGGCCCATCGGGTCGTGTTGGAAGAGCACCAACCGATGGCCATCGGTTGCCCACGAGTCCGCGAGCATCTGCTCGCTGATCTGAGAGCTCCAGGAGCGGCCGTCCGGCGAGGTGATGGCGTAGAGCGCGCTTTGCCCAAAATCCCCCTCTGTCCGGCATCGCCCACCGAGCCCGATAAATCCCTCTTCGTACGTCCCGATCGGCCCGTCGAAGCATTCCGCGGGAGGAACTGCCTCGTGCCAAGTGCGGCCGTCATCGGAGTACAGGTAGGACCGCTCGGGTATTCCCATCAGCACGGGGTACCGCGAGACAACGGAAATGAAGCCCGACTCGCCCGCGCCCACTGAGAAGAATGCGGTCGAAACATCCAGCGTCAACAGGTCGACCGGGGTCCAGGTCACGCCATCGTCGCTGGTGGCCATCGACCCAACGCTCCCGTCGGCGCTGCTACCGGCGGCGACGAGCCGGCCATCGTGCTCGGCGATCCCGTGCAGCCGACCGATCCCGGCGATTGCGACCGGCGTCCAGCCGGGGGCCGGCACCGCGGTCGGGCTGAGGCTCGGGGTGGGCGTCGCAGCCTCCGTCGGCTCGACCGATGACGATGGTTCCGGCGTCGTCGACGGGCCAAGGTCCCCCGTTGGCGGCGACCCCGTGAAGATCGCCCAGCCAATGAGAACCGCGATGCCGAGAAGGGCGAGTATCGAGACTGCGAGGCCAACCCCCGCGGCCCGTTGGTGCTGGTGGGCCCACACCACCACGCGGCCCCTGAAGGACATCGCTCCCTTCCCGGATGCGGCTACCTCACTACCGGCATGCTACTCGCCCCTATATGACCCTTGCCGTCCGGATTTCCCAGCCGACCTACATCGCGACGACGGCCTCCAAGGTCTCCTCCGACGCACCATTCGTGGTGGTCGCGGCGTCCTGGGCAGCCTGGGCTTCCTTCGCGTATTCCTTCTTGCCGCGGCCCGAGAGCATCTCGAGTGAGTTGGCGACGACTTCTGTGCGCCAATGGCGCTTCCCCGCGTCGTCGTCCCACTGACGGGTCTGCAGGCGCCCCTCGAGGTCGACCAGCTGGCCCTTGCCCAAGAACTGGCCGCAAATCTCGGCCAGGCGGTCCCACGCGACGATGGCGTGATATTCGGTCCGCTCCTCGGCGCCTGTGCCGCGATACTCGTTGGTGGCGATGGTGAAGTTGGCGACGTGTTTCCCGCTCGGGAGCGTGCGCAGCTCCGGGTCGCGGGTCAGCCGCCCAACCAGCAGCACCTTGTTCATGGGTAGTTCTCCTCCAGCCCGGCAGGGCTTATCGGCTCACCCGGCGAGTGGGCGGCACGGAGAACCTATGACGAAGGTCATTACCGACGGCTGACGGGTGGCTTACTGGCCGCCTGGGCTGACCGATACGCTTCGCGACGGGATACACCTGCGGCACGCAGGAGGTCGGCGGTGGCGCGGTGGGACAGCCCGGCGTCGCGCGCGGCAGCCGTGATTGCCGCCAGGTCCACGCCGGCGTCAGGCGCCGGGACCTCGAGGCCGGAAATGACCAGGGTGAATTCGCCGCGCGGCGCCGCCAGGACGGAGGCCACTTCTACCGGTGTGCCGACGACCATCTCCTCGTGGAGCTTGGTCAGCTCCCGGCCGGCCGCAACCCGCAGCTCGGGATGGGCGACCGCCAATGCCCCGAGGTCGGCCAACAGACGGCTCACTCGGTGCGGGGCCTCGAACAGGATCAACGGCAATCCCAGGCCGCCCGCCGCACCGGCCAGTCGTTCGAGCGCCGTCCGGCGTGCGGCCACCGGCCGGGCAGGCAAGAAGCCGCCGAACACGAACCCGCTCCCCGCCACGCCCGCAGCGGCCAGCGCGGCGGTCACGGCCGACGGCCCGGGGACCACCTCGACAGCGTGGCCCGCCGTACGGGCGGCGGCCACCAGCGCCGCGCCCGGATCGGAGACGGCCGGCATGCCCGCGTCGGTCGTCAGGGCCAGGGTCTCCCCCGCCGCGAGACGGCCCAGCAGCACCGGCAGCCGGTCCGCGGCGTTGTGCTCGGTGAATGAAAGTGTGGGCCGCCGCGCCCCGATGAAGCGCAGCAGCCGGGCCGCGACACGGGTGTCCTCGGCGACCACCAGGTCGGCCTCGCGCAGAGCGTCGGCTGCCCGCGGCGAGAGATCACCGAGGTTGCCGATAGGCGTCCCGACGACCAGCAGCCGCCCGGCCATCCCGATCAGGCCCGGCGTCGCGAACCGGGGCGCCGGCGCGGGTAGAGGTGATCGATCCCCGGCGTGCGGAGGCTGACCTTGGCCACCGGCGGCGTCTGGCGCTTGAACTCGTAGCGCGCGACCCGCGCGGCGGTCCAGCGCACGAGCACCTCATCCAGGCC
>JBKJVN010000151.1:0-5233 GCA_046717345.1 Candidatus Limnocylindria bacterium | reverse complement strand
CAGGTCGGAGCCTCTGGATCAGGCTGCGCTGGATCGTGGCCGCTGAGCTGGTCGTGGTGGCGGCCGGTTTCCTCCTCTATCCGCTCGAACGCGGCGCGCCACCGTTCCTGGCCACGCTGCTGGCCGTTGGGCTGTTGATCGGCGGAGCGGTCGCGACCGCGTTCTTGCTGGAACCGCTGGGGCGGTTGGTCGGGGCGCCGTTCGAACGCCTGTTTGGCGCTCAGGGATTGCTGGGACGCGCCAACCTTGGCCGGCATCGGGCGCGGACCGGGCTGAGCGTGGCGGCCCTGACGGTAGCCCTTGCGGCGGTGGTCACCCTGGGCACGACGGCCGCCTCGGCCCGTGGGACGGCGGAGCGCTGGGTCCAGTCCATCCTCCCCGGCGGACACGCCATCCGGCTCACCATCCCTTCGTCCATCGACTTCCTTCAGGACACCATCGCCGCAACCCCCGGGACGCTTTCGGCCAGCCCGGTCCCCGAGTTCGGCGTGGTGGTCACCACCCCGGAGGGTGACCGCGAGGCAGGCGTCGCCGGCATCGATCCTTCGGTCTGGCAGGACGCCGGTGCCCTGATCGTGGTGGAGGCGGACCGGGCAGCGGCATTCGAGGCCCTCCGCGCCGGCGGGGCGGTCCTCCTCCCCGAGTCATTTGCCGCGCAGGCCGGCTTGCGCACCGGCGATCCGATACACCTCGCCATCCCAGGTGGCCCCGCTACCGATCTGACGGTGGCCGGTCTGGTCGCCTACTCGCTACCCGGTCGATCGGGCGAGGGGGCGCTTCTCATCAGCCTGGCGGATGCGCGGGCCACGTTCGGCGCCGAGCTGGCGAGCATCTGGGCCATGGTTCCCCAGCCCGCGATTGGCGAGGCAGCCTACGGGGTGTTGGTGGCTGAAAAGGCCGCCGAGCTGGCCGGCGAAGCGCTGACCGCGAACGTGCTGGCCGAACAGCTGTCGCGCTCATTGGATCGGCTGCTCGGGCTGTTCGACGCACTGGCGTTGCTGGCGGTGGTCATCGGCGGGTTGGGCATCGTGAACACCCTGACCCTGGGTGTGTCCGAGCGGACGCGGGAGATTGCCGTGCTCCGGGCCCACGGCATGACCGTGGGCCAGGTCGAGGGCATGGTCGTCACCGAGGCCGCGATCATGGGCTCGGTGGGCGGCATCGTGGCCGCCGTCTCCGGGGTCGCCGTCACCGGCCTGCTGGTCACCCTGGCTCCCCGGGATTTCGCCGCCGGGCTGGTCATCCCCTGGCCGCTCGTGATCGCGGTCGTCCTGCTCGGGTTGGGCGTCGCCTGCCTGGCCGGGCTGTACCCGGCGCGGCTGGCCGGTAACCGCCCCGTCCTGGCCAGCCTGAAGCACTTCGAGTAGGAGATAGACCGATGACCGAGCGCACCTGGGAGGCCTCGCCGGGCCGGACGTTCATCGGTCGATTGGACAAGGGGAGCGACCTGGTCGCCGAGATCGAGCGGATCTGCACCGAGCGGGACGTGTCAGCTGCTTGGGTCAGCGTCATCGGCGCGGTGCAGCGCGCCGCCTTCGCGTACTACCACCAGAGTGACTTGAGGTATCTCGAGCTGTCCTCCGACACCCACCACGAGATCGTGGGCTTCATCGGCAACGTCAGCCTGCGCGACGGCAAGCCATTCCTCCACGCCCACGCCACCTTCGCCGATGAGCATGGGGCCTGCGTTGGTGGGCACCTGCTGCGCGGGACCGAGGTCTTCGTGGCCGAATTCGAGATCCGCGAGCTGCTTGGCGTGGAACTGGTGCGGACCTACGAGGAGGAGTTCGGCCTGGCCCTGTGGTGACGCCGAGAGACGCCGCGCGCTCGCCCACGACCCACAGCCAAGGAGGTGGCGCGTGCTCGTCCGATCACCTACCCTCAGCACGACAGCCCCGTAGTAACTGCCCAACGGCGGGGAGCGATAGTCGGCCCGCGGTGCCGGCCAACCGAAGGGCGAAGTCGCGGCGACGCCGCGATCCTCGAGCCCGGACATGAGGCTATGGGACGCGGTGCGGGGGCGACCAAGTAGCGACAGGTGACGACCATTGGCCCGACGAAGAGCGGCCCGCAGGGTGCGGAGGGGACAGTCAGCGCGACTACCGCCCGTATCCACCGCCTCGGCTCCCGGCGGGAGCGGCCAAACCATCAGTCGCGACGTCACGGAGGACGCTGTCGAACCCGAGGGGCTGTCCGTCACCCACTGGTTCGATACCGAGCGGGAGGGCAACCCATACGCGGCGACGGTTCGCTTCACGGGCCACCGGGTCGGGATCCGCGGCAAGCCTGGGCCACGGGATGCCTTCGTGAAGGATGAGATCGTGGATGGCATTGTCCCCGGCAGCGGCAAGGTCTCGATCACCACATGGGTAGACGGTCTCGAGCCCGGTGAGTGGACCGTCACCGCCAGTCTCATCCGCGGCCCGAGTGCCGCGACCGCCGGCGGCGGGAAGCCGTTAGGCGCTCACACGCTGCCGCGTGCGGCCTGGTCATGGTGGCGATGGGCGCTCTCCACGGGCCCATTCAACCCAGTAAGGACGCGCTGGTCGCCATTGGTCCGCTTGACCATGATGCCCGCGGTCATCCACGGCAGCTGGCCAGCCCTGCTGACCGTCGGCATCCTCGTGGGCGTTGCCGTGCAGGCCACGCTGCTGGCGCGCGCGAACGTGTCGGTCGGTCTGACGCTGATCGTGGATGTCGGGGCCGGGCTAGCGGGCCTCCTTGGGGCCAAGCTCCTGTACGTGCTCTTGCGGCCCCCCGGCGCGCCCCGACAGTCCGTCGCCGAGGGCTTGACCGTGGACGGATTCCTCCTCGCCGCCCCTCTCGTGGCAGCCGTCGCCCTGCTGGCGATCGATGTGCCGATCGGCCTGTTCCTTGACGCCACAGCGCCGGGCCTCTTTTTCGGGGTCGCCATCGGGCGCCTCGGCTGCTTCTTCACAGGGTGCTGTGCGGGTGGCTGCACACGATCCCGCTGGGGCATGTGGTCCTCGAACCGCCGCGTGGGAGCCCGTCGCGTTCCGACCCAGCTCCTGGAATCCGCTGCCGGGCTGCTCATCGCCGTCGCGACCACGCTGGTGGTTCTTGACTATGCGCCCGCCGTCCCCGGGACGATCTTCGTGGCGGCGTTCGCCGTGTATGTGATCATCCGGCAGCTCCTCCTTCGGCAGCGCGCCGAACCGCACAACCCGATCCGGGCACGGCTGACCGCCGCCGCTGCCATCGTGGTGCTGCTTGTGGACGCCGCGGTGTTCCTGGTCAGCGCGGGCTGACCACGTGCGATGCCCCAGCCAGGTCTCAGCCCCCGGAATCGGACCGAGGTGATCCTGCTAGGGCCATGCGCCCCATCATGGGTGGATCGGCAGGCCAGGCGCCGAAGATCGGGTCGAGCCCCAGCTGCGCCGAGCTCGAGCTGGAAGCGGCATCAGGTCCCGCTCCCCGGGTCGTACAGCTCGGCGGAGGCCAGCCCCTCGAGGCTGATGGAGCCGCCCGCTACCAGCACCTTGCCCTCGAGCAGCAGCGTGGCACTGTGACCGCTGCGGGCCTCGGTCATGCTCGCTGTGGTGGTCCAGGACCCGCTGCCGAGGTCGTACAGCTCGGCCGATGCGAAATAGGTGCCGCTGCTGCTATCGCTGCCGCCCGCCACGAGCACAGTGCCATCCGGCAGCGAGGTGGCCGTGTGATCGGTGCGGGCCTCGATCATGTTCCCGGTGGCGGTCCAGGTCCCGCTGCTGGGGTCGTACAGCTCGGCAGAGGCCAGCATGGTCGCGAAGTTTCCGCTGCTGTCGTTGGTGTAGCCGCCCGCCACCAGCACCTTGCCATCGGGCAGTAGCGCGGCCGTGTGGCCGATGCGCCCCTCGGCCATGCTCCCGGTGGCGGACCAGGTCCCGCTGCTCGGGTCGTAAAGCTCCGCCGTGCCCAGGCCGAAGAACTGGCCGCCCGTCACCAGCACCCTGCCATCCGGCAGCAACGTGATCGTCGGGTTTGCGCGGACCTCGATCATGTTCCCGGTGGCGCTCCACGACCCGATGTTGGGGTCGTACAGCTCGGCGGAGGACGATGAGCCGCTGCCGCCGCCCGCGACCAGCACCCTGCCATCGAGCAGCAGCGTGGCGATGTGCCCGCCGTGGCCCTCGATCATGTCCCCGGTGGTGCTCCAGGACCCGCTGCTGGGGTCGTACAGCTCGGCCGAGGTCAGCGGGCCGCTGCCGCTGCCGCCGCCCGCTACGAGCACCCTGCCATCGAACAGCCGCGTGGCGGTGTGACCGCCGTGGAACCCGACCATCCTCCCGGTGGCGGTCCAAGACCCGCTGCCCGGGTCGTACAGCTCCGCAGAGGCCAGTGGGCTGTCGGGGATGGGGCCGTAGCCGCCCGTCACCAGCACCGTGCCATCGAGCAGCAGTGTGAACGTCTCGCCGCTGGCCTCGATCATGTCCCCGGTGGCGGTCCACGCTGGCGCCCTCTGCTCGGGAGTCGGGGAAGGAGCCGCTGAGGAAGCCGCGGAGGAAGGCATGGGCGAGGCCCCGTCAGGAACGGGCAACTCGATGATGCCGGACCCGACCAGTGCCGCTCCGCCGATGACGAGGGCCAGCAAGAGCGTGACGGTAATCAGGACCCATGGACGGCGCCGATGTGTGGGCTGCATGGCCAAAGCTCTCTCCTCGATGTCATACCAAAGGTTCGGCGCCGACAGGTTGTCGAGCGTCCGGAAACGAGCGTGCAGATCATTCATCGGTCATCACCAAGCAACACGCGCAAGCGCTTCCGGCCTCGACTGAGGTGAGCGCGGACGGCAAGCGAATTGCTGCCCGTGCGGCGCGCAATCTCGCGCACCGGGCAGTCGACGTAGTAGTGCAGGACGATGACCGCCCGCTGCTGTGGCGTGAGCTCCTGGAGGGCCCCAAGCAGTTGCTCATCCGGGTGGGCGTCATGAAAGGCGCCTTCCGGCATCGGTCCCCGAAGAAGGTTGGACCCGCTTTTGAGGTCCCCCTTGGCAAGGCGGAAGGCTGAGCGCCAAACCCAGCTGCGCACGTCTCGGATCGCCGAGCCCCGGCGGAGCGCCTGGGCGAAAGCCTCGGCGACCGCGTCAGAGGCCACGTCCTCATCACCGGCGAAGGCGTACAGCGCTCGCCATAGTCGAGCACCGTCCTCCCGGTAGACGGACTCAATCTCGTCCGGTGCCGCGACGCGAGCCAATACGGTGGCCACTATGCCCTTACAGGGAGGGATTTGCCCC
>JBKJVN010000150.1:0-3511 GCA_046717345.1 Candidatus Limnocylindria bacterium | reverse complement strand
GGCGAAGAACGAGTCGACCGAGCCCGTTTCGCTGATCTTGATGCCCCCTCCGGCGATCACGTAGATGCCCGGTTTCAGGACTACACGGAGCTTGTTACCGATGTCCCACCCGCCGTAGTAGACGCCGGGATCGAGGTGGACGCAGTCGTAATTGGGGGGGAGACCGGGGCAGAGCGCCGGGTCGGACGCTACCCAGTGGCGGCCGGGACCGCTGGCGCTGCAACCCGTCGAGAACTGGCCCGTGGCCTGGAGCGGCGGGCCACCGGTTCCACACGATGCGCCGGGATCGCTGGTATCCCAGGGCGGGAACACCAGGGTTGCAAGCGGGTCATCGATCGGCGATGCCCCCTCGTCCAGGACGCCGCTGATTTGGCTGCCGTCCCCGCGACAGCTGCCATGCACGTTGACCTTCGGCGAAATCAGCCTCACCGTCGAGCCGTCGAGCCGCAGGGCTCCTCCTTGGTTGCTGCAGGCGTCGTCGGCAACGTTGCCCTGATCGCATTCCGAGTTGATCTGGACGTAGCCTCCCGGGCCCGTGTAGCCGGGGACCGGAAAGATCTGAATCGAGGCGCTGCCATGCAGCCTGGCGGTCTCGCAGTCGGTTTCGTTCAGCGCGACCAGCGAATGGGTGTTCGTGTTCCCGCGCTGGCGGGCGGCTACCGCGTCGGTGGACACCGAGAGCGTGCCAATGCCCAATAGGCTCCCGAAGAACGTATCCCGCTGTCGGGTCAGCACGACCTGCACCATGCCGCCGTGGCCCTCGAATTGGTCCGCCCGGGCATCCGGCGGCCACACCACTTCAAGCACCGCGCCATGGGGATCGTTCGCCGGGACGCAGCCCGTACCTGTGAGGTCGTCGCTCGTTGCTGCCACGAAGAAGTTGTTTTGCCGTGCGTAGTGACACGCGGCCGCCTCGGCCATCGGCATGTTGATGGTCGCGCCGGTAAGGTCGTCGATAAAGCGCGCAGCTGCCACCGCGCCGGGGTCGACCGCGTTCTGCTCCTGGCGTCGAAGGAGAACCCCGAATCCAAGGTCGATCACCAGCGCCGCAATCCCGAGCAGGACCACCAGTGCGGCAGCGGTGATCACGAGGATCTGCCCCCTCGCGTCGCTCGTGCACGGTGGAGACGTTCTTTTCATTGCTGGTACTGCAAGGTTTCGGTGATGACCGCCCGCAACGTGACCGTCTCGGGGATGAGCAGGAACCCGGCGCCGGGCGGTGTCCAGTTGAAGCAGGCGAAGACCGTCACCTCGTTGGCTGTCCCCCCGTACGAAGCAGAGACGCTACTGGCCATGTCGTTTGCCGCAGTGGTGGTGGGCATGGGGTCGGTGCAGCGGATCTGCTCGGCATCGGTGCGAGGGTCCACGTCGTATATCGTCCCACCGTTGTCGGAGGGGATGGTGCAGTAGCGGAAGGGGTTGGGCACACCCGCGTTCGCCGGCAGTGCGTCGTAGTCGGTGAAGTATCCGTAGGCATCGGTGACCCAATAGCCGGACCAGCAGGCCGAGAACCGGATGCCGCCGGGCGGCAGGCCGAACGCACGCTCCCGCGCGAAGGAGGTCATCTGCGGCCAGTTGGCATTGGGCGGGTCACAACGGTAGTACGACTGGGGCGGGGGGTCGGGATCCAGGTTCGACACGGTTGGGCACTGGGCGGTGGCGCTGTGGATCGCGGCGTAGCGGGCCGCTTCGCGGGCGACGTTCGTCAGCTCCTGCTGGTAGAACACGCCGATGCCCAGCACGATGATGCCGATCAGGACCATGAAGAACAGCGGCGCGGCGAGCGCCAGCTCGACAATCGTCTGACCCCTGGCGCTGTCCTGCCGGTCCAGAACGTGGTTCAGCATGGCGAGACCGGATCGGATGGGTCGCCCGGCGGGCAGTCCAGGGCGAACACCCGCTCGCGCTGGATCCAAATTTCGCCCAGGTCCAGGCCCACGTTGCCGGGCAGCGTGAAGCGCAGGTTGAACAGGGTGGTGAACCGGTAGCAGACGCGGACCTCGACTGCGTGGCTGGCGGCCGCGCCCCCCGAGTAGTTCTGCATCGTCGGGGCCATGTGCGTGCATTGCCCCGGGACGGTGGACGAGAAGCCAGAGATTGGTGCACCGCAGATCGGATCCAAATCGTCTCGGACGCACACCTGCACCAATGGCATGGTCGGGCAGGTCCGGTTGACGGCATTGAAGGTGGTGTTGGGCAGCACACTCAGCTCCGAGCACACCACTTTGGCGATCTGCTCATGAAGGGCGGTGTAGTAGGAATAAAAGGCAGGGGGATCGATGACCGGATCCGGTGGCTTGTCGCGGAGCCGCGTGATAGCGCCGATCTCGGCGGCGTTCCGCGCCGACGCCTCGGTGGAGATGCTGGCCGCGAAGACCCGACCGAAGTCGGCAACGGCGAGCAGCAGGACCAGCAGGATGGGCAGAACCAGTGCGAACTCGGCGAGGGTCTGCCCCCCTGGATGTGACGTATGGTCTCGCGCGGCTCGGACGAACATCGCCTCCCCGCCGATCGTCTGACCCTGCAGCGCTGAGTTCGGTAGTGTGGTCGCCAACCTCGAAATGGGGCTGACTTTCGTACCGTCGCTGCACAGTACGAACGGCGGACGAGGAGTGTAGACCGACGACGCTTGCAGGCAACCTTACAGAACCAGACCTAATGCCACCCCCCGGCGCACCCGCGCACCACTTTCGGACGATCATGGCCCCGTGAAGGAGCGGGTGCTGGTTCTGGCACGCGACGCGGTTCCCGGAGGGAGCGACTTCCTCGGCCTCAAGCCGATGACGGGCGCCGACCTGGACGTCCTGCGCCAGGCTCTGGCCAGCGCGGGCCGGTGGGTCGAACGCGCTCACGCTGAGCAGGACCCATCCCACAAGCAGCTCATCCCGTACGTCGTGGTCCGTGACGCCGACCAGGTGTTCCTGATGGAGCGCACCGATGCCGGCGCCGATCCCCGCCTCCATCGACGGGCGACGATCGGCGTCGGCGGCCACCTGAACCCGGTCGACGATGGCGTCGATCCACTGGGGTCCGGGCTTCGACGCGAGTGGCGCGAGGAGCTCGACGCGGACTGGGAGCCCGAATTCGCGCCCATCGGCTTCCTGAACGACGATCGCAACTCGGTGGGCGCGGTCCACCTGGGGGTCGTCTTCGAGGTCCAGGCAGGGGGACGCCGAATCGACGTCCGCGAGCGGGACAAGCTGTCAGGCCGCATGGCATCCATCGGCGAGGTGCGAGGAGCATGGGACCGTCTGGAGACCTGGTCCCAGCTGGTCGCCGAAGCATTGTGGGGTCGCCGGGTCGGCTGAAATGGCAGCCCGCCGGGTCGGGCCTATACTCGATCCGTGGCGTCGCTGCGACGAGCTGGCCTGGTTGCCCTGCTCCTGCTGGGCGTGGCCGGGGCGGCGTCTGCGAAGGAGCCGCCAGTCGCCGACGTGGAGCTCACCGGGGTCATCGACCAGGTCAACGCCTCGTACATCGAGGAGGCGGTCGAAGCGGCCGCCGCGGCCGG
>JBKJVN010000149.1:0-2686 GCA_046717345.1 Candidatus Limnocylindria bacterium | reverse complement strand
CATCGGCTCCGCTCGCGCCGGCGTGTCCATCCACACCGGGATGGCGTCATCGACCGAGCAGACGATCGGGATCGAGGCCGATGGGTGGACCTACGGCATCCCCCTCGACATCCGCTGGGAGGACGCGACCGGCACGTCGCATTTCGGGGGCCGGCCGGACTGCCTGCCGCCGTCGAACACCGAGGTGGGGCCGATCACCTTCGCGGCCATCGAGGTCACCGTCGGAGGATCCACCTGGCGCCAGGTCGTGTGGGTCTCCTGCCTGCGTTAGGCTGGCCACGCAAAGCTATCGTCCACCAGGAGGCCAGCCTCATGTCTTTCAACGCTCGTTTTGTCGCTACCCTTCCGGCCGCGGACCTCGCCCGCGCCAAGGCCTGGTACGCGGACAAGCTCGGCCTGAACCCGAGCACCGAGTTCCCCGGCGGGCTGAACTACACGACACCCGGAGGGGAGTTCGCCCTCTACGAGACCATGTTCGCTGGGACCGCCCGGAACACGGCCGCCACCTGGATGGTGGAGGACTTTGACGCCGCGGTGGCGGACCTCCGAGCCCGGGGTGTGGACTTCGAGGAGTACGACCTGCCCGGGCTGAGGACGGACGAGGGCGTCGCGACCGATACCGATGGTTTCAAGGCCGCTTGGTTCAAAGACTCGGAGGGCAACATCCACGGCGTCGTGCAGTCGCGTCCTGGAATGTAGGCTGCCGTTGCCTCTCGTCCGACGCTTCCATGAGCTGGAAGGAATAGGAGGGTCGTTCAGGTGAACTGGTGGCGGAGAGTCGGTGCCGTCGGCACTGTCGCAATCGCGATCCTGATCTTGGTGTCCGGGTGCCAGGCCTCAGCATCGGGCAGTCCAACCGGCAGCGCTGAGGCCAGCGCGAGTGAAGGCGCCGGGTCCGGCGAGGCGTCACTCGACGCGCCCGACGAGGTAGAGGCGGGAGCCGACTTCGAGGTGGAATGGACAGGCCCGGACGGGCCGCAGGACTACATCACCATCGTTCCAGCCGGCTCTCCGGATGGGACGTACCTGGACTACGCATACACCGCGGAAGGGAGTCCGATCACGCTGACGGCTCCGAACGAGCCGGGCAACTACGAGATCTGGTACGCCTCTGACCGGGAGGACGGCACCTTCGCGCGCTTCGACATCGTGGTGAGGTAGTCCGCCGTAGGAGGACGAAATACCCGAGGTCGCCCGGCCCTACGCCCACATCGCATTGCTGCGCGGCATCAACGTCGGGGGCACGAATCGCCTTCCGATGAAGGGCCTCAGCGCCCTGTTTACTGATGCGGGCTGCACCGACGTCGAGACCTACGTCCAGAGCGGCAACGTGGTCTTCGCCGCGACCCCGAGTCTCGCGCGTCGGATCCCGGTTGTCATTGAAAGGGCCATCTCCGCGCAATTCGGCCTCCGGGTCCCAGTCGTCACGCGTTCGGCCGCCGAGCTCCGCGAGGTCGTCAAGCGCAATCCGTACCTGCCAAGGGAGTCCGATACCAGCATGCTGCACGTCGCGTTCCTGGCTGCCAAACCAAGGCCCTCGAAGGTTGCCGCGCTCGACCCGAACCGCTCGCCACCCGACGAGTTCGCGGTGCACGGTCGCGAGATCTATCTGCGACTCCCGAACGGTGTTGCGCGGACCAAGCTGACGAACGCGCACTTTGACTCGAAGCTGGGAACGACCAGCACGCTTCGCAACTGGAGGACCGTCGTCAAGCTCGTCGACCTGACTGATCCGCGACCCTAGGTAGATTAACGATCTAGGCTTAGAGTTCACCGCGATGTCAGGAGCGGGTATGGGCCAGGCCACGGAGACGTCCCTGCAAGCGGCCAGGGATGCGCTGGTCCGGCGTGCCTGGGACGAGGCGCGTGACCTGTTCCAGGAAGCCGAAAAGTCTGGGCCACTCGCTCCCGGCGACCTCGAGCTGCTGGCTGAGGCGGCCTGGTGGTCGGGCCATCTGGACGAGCGCGACGATGCGTTCGAGCGCGCCTACGCCGCCTACCTGGAAGCGGGGAACCGGCTGGAAGCGGCGACGATGGCGCTCAGGCTGGCGGAGGCCGCCTTCCAGCGGCTCGCGGGGCCGGTCGGCGGCGGCTGGATGAGTCGGGCCGAGCGGCTCCTCGAGGAGGAACCACCATCGGCCGTCCACGGCTTCCAGGCAGGACTCAAGGCCTACCGCCTGATCATGGCCGGCCAACTCGAGGCCGGTTTGCAGACCGTGGACGAGGCCGTTGAGCTGGCCCGGTTGTATGGCAGCCGAGACGGGGAAGCGTTGGGCCTCAACCTCAAGGGCCGCGCGCTCCTGAAACAGGGAGACGTCGTCGCCGGCATGGCTCTCATCGACGAGTCCACCGTCGCAGCCATGGGAGGGGAGCTCCATCCGTGGGCCACAGCCAACGTCTACTGCAGCACGATCGATGCCTGTCGCGACCTCGCCGACTGGCAGCGCGCCGTCGAATGGACCGAAGAGGCTGATCGTCAGTTGCGCAGCCAGCGAATCGCCGGCTATCCCGGCATCTGCCGCGTCCATCGGGCCGAGATCATGCGCCTGCGCGGAACCTGGCCGGAGGCCGAGCAGGAGGCTCGCGAGGCATGCGTCGAGCTGGAGCGATTTCGCCTCCTCGTTCCTGCCGGGTGGGGTTACTACGAGGTTGGGGAGGTCCGGCTCCGAATGGGCGACTTCGCGGC
>JBKJVN010000148.1:0-3787 GCA_046717345.1 Candidatus Limnocylindria bacterium | reverse complement strand
CCCTACGACCCGTTGGCCCGGCTGGCATTGGTCGGCCGCCGGCAGCGTATGTTGCCGCCCGAGCCGTTCCGCTTCATCGGGGCACGCCTTATTCGCGAGGCGCTCATCCGGCGCGACGACGCCCTGGACGCCGGCCGACGCCCTGGCTTGGTCGTTCGTGCCCTGGCCCGCATTCCCAGCCTGCTCGGGTATCGGTTCGAGCATTAGGCCAGCGCATTAGGTGGTCGTTCGGAGCGAGCCCCGCCGTATCACAGGCATTCGGGCTATCGCGTTTTCGCGTAGCACGATGTCACGAAAGAGTGTGATACGCGGGCATCGGCGCGCGGATGAGTCGGGCATCAGTCAGGCCTCGGCCAACCATCGGAAATCCGTTGACCGGCCGAACGGCCCCGGCGTAGCATCACCGCCACGACCGGGAACCCCTGGCCGAATAGGAGGTTGGTTGTGCTCGCCCGTACCCACCGCCTGCGCGTCGCGCTGGCCACACTTGCCACCACTACGTTGGTCGTCGCGGCCTGCCAGGGGGCTGAGCCCCAGGAGCTGCTGGTCCTCGAATGGGCCGGCTACGAGGCGGAGGACTTCTGGACCGACTTCCAGACCGCGAATCCAGAGGTCCCCGTTGACTTCGAGTTCGGCACCACCGATGCCGACATCCTGTCCCTGATGCAGGCCGGCAGCCAGGCGGACGTCTTCCACTTCTATACCGGCTGGCAGCAGTTCTACGTCGATGAGGGGCTGGTCCGCGAGATCGACACCAGCAAGCTGACCAACTGGGATGCCGTCCCGGCCGACATGCAGGCCCTGGGCCAGATCGACGGCAAGCAGTACTTCATCCCATGGGACTGGGGCTTCAGCTCCATCCTGTACAACACCGAGCAGATTCCGGATGGGATCAGCAGCTGGGACGCCCTCTTCAACGAGGAGTACGCCGGCCACATCTCGATGTGGGATGACGGCCCTGCCGCGGTGACCGTATCGGCCTACATCAATGGCTGGGACGAGACCGCCATCACGGATGAGCAGCTGGCCCAGATCGAGGAAGACTGGATCGCCCAGAAGCCGCTGAACCTGCACTACTGGGACTCCGAGTACGACAACCTCTGCCCCGAGGTCATCAGCGGTGACATCTGGGTCGCCTACGCGTGGCCGGGCTGCTACGCGACCGCCCTGTACGAGGGCGTGCCAGTGGCCTACGCCAACCCGGAGGAGGGCCGCAACTCGTGGGTCGGTCTGTACGGCATCAACGCCGATACCGACAGTTACGAGCTGGCGCTCCAGTTCCTGGACCTCAAGCTGGCGGAGCTGACCTGCGGCAACGCGGTCGCGCTCTTCTACTATGGGTGTGCCAACGAGGAGGTCATGGCCGCGGTCGAGGACCCGGTCCTGATCGAGGCCTTCGGCATGAACGACCCGAGCATCCTGGAGACGACCAACTTCACGCCGCCGGTCACCGCCGAGCAGCGCGACGCGTGGACCGCCATGTGGACGAGGGTCAAGGCCGAATAGGTTCGGCCGTTCATGTCGGCCTACCGATAGACCGATGCTGGGGCGGCGAGGGGCGCTTCGCTTCCTCGCCCTCCCGCCCTACGCCTGGCTGGGGCTGTTCTTCGTCCTGCCCCTGATCCTGATCATCGCGATCAGCTTCCGGCCTGAGACTGGGCCAATCGATTTCGACGATCCGTGGGCCCTGTCCCTGGTCCAGTACCAGCGAGTGTGGGAGACCGCGTCCTACCTGCGCCTGCTGGGTGTATCGATCCTCATGGCGCTGGTGGTTGCCGGCGCGGCAACCCTGCTGGCGTACCCGATCGCCTACTTCCTGGCCTTCCGGGCGCGGGATCGGGCGGTGCTCTACCTGGTGCTGCTCCTCATCCCGTTCGCCGCGAGCTACCTGCTGAAGATCATGGCCTGGCGCTTGATGCTGGGCGGGGAAGGGGCAATCAACTCGTTCCTCCAGTCCGCGGGGCTGACCAACGCCCCGCTGGATCTGCTCCTGTACTCGCGCGCAGCAGTCATCATCACCCTGGTCTACGTCTGGATCCCGTGCGCGGCACTCCCCATCTATGCCGCCATGCAACGCATCGACCGAGGCCACCAGGAGGCGGCCGCCGACCTGGGCGCCGGCCCCTGGAGCCGGTTCTGGCGGATCACCGTTCCCCTCAGCCTCCCCGGGGCGCTGGCCGCGTTCTTCATGGTTTTCATCCCCACCGTGGGCGAGTACGTGACGCCCTCGCTGGTGGGCGGGACCGAGGGGTACATGTACGGCAACCTGATCCAGGACTTCTTCGGTGGGGCCGCCAACTGGGCGTTGGGATCGGCGCTGTCCGTGATCATGCTGGTGGTCACGCTGGTCTTTGTCGCCGTCGCGCTGCGGGTGGTTGACGTGCGGAGAGTGGCGACATGACGAGCGTGGGCGTGGGCCGCACCCGGGTCCCGTTGCGGGCGACCTACGTAGGGATGCTCGTCCTCCTCTACTTCCCCATCGCGCTGCTGTTCCTGTTCTCGTTCAGCGAGAACACCGTCCTGAACTTCCCGCTCCGGGGGCTCACCCTCGACTGGTACAGGGAGGTCTTCGAGGACGCGTCGCTGATCGAAGCGGCCCGTAATTCGTTGGTAGTCGGCGCGGTTGCGGCCACCCTGGCGACTCTGATCGGCTTCGCGGTCAGCGTGGCCGTCATCCGCTTCCGCTTCCGCGGCCGGGGCGGACTGTTGGGCCTGGCGGGCCTGCCGCTGATCGTGCCCTTCATCGTCCTGGGCGTGTCGCTGTTCCTGCTGTTCATCTTCGTGGACATCCAGCGCTCTCTGGCGACCATCGCCATCGGTCACACCGTGGTGGCCGTGCCATTCGCGACCTTGATCCTGCTGGCCCGGATGATCGGCCTCGACCCGAACCTCGAGGACGCGGCGATGGACCTGGGCGCGACCTACCGCACTACGCTCCGGCGCGTGGTCGTGCCGCTCATGAGCCCGTCCATCCTGTCAGCGTGGTTGACGTGCTTCATCGTTTCGTTCGACGAGGTGGCTATCGCCCTGTTCCTGGCCGGCGGCGACCCCACCTTCCCGATCTTCCTGTACGGGCAGCTGCGGTTCGCCCAGCGGCTCCCGGTGCTGATCGCGATGGCGGTCCTGCTCATGATCGTGACGGTGACCCTGACCCTTGTCGCGTTCCGACTGGCCCGCCGCCGGAGCTGAGGTCAGTGGCGGTGGGCGGGATGGGTTGAGGCCACCGCATCGAGGAGTCGGCGAGAGGCGAGCGCCACTTCCGCCACCGCTTCGTCGAAGGCCGCTTCGTTGGCCGACGACGGGCGTCGATAGCCACTCACCTTGCGCACGTACTGGAGCGCGGCGGCGGTGATGTCGTCGTCCGGGGCGACCTCGGCCCCGTCGCGAAGGACGTGAATGGATCTGCACATGGCGCAAGCCTAGCGCGGCGCCGGCCAGGCCGTGGATCGGGCGGTGTCGCGCAGCCTGGGCAGCCAAGGCCAGGCCGCCAACCGCCTCACAAGACTTCGTGCTATCGCGCTACACGATGTCACGAACGGCTGTGATACGCCGATCCAAGCGCACGACTGGTGACGAGCCCGACCTGGTGACGCAACCTGACCCCACGCCCGTGCAACGGGTCAGAACTCGGGGATCAGCTCCTCGAGCGAGTCGATGACCCGATCCGCGGCGGCGACGTCGGTCTCGGCAAACTGCGGCACCGCGATGCAGGCCAGCCCGGCCGCCTTGGCCGCCGCCACCCCCGCCGACGAGTCTTCCAACGCCAGGACGTGCTCCGGTTCCACCC
>JBKJVN010000147.1:0-6479 GCA_046717345.1 Candidatus Limnocylindria bacterium | reverse complement strand
CCGCCGATGACGACGACCGCGACGACGATCAGCAGGATCCAGGGAAGGGCGTCCATCAGGACCAGGTCTCCTCAGGTGAGTGTGATGAACCGCATGGTACTCGCGGGTGATGGTGGGCGGTGAGGGGCTCGAACCCCCGACCCCCTCGGTGTAAACGAGGTGCTCTAACCAGCTGAGCTAACCGCCCGCGCGGCAGCCTACGCGGCAGCCTACGCGAAACCGATTCGGCGGGTTGGTGCCCAGGCCGGGACTTGAACCCGGATGAGTTGCCTCATACGCCCCTCAAACGTACGCGTATACCAATTCCGCCACCTGGGCACGGATTTCTGGTACCGAGGGAGGGACTTGAACCCACACGACCGTAATGGTCACTAGGTCCTGAACCTAGCGCGTCTACCAATTCCGCCACCTCGGCACCGCGGCGCGATTCTAGCACCGGGCCTCGGGCAGGCCTGGACCCGGGTCAGAGGGTCTGGAGGTAGAGGCTGAGGACCGAGAACACGACCCACAGGCCGGCCAGGACGATGGTCAGGCGGAACAGGGTTCGCTCGATCCCGCGTCGGCTCCGATAGGCGGTGACCTCGCCGCCGAAGGCGCCACCCACGCCGGCGCCGCGCTGCTGGAGCAGGATGGCGACGCTGAGGGCCACGGCCAGGATGGATTGGACGAGCGCCAGAGCGGTCACGGGCCGCGAAGTATAGAGCAGCTCATCCGGCTCCGGCCTCGGCCAGCAGGCTGCGCCCGGTCATGGTTGGCGGAGCGGGGATGCCGAGCATCCAGCAGATCGTGGGCGCCACGTCGGCCAGGGTGCCGTCACGAAGCCGGGCGTTGCGCCACGGCTCCCCCACCAGGATCAGCGGCACGTCGGCCGTGGTGTGCGCCGTGTGGGGCTGGCCATCCGCGTCGCGCATGCGCTCCACGTTGCCGTGGTCGGCGGTGACGACCAGCGCCCCGCCGGCGGTCAGCACAGCGGCCGCGACGCGGGCCAGGCAGGCATCCATGACAGCCAACGCCGTGACGGCCGCGTCCCAATCACCGGTGTGGCCGACCATGTCGGGGTTGGCGTAGTTCATGACAATGAACGCGTAATCGCCGCTAGCCACGGCCGCCTCGAGGTGCTCGGTGATCTCCTCCGCGCTCATAGCTGGCGCGAGGTCGTAGGTCGGCACGTCGCGCCGGGAGGGAACAAGGATTCGGTCCTCACCCGGGAACGGATCCTCGACCCCGCCGTTGAAGAAGTAGGTCACGTGCGCGTACTTCTCCGTCTCGGCCAGGTGCAGCTGCCGGAGCCCGAGCCGCGACAGATGGGCGCTCAGGGTGTCGACGACATGCGGCGGGACCGCCACCTGCACCGGGAGCTCATCGGGAGCCTGGTACTGGGTCAGGGTCGTGATCGACACCTCTTTCGGCATCGGCTCGCGCTCGAAAGCGGAGAAGTTGGGAAGCGCCAGTGCCTGGGTGAGCTGACGAGCCCGATCGGCACGGAAGTTCAGGTGGACGACCGCATCTCCGTCGCCCAGGTCCGCGCCGGGCAGGACGACCGTCGGTTCGATGAACTCATCCCCGATCCCAGCGGCATGGGCTGAGGCGACAGCCGTCGGCCCGTCGCTGGCCGTCAGTCCACTGCCGTGGACGATGGCGTCGAAGGCGCGTTTTGTCCGATCCCACCGCGCGTCGCGGTCCATGGCCCAGAACCGACCGGAGACGGTGGCGAGCGTCGCCCGTCCCGCCAGCCGCTGGAGAAGCGCGGGGAGCAGGGCGGCCGCCGAGCGTGGCGGCGTGTCGCGCCCATCGGTGAACGCATGCAGCAGCACCCGGTCGGGACCCAGCCCGGACCGATGCGCGAGCTCGGCCATGGCGACCAGGTGATCGTCGAAGGCGTGGATGCCGCCGGGACCGATGAGCCCGAGCAGGTGGAGCCGCGCCCCGCGCTGAGTGGCGTGCCGGCAGGCGGCAACCAGGGCCGGATTCTCGTCGAACGACCCGTCGGCGATGGCCCGGTTGATGCGCGGCAGGTCCTGGAGGACGGGGAAGCCGGCCCCCAGGTTGAGGTGGCCGACCTCGCTGTTCCCCATCTGCCCGGCGGGCAGGCCAACCGCCTCCCCGGCCGCCGCCAGCTGGCAATGGGGCCACTCGGCCAGGAGCCGCCGCCAGGTCGGCATCGGCGTCGCCGCCACCGCGTCGACGGAGGGGTCGTCACCGATGCCGAACCCGTCGAGGACGCACAGGACGACCGGACGGACCGCCGCCTCCACGACTCGAGCGTGGTCCTCAGCCCGCCGCCCGGACGATGGTGGCGAAGCCGGCCGGGTCCAGCGATGCGCCGCCAACCAGGGCCCCGTCCACGTCGGGCTGCGAGAAATACGCCTCGGCCATCCCCGGCGCGACGCTGCCTCCGTACAGGATGCGGACGGTGTCGGCTGCCTCCGGATCGGCCTCGCGGAGAAGTTCCCGGATCAGCGCGGCGGCGGTCTGGGCATCGGCCGCGGAGGCGGCATCACCGGTGCCGATGGCCCACACCGGCTCGTAGGCGAGGACGAGGCCACTCCCCGCCAGCCGGCCGAGTCGAGAGATGGCGGCGCGGAGCTGGCGCTCGATCACACGCTCGGTCGCGCCCTGGCTTCGCTCCTCCAGGCTTTCGCCGATGGCCGCGATCGGGACCAGCCGGTGGGCCACCGCGCTGGCCACCTTGGCCGCCACGGCCTCGTCCGTCTCGCCGGCATAGCGACGGCGCTCGGAGTGGCCCAGGATGACGTAGCCGGCCACGCCGGCCAGCATGAGCGGGGAGATCTCACCGGTGAACGCGCCGGACTCCTCGGCATGCATGGTCTGGGCGCCGACCCCGACCGATGTCCCGCGCAACGCGGCCGCCACCTCGAGCAGCCAGATGGCCGGCGGGCAGACCACGACCTCGGCCCGGGCCCCGGACGTGGCCTTCGCCACGGCCTCCGCCAGGGCAACCGCTGCCTGGCGGTCGGACGGGTGCATCTTCCAGTTGCCGGCCACCAGGGGCCGCCGCCCCTGGGCCGTCACCGGTTCCGCCGGCCCGGCCGGCGTCGCGCCTCGCCTCCAGCCTCCGCCGCCAGCTGCTCCAGGCGGCGCAGACGATGGTGGACCGCCGAGCGCCCGAGCTGCAGGCCCCCGGCCAGCGCCTCGAGATCGGCCTCGGGATGCGTGCGTCGCGCGTCGGCGACGGCGCGCAGGCCGGACGTCAGCTGGTCCAGCCGCCCCGCCGCCTCCAGCCGCTCGATGGCGCGGACCTGGCGTTCGGCGGCATGCACCGTCCGGTTGACGTTGGCCGCCTCCGCGTTCAGCAGCCGGTTGAGCCGGTTCTGGACGTCGCGGCCCACCTGCTCCACCTCGAAGTCGAGCAGGGCGCCGTGTGCGCCGGTCAGCTGGAGCAGCGTCGCGATCTCGTCCCGTCCCTTCAGGTACACCACCGCTCGGCCGCGCCGCTCGTACTCCGCGACGCGGATCCCGCTGGTCGTCAGCCGTCGGCGCAGGCGGCGAGACCGAGTGCGGTCCCGGAACACGAACTCGACGTGCGGACCGGTCGCCGAGAACGACAGCGACGCGCTGCCCAGGACGACGCCCCGCAGGAACGCGCGCCGGTCGCAAGCTGCCGCCGCTGCCCAGCGCCACTCCTCGCCTCGCCGCGGCGCCGCAACCGCCAGGTGGTGGCGCGTCCTCGACCCTCGATCCATCCGGCTCGGGATGGCGCGGCCCGCCGTCAGCCGCATCGCCACCCGGGCGGTGGACGGATCCAGGGTCCGGATGGCGTCGCCGTCCTGAAAGCGGAGCCCCTCCAGCTCGGCCCGGCGGCAGCAGGCCCGGGCGGGCTCAATCCGGGCCAGCTCGCCCTTCACGTCTCGTGCGAGCCGCATCGGGCGTCAGCTGGCGTTGGCTATCGGTCGCCGGAAGCGCTGTCGCTGGCGGGCGGGGCGGTCCTCCTGGAGCAGCCGGAGGAGGATCGCCGCGAGCTTGTCGGGGTCGTGGTGGTGCGCGTTCTGGTCGTCGATGAGGTCGTCCTCGACGACGACTACGGGGAGCTCCTCCAGCTGGCGGATGTCGAGCTGGACCGGTTCTCCCAGCCAGCCCGCCGGGCGGCGGGCGGATCGGTTCCGGTTCAAGAGCACGATGTCCACGAGCTGGTCGCCGACGTGGTCGAACAGCGTCGTCAAGTGCTGCGAGGCGGTGAAGCCGCTCGTCTCGCCGGGCTGGGTGGCGACGTTGCACACGTACACCCGGAGCCCCTCGGCCGCGGACAGCGCGTCGTGGATGTCACTGATCAGCAGGTTTGGCATGACGCTCGAGTACAGGCTGCCGGGCCCGATGACGATCAGGTCGGCCTCCAGGATGCGCTCGAGCGCTTCCGGGGTGGCCCGGACGTCCGGCGGGTCGATCTGGACCCGGGCGATGGGCTCGGTTGCCCGGCTGACGGCAGCCTGCCCGCTGATGAACCGGCCGGACGCCAGGCGCGCGGTCAGGTTGAGCGGGACGCTGGTGGCGGGCAGGACCTGACCGCGCACGGCCAGCACCCGGTTCGACTCGCGGACGGCCTCGTCGAAATCGCCGGTCACGGCGGTCATGGCGGCGATGAACAGGTTCCCGAAGGCGTGGTCGTCGAGGCCCGACCCGGGGGGAAACCGGTACTGCATCAGCTGGGTCATCAGCGGCTCGGCATCGGCCAGGGCGGCAATGCAGTTCCGGATGTCGCCGGGCGGTACGATCCCCAGCTGCTGCCGCAGCCGGCCGCTGCTGCCACCGTCGTCGGCCACCCCCACCACGGCGGTGATGTTGGCCGAGTAGGCCTTGAGCCCGCGGAGCAGGGTCGACAGGCCGGTTCCACCGCCGAGCGCCACGATCCGCGGGCCGCGGGCCAGGTAGCGCTTCGTGTACAGCACCTCCATCACCGAGTCGCCTCGGGCAACGAAAGGAGACACCACGCTGCGCATGAGCTTCCACAGCCCGAAGCCGGTGAGCCCCACGCCCACCGCCAGCGCGATGGCGGCGCGGATCGGCCGCTCGAGCTCGGCCCCGGTCAACGTCGCGAGGCCGGGAAACTCGATGATGAACTGCCGGTAGGCCTCGATCAGGAGGATGGCCGCGCCGAGGGCCAGTATGGTGAGGCCCAGCAGGACCGCCCCCATCCAGCGCTTGATGTGCATCCCCGGGTACAGCCATCGGGGCAGGCGGGGTGTCCTCATCGGCGCAGCTCCCGATGCATGACCGATACCGATGCGCCCTCCAGCTCGCCCAGCCGGCCGGCCAGCTCCTCGGCCAGCGCGATGGACCGGTGATAGCCCCCGGTGCAGCCCAGCGCCACGGTCAGCCGCTCACGGCCGGCCGCCCGATAGGCGGGCACGGTCAGCTCAAGCAACTGAACGACGAGGTCGAGGAAGCGTTCAGCCTGCGGCTGCTCGAGGACGAATCGCCGGACCGGCGCCGACAGCCCGGACAGTGGCTGCAGGTCGGGCACCCAGAACGGGTTGGTCAGGAATCGAACATCGAACACGAGGTCCGCCTTGTGCGGAAGCCCGAACTTGAAGCCGAAGGTCACGATCTCCACGGCGAGCTGTTCGGCGGGCGTGGGAGCCGGGCGGTCGGCCCGGGCCGGGGCCGCGGGCGCGCTCGTCGGGCGCCGCGGCCGAGAGCGCCGCGTCGGGCGATCTGCGGGAGCCACCGGGGTCCGCCTGGACGACACCGTTCCGAGTATAGCCGTCACTCGCGGGAATCCCGCCGTGACGCGGGCCTCAGGCCGGCCAGCAGTCCCTCGATCGTGGCCGCGGCAGAGGCCCGCAGAGCGTCCTGGTCGTAGCCGCCCTCAAGGGTCAGGGCCACGCCCCGCAGGCCCATCCGACGAGCGAGCTTGCCAACCTCGAGGGCCACGGCCCGGAATCCTTTGCTGGTCACCATCAGGCCGGCCAGGGGGTCGTCGAGATGCGCGTCGAACCCGGCCGACACGAGGATGGCCGCCGGCGCGAAGGCCTCTACCGCCGGCAGGATCATCTCGCTCCAACTTGCCACGAAGGCCTCGTCGCCGCTTCCCGCGGGGAGTGGCACGTTCAGCAGAGTCTCGGTCCGTTCCGACGCCGATCCGGTGCCCGGGTACCACGGGAACTGGTGGGTGGAGGCGTAGAAGACGTTCGGATCGGCCTCGACGATGGCCTGCGTTCCGTCGCCGTGGTGAACGTCCCAATCGAGAATGGCGACCCGGCGGGCCGCGCCCGAGGCCTGCACCGCGGCGGCCGCGACCGCAACGTTGTTGAGCACGCAGAACCCCTTGCCCCGGTCGCGATGGGCGTGGTGGCCCGGCGGTCTGACGGCGGCAAACGCCACGTCCGCGTCTCCGGCCACGACCGCCTCTGCCGCGGCGGCGGCCAGCCCGGCCGCGAGCCAGGCGGCGGCAGGAGTCGCCTCGACCAGGTATGTGTCGGGGTCGAGCCAGCCGCCACCCGTGGCCGCGCGCGCGACCAGCC
>JBKJVN010000146.1:0-9781 GCA_046717345.1 Candidatus Limnocylindria bacterium | reverse complement strand
CTGGGCTGGGGGGTTGGGGGGGGGGGTGGGGTGGGGGTGGGCATGGGTACGGGGGGTGGTGGGGGGGGGGGGGGCGGCCTGGGCGCCCAGCCATCAGCGGTTCCCGTCGCCCGGCCGCGGGGCGCGGGCTCGCCGGTCGCCACCGCCGATGAGGCGCCACCGGCCGCCGGATCGCTCCCCATCCCGGCGGTGGCGGAGGGCGCCGCGGGCTCATTGTGGATCTCCTTCGCCCCTGACCTGTCGATCGAGGCCCTGCTGGATGCGATCGAGTCGGTCACGACCATCGTCCGCCGCCGCCCCGGCACACTGCCGGTGGTTCTCGCGGTGCCGGTCGCCGGGGCGACCCGCCAGGTCCGCCTGCCGCAGGCCACCGGTTGGGACGAGGACCTGGAGGCCGTGCTTCGGCGCGAGGTCCCGGCGGCGCTCAGCGTGGAGCGGCGGCTGAGCGCGGTGCGACCGGGGATATCATCCGGCCCGTGACCAAACGGACGCGGTCGGCGCCGACGCGGGCGGCGCCGCGGGGAGATCAGCTCACCGCGGCCGTCCTCCGCCACCTGCGGCGCGCGCCGAACCAGGAGATGTCGCTCGACACCCTGGCCGCGGACCTTGGCGTGGACCCCCGGGCCTTGCAGCTCGCCGTCGAGCGGCTCCATCGCCGTCGGCTCCTGATCGCCCCGTTCGTTGAGCCGGGGGAGGCCGGGGGGGCGCAGCTTACCCAGGTGGGGCTGGCATGGCTCATCGCGCACGAGGGTGGAACGCCGCGGGACGTCCCGGTCGCATTCCAGCCGGCTAATGGTCGCGTCCGGGCGGAGGACGAGGCGGCCCGCCTGCCCCGCGCCCAGGTCTACGGGATCAGGTCCCGGTCGCCTTCGGAGTAGGCAGGAACCGGCGCAGGAATCCTCGCGTCCGGTCGTCATCGGGGTTGTCGAGCATCTTCTCCGGCGGCCCCTCCTCGATGATCCGGCCTTCCTCAACAACCACGACCCGGTCGGCTGCCTCGCGGGCGAAATGGAGTTCGTGGGTTACGACGATCATGGTGGCGCCTTCGTGCGCCAGGCCCTCCATTACGAGCAGCACCTCGCCTATGAGGTCCGGGTCGAGCGCGCTGGTCGGCTCGTCGAACAGCAGGACCTTGGGTTCCATGCACAGCGCCCGCGCGATCGCCACTCGCTGCTTTTGACCCCCGGACAGGCGAGCCGGGTACTCGTCCCGTTTCTCGGCCAGGCCGACCTTGCCCAAGTACTTCTCCGCCCGCTCAGTGGCCTCTTGGCGGGAAACGCCGAGGACCCTGGTCGGGGCCTCGATCAGGTTGGCGAGCACGCTCATGTGGGGAAAGAGGTTGAACTCCTGGAACACCATCCCGGACCGGATCCGAATCTGCCTGATCTGCTCTTGGTGGGCTCGGCTTCGAGCATGTAGGGGATCGGCCGCGACCCGGACGCCGTCGATCTCGATGAATCCTGCCGAGGGCTCCTCGAGGAAGTTCACGCAACGCAGGAACGTGGTCTTGCCGCTGCCTGAACGGCCAATCAGCATCACCGCCTCACGGGTCCGGACCTCGAGGTCCATCCCGCGCAGAACGTGGTTGCGCCCGAAGTACTTCTCGATGCCTTCGGCCCGCACCATCGGGGGGCCGAGGTGGTCGCCGGTCACCGGATGCGAGATGTGAGAGGAATTTTCCATCGGTCCGGTCATCGGTCACCCCTCGCCATACGCTTCTCCAGACGTTCCTGGACAAAACTGAACACGATGGTCAGCCCCCAATAGACCAGGCCCGCAACGATGAACGCCTCAAGGGTATGCAGCGTGGGGCGACCGGCGTTTTCGGCGCGCCACAGGACCTCTTGGACGCCAATCGTCGAGACCAGCGCCGAGTCCTTGATCATCGATATGAAGTCATTGCCGATGGCGGGTGTCACGATCCGGATCGCCTGCGGCAGAACGATCCGGCGGAAGATGAGGTTCTCTGGCATCCCGAGCGCCTGCGCCGCCTCGACCTGTCCTCGGGGCACGGCTTGGATGCCTGCCCGGAAGATCTCGGTCATGTAGGCGCCGTAGTTGAAGCCGAGTGCGAGCACGCCTCCTGCGATCGCCGGAAGAATCAGCAGCGGAGAGATCTGCGGCAGCGAAAAGAAGATGATGTAGATCTGGACCAGCAGCGGAGTCCCTCGCACCAGCGAGACGTAGAACGACGCGATCCCGTAGGGTATCGATCGGCGTGAGATGCGCCCCAACGCCCCAACCAGGGCGAGGACCGTGGCCAGCGCGATCGACAGCACACTGACCACGACCGTGATGCCGGCGCCGCCCAGGATGTACGGGGCCCACTCCGCAACAAAGTCGCCGTCCAGATTGTCGGTGGCCGCAAACGCCGCAAAGAGCGCGGCCATGATGACCACCCAGACGAGCGCGAACTTGGCGCGAAACCAGCGCCGCGAGGCGGCGTCCGCGCGTTCGATCTGGTCGACTAATGAAGACCGAGCGCCTACAGCCTCGATCATGGGTTGTCTCCTCTCTGGGCCAGGCACGGAAACGGGGACGCCTGCGCGGCGTCCCCGTTTCGCTCGGTGGTGGCCGGTACGACTACTCGACGGTAGTCAGATCGAGCCCATCAAACCACTGCTCGCTGAGCGCGGTCAGCGAGCCGTCGCTGTGCATCTCGGCGATGATCCGATCCAGTTCGGCCTGCAACCCGGCGTGCGCCGGTCCTGCCTTGTCGGTGGCCACCGCCAGAGCCTCGTAGAAGACCGGATCTCCGACGGCGACGAACTCCGCGTCGTTCGCAATCGCGTTCGCGAGCGTCGTGGACGAGGTCAGCCATCCCTCGAAATCGGTCCGGCCCGAGGCGATCGCGTCCGCGCACTCGGTATCGGTCGAGAAGGTCGTGACCTGGGCCCCTTCGGGCACTGCGGCCGGCTCCGGTGAGCCGACGAGCTCGAGGGTGCCGTCCAGCCAGAACTGGTAGGTCGTCTGCTCGCCGACGCAGATTGTCATGCCGGCCAACCCGTCGAGGGTCGTGATGCCGGACGCCGTAGTGGCGCCTATCTGGGCCGGCGTGTAGTAGTACGCCTCCGTGAAATCGAGGACGCCCTCGCGCTCGGCGGTCACGGTGACCGACCCCACGCTGATGTCCCAACGTCCTGCCCAACCCCCGGCCACGACCTCGGCGAAGTCGGGCGTGATGTACTCGACCGTGACGCCGAGCTCCTCGGCGATCCGCTCAGCCACATCGATGTCGAATCCCTGGTACGTGCCATCCGGCAGCAGCTCGGACTGCGGCGGGTACGCCGGATCGGTGGCGACACGGATCACTCCTGCCGCCTGAATGGCGGCCAGAAGGTCATCGGGATCGCCCGAAGCCTGGCCCGAGGGCTGGCAAGCAGTGACGAGGACGAGCAGTCCGGTTAAAAGCAGAGCGGTTGTTCGCAGGGGCCTCATGTGGTCTCCTCCGTGGGCGGGCGCACGGCTGCGGACCGCTGGCCGCGCTGCCAATTGGGACCGTTGTAGCACTTCGGCGCCTTCGGCGGCAAGGTTCGACCGCACGCCCACTGCTAGCATCCGGGTCGATGCATGCCGTTGCCGGCCGGCCCTTGCTCGCCTATGGACTGCTGGTGGGATTCGGGATAGCGGTCTGGGCGGCGGCGACCGCGCTCATCAAGCCGGATTCGAGCTTCGTCAGCGAGAAGCCGTGCCCGGACAGCGCGTTCTCCTGCGTCACCCTGCTCGTTCCGCGTGATCACACCGCGCCCGACAACGATGCGTGGGAGGTGACGTTCGCCATCCAGCGGGCTCTCCAAGGCCCACCACAGGGCGTGATCGTGGTCATCACCGGGGGTCCCGGGTCCTCGGGCGTGGCTGTCGCCGACCTGTACACCGAGTACTTCGCGCCGGGCGTTACCGACGCGTACGACATCGTCTTCCTCGACCAGCGGGGTGTCGGTCGCTCCGAACCACTCCAATGCCCTGACGCCTCGCTCGCGTGGTTCGCCACGCCCGATTTGCCGACCGGGACGCAAGCCGACGCCGCGGCCTTCACCGAGGCCACCCGCCGCTTTGTCAGCGACTGCATCGGCGAGACGGGACGCGACCCGGCCGATCTGCCCTTCTACGCCACCCGCTACGCGGTCGAGGACCTCGAGGTCTTCCGGAAATGGCACGGGGTCGACCAGCTCATCCTGTACGGCGAGAGTTACGGCACCCAGTACGCCCAGGCCTACGCCGCGGCCCATCCCGAACAGGTTCAGGCCATCCTCCTCGACGGACCGATCGACCTCACCCGACCCGGCATCGAGTACTACGCCGAGGTTACTGAGACCGCCGGCGACGTGCTGGCGCTGATTCTCGACGCGTGCACCGATGACCCGGCGTGCCGCGATGACGTGGCCGGCGGAGACGCCCTGGAAGCCTATGACGCGCTTGCGGCGGAACTGGGAGATGGACCGATAACCTTCGACTTCGTGACCGCCACGGGCGACGCGGAGCGGCGGACCTTCAATCTGAACGACCTCGAGACCGCGGCCGACTACGTCCTGACTCCGAGCTACGACCGGATGCTCCTGCAGCGGGCGATCGCTCAGGCGTCGCACGGGCAGTACCAGCCGCTGGCCCGCCTGCTGTACGCCGCGCTTGCGCAGGATCCCGAGACGCTCGCGCCGGTGCCAGACCCGTCCTGGTCGGACGCGATGTATTTCGCGGTTGACTGCTCCGACTACGCATTCGGCACCGGTACGGCCGACGAACGCGCCGCCGCCTATTTTGCGGCGGCTGAAGCCAGTGATCTCGCCCACCAACGACTCGGCTCGGGTTTCTACCTCGACCTGCCCTGTGCCTTCTGGCCTGCCCAATCCGATTCCGACGATCGCCCCGCGTACCTGGGCGACACCCCGTACCCGGTCTTTATCCTGGGCTCGACCTGGGATCCCTACACCCCCTACCCGAACGCCGAGCGCCTGGCCGAGAACCTGGGCAACGCCTACCTGGTCACCCAGCCCGGCGGTCCTCACATCATCTACCTGCGCGGCGAGCCCTGCCCCGATGACCTCATCACGGCGTACCTCCTCGAGGGTGCCCTCCCGGCCGAGCGGACCGTCGAGTGCGACTTCCTGGGGATTGAGCCCTACGTCCCGATCCCTGCCGCCGACGCGGACGCCTACGCCTCGGCCCTGGACGCCCTCAGCGCGGTCGATGATGAGATCAATAACGCGTCGGATTGGTGGTACTGGGACGGCGTCGAGCCGCTGACCATCGGCTGTCTGGCCGGGGGAACGATCGCCTACCAGAGCAACGAGGTCGAATACGAGGTGACCCTCGACGACTGCGCATTCTCGGACGGGCTGGCATTGACCGGGGAGGGCGTCATCCGGGAGGACGGAAGCTTCATCCTCGACGTCGAGACACATGGCGGGAACGCGCTCTTCTACGCGAGTGACGCGCAGGGCGAACGGTCTGCGACGGGTAACCTCGACCCGTGACCTCCTCGCCGCTCCTCGTTCGACCGCTGGCCCGTGCGGCCACTCTGCCGTCGCGGTACTACCTGGATCCGGATCTGCTGGAGCGCGAGAAGGAGCGGATCTTCTATCGGACCTGGCAACTGGTGGCCCGCGGCGAGGACCTGGCTCGGGTGGGGGACTTCGTGCCCGGCACCATCGCCGACGAGCCGATCGTCATCACCCACGGCCTCGACGGGGAGCTACGCGGCTTCTACAACGTGTGTCGCCACCGGGCGGGGCAGGTGGCGCTGGCCAGGGGCAACCGCAAGAGCCTCCAATGCCGCTATCACGGCTGGACCTACGGCCTGGACGGGACCTTGCGCGCGTGCCCGGAGATGGAGGCCACCGAGGAGTTCCGCAAGGAGGACTTTGGGCTGGTCCCGATCCGGGTCGAGCGCTGGGGTCCGTTCGTGTTCGCCAACCTGGACCCGGGCGCGCCGCCGCTGACCGAAGTGCTGGGCGCCATCCCGGCCGAGGTCGCAGCAGCCGGCTTCGACATCGACCACATGCGGCTGGTGGAGCGCCGCGAGTACGTCGTCGAGTCCAACTGGAAGGTGTACGTCGACAACTACCTCGAGGGTTACCACCTGCCCATCGCGCATCCGCAGCTGTTCAAGGAGCTCGATTACGACGCCTACCGGGTCGAGGAATTCCGCTACTACTCCAAGCAGCACGCCCCGATTCGCGAGCTGAAGCCGGGTGAGGAGCCCGGGCGGGATCGGCGCTTCGTGCGCGCCGAGGGCGAGGACAGTGCGCTGTACTACTGGGTCTTCCCGAACACGATGTTCAACATCTATCCCGACAACCTGTCCTCCAACGTCATCCTGCCGCTGGGCCCCGAGCGCACCTTGACCATCTTCGAGTGGTTCTTCGCCGAGCCCGGCACCGGCCCCGGCTGGGAGTCCATGCAGCAGGGGATCGCCTTCTCCGACCAGATCCAGCAGGAGGACATCGTCCTGTGCGAGCAGGTTCAGCGCGGACTGCGCTCGCGCGCCTACGACACCGGCCGGTTCAGCGCCCTGCGCGAGAACGGCGTATACCACTTCCAGAACCTGGTGCGCGAGTATCTGGGCGAGGACGAGGACAATCCGAGCCGGTGACGTTCGAAGCGCTGCTCGCCCTCGCGCGCCGGCTCGAAGGCCAGTCCCGCGAGATCGTCACCCGACGCATGTTCACGGTCGGCAACTACATGAGAGGTTCGTGACCCGCTACAACCAGATGGGCGTCCAAATTCACATCAGGTAACCACGAAGGCGCCGGCCCGCGTCCTGTTCCTGGCAGATTCACGCTAGGTAACCACGAAGGCGCCGGCCCGCGTACTGTTCCTGTCAGATTCACGCCAAATCCGCTCTTGTCACCTTCCGTCGGCGGACGGCACGCTTCGTGGTCACTCCATGTGCATCCGGCAGTTTCTCGAACAACAGGAGTCCGGTGACAGCCGCCGCCGCGGTGCTTCCCGGGCCGCCTGGCGCCTCAGGATCGCTGAGCCACCGGCTGGCGGCGCGACCGCGGAGGTTGAATCGGGCGAACAGCTCGGGATGCGATGCCACGATTCGCCGAGCGGATCGCGTGTCGGCGACGACCAGGCACGGCAGCACCCGGCGGGGACGCGGCCAGCCCTGGGACACGGCGGCCTGCGCTCCCAACCGGACCTTCACGTCCAGTCGGCCGAGCATGTCCTGAACATCGACGATCCGTGTCTTCACCTCGACCACGAGCAGGATCCCGCTCGGCTCATGGAGACCAAGCAAGTCGATCCGTCCGCGGTCCCCGTAGTGGTTGAAGCTCACTTCCACCTCCGCCCGCCAGCCGTCGGTCCGGAGCCGGTGCACGCCCGCCTCTTGAAGTGCCGCATGGCCGGCATCCACCAAGCGGTCGAGGTGTTCTCCGCGCAACCGAATTTCGACCGCCAGCGACGATCCGAGGGCCTCCGCCAAACGCCGGACCGAGCCGACGGTGACCGTTTCGACCTGGCCCCGCTCGATGCGTGACACAAGCTCCCGCGAGATTCCCGCCCGGCGAGCAAGGTCCGACTGCCGCCAGCCGGCCCGGATTCGGAGAAAGCGAACGCCGCGGCCGACACGTTGGCCCAGCACTGATTCATCGTGCACACCAGGCCTTACCGCCACCCAATCCGGCGCTTACGGGACCGGAGCGTCTCCTTCCGCTACCCTGCCCTCAATGAGCGCACCTGCGGCGCGGCGCCAGGACGGGCGGCTGACGGTCGCCCTCGTCAGCGAGGTCTTCTGGGAACCCGATGGGCTGGGCCGGCTCGACGAGCGGCTGGACGAGGCGGCGCGACGGGGAGCCGACGTGGCGCTCCTGCCGGAGCTGCCGCTGCATCCCTGGCGGCCGGCCACCACCCAGGCCGTGGACGACGACGCCGAGCCGATGGGCGGGCCTCGGATGACGGCCCAGGCGGCCGCGGCGCGGCGAGCCGGGATCGGGCTGGTGGGCGGGATCATCCACCGCGACGCCGACGGGCGCCGGACCAGTCGGGCCCTCGTCTTCGATGCGCAGGGTGAGCTGGTGTCCACCTTCGAGAAGCTGCACCTGCCCGAGGAGCCCGGGTTCTGGGAAACGAGCCACTACGAGCCCGGCAGCGCGGTGGCGCGACCCATCGGCGCCTTCGGCATGCCGATCGGGATCCAGATCTGCTCCGACACGAATCGGCCCGAGGGCTCGCACCTGCTCGGCGCGCTTGGGGCCGAGGCCATCCTCGTCCCGCGCGCCAGCGAAGAGAAGACCTACCAGCGCTGGAAGGTCGTGTTCCGGGCCAACGCCCTGACGTCGGCCGCCTACGTTCTATCCGTCAACCGACCGTACCCGGAGGCCGGGATCCTGCTGGGGGGGCCATCGGTCGCCGTCGACCCCAGCGGGTTCGCGTTGGTGGAGACGACCGATCGGCTGGCCCTGGTCACTCTCGAGCACGACGTGATCGCCAAGGCCCGTACCGCGTACCCGGGCTACCTGCCCGTTCGAGCCCGTCTGTATGCGGATGCCTGGGCGGAGGTGGAGGCGACGCCTACTCGGCCAGGATGAAGGTGCCCTGGGCCAACAGCTCCGTGCCTCGGTACACGCGCATCACATAGGTCCCCGCGCCCAGCGCGTCCAGGAGGGCGTTGGTCGGCACCGTGAAACCGTCGACGGTGGCATTCGGGTCCTGCAGGTCCACCTGATTCTCGGTCGTGATGACGATCGTCTCGGACCCGTCCTCGTTGATGCGGGCCACCTCCTCCCCAAGTTGGGTCACGCCGAACGGCGAGCTGAGCTCGATCGAGTGTGCGAAGGTCGTGCCCGGGGTAAACGTGTCGGTCGGGTTCGTCACCCGCTGCGTGTCGACGTTGAGGCCCAACCCGAAGGTCAACGTGCCGGGCAAGATCGGCCCGACGCTGGCCGACGGGTCGGGAGAGCCGCCGCTGGGATCGGGCGTGGGCTCGGCGGTCGGCTCCACGGTGGCCGAAGGCGTTGGGGTGGCCGCCGCCACCGGGGGCGCCGGGGGCAGGATGCCGCCGAGGACGAGGCCGATCACCACCGCCAGCGCAATCGTTCCGAGCGCCGCGCCAATGGCCATCAGTGATCCCTGGGTCAGGACTGCTGCCTCAGCCGCCGCAGCCACCGCGGCGGCGGTCAGCGGCGCGCCGCAGGAGCGGCAGATCTGGGCCCACGCCGGGTTGGCGTTACCGCAGTTGGCGCACTCCAGCGTGTCCTCGGCCATCGGCGGGGAGCCTAGCACGGAGCCCCGGCCGGGGTGGGTCAGTCGACGACGAACTCCGCGTGACGGAGGTTGACGATGATCACCTCCAGCATCTCAGGCGTCGGGCTGTCCGGGGACCACATGGTGACGTCGGTGAGCGGCAGGAATGGGTGAATCGACAGGAGGAGGGCGTCCTGCTCTGCGCCCGGCTTGAGGTGCGCCGTCCCGGCCAATTGCCACTCGCCGATCCTCAGCCGGACCGGATGGCGGTCCCGCTCGCTGCGCTTTTCGGGCGCGCTCACGTGTCGGGGTGGGACGACCATCTCCAGGTCATCGATCGGCACCGACATCCAGTCTCGCGCCTGCCAGCCCTCGGCGCCCGCCGGCAGAACGGAGAGCTCGCCGCCGTGGTTGAGGATGTCGGTCATCCGTTCTTCGCCAGGGCTGACCGATGCGATCAGGACCATCTCGGCCAGGTACAGTCGAATTGACTGCAGGTCCTGCGCGTCGGGGACGTCTGGTTGGGACGCCATCGTGGTGCGCACGGCGTCACCGTACGCTCGTGCCGCGCTGCCGCCACCTAGCCCGATCTGCC
>JBKJVN010000145.1:0-6645 GCA_046717345.1 Candidatus Limnocylindria bacterium | reverse complement strand
GGGCCACGTAGCCAGTTCGCGCGTACCTGCGACGTCACGGTGCTCGACATCGCCGACAACATCGCCAGCGTGAAGGTCGTCTCCGAACCCTTCGTCGACTATCTCCACCTGGCCAAGCTCGGCGGCCAATGGTCGATCGTCAACGTTCTCTACGAGGATCGAGAGCCCGCTGCCGAGTAGACCCGAGGCGGCGATGCACCCCCCTAGATGCCGTGGTGGAGTGGTACCGGATACCGGACTCCGCGTGAACCGTCTCATGTGTCTCAGCCGCGATCACGGAGTACCAATACGAGACGCATGAGACACAAGAAGCAGAACCGATAAGGACTCCAGTAAGGGCTCCAGTAAGGGCTCCAGTAAGGGCTCCGCTGCACGTCGGCCGATCGTACCTGCGGCCAAACCGTAGGCAGTCGCCGGCCGCCAGTGCAGACCACGCTCGGCTCCATTCGGCGCGTCGGGTTCGCGAGAGGCTAGGGCGAGTCCGACGATTGGATGACGAGCGCGACGAGCGCGCCGCCCCCTGTGACTTTTCCTTCGTCTCGATTGTTGACTACGAAAGACGCCTAGCCTTAAGGCACTCGCTCGAGCATCCCATGACCGACCTGCACCTCGACACATTCGGCCACGGCACGCCGGCGCTGTTCGTGCACGGGATGTTCAGCTGGGGGCTCGACAGCTTCGCGCAGCAGCGGGCTCTGGCGGATGGGCATCGGGTCATCCTCTTGGACCGGCGGGGATTCGGCGCGAGTCCGCCAAGCGACCGGCTCGGGTGGCCGACCGACATGCATGATGTCGCGGCGCTCCTCGAGGAGCTCGGCGGCGCGCACCTGGTCGGCCATTCCACCGGCGCGATTTCGTCTCTCCTCGCTGCCGGCCTGCGGCCGGAGTTCGTCCGATCGTTGGTCATGATCGAACCGCCATTGTTCGGCGTCGCGGCCAATGACCCCGATGTCGCCCCGATGACTGCCGCGCTCGAAGCAGTCGTTCACCGGGCTCCCGAGCTGACCGCAGCCGACTTCGCCTCTGAATGGGCGGCGGCGCTCGGTAGGGGTTCGGCCGGCGTAGCCTCGTGGACATCGAGCTTCACCGATCGTGACTGGGCATCGGCCGAAGCGTCGCGACACGAGGCCTGGGCGGGGGATGCGCCGGTCGACTTCGGGGCGCTCGCGCAAGCCTCCTTTCCAAAGGTCGTGGTCGTCGGTGGCTGGCCGGAGACCGTCGCCCCAGGGCGTGCAGCCACGGGGCGAGCCTACCGGGCGGTCGGCACGGCGATCGCTCGCCGCATGGCGGGCGAACTCATGGTTCTCGCCGAGTCGTCGCACAATCCTCAGTTCGAGGAGCCCGAGCGCTTGAACGCGCTCCTCGAACGCGTCTGGACGCAGGCTGACGAGGGTCGCGCCTGACCTGCCCTGAGCTCGGGCTCCGAGTGAGCCGTCTGTGGCGCATGCGAAGCCATCGGTCCGGGACCGCTGGTCCGCACATCGGCCAGGCCATCGTCAGTGCCGCCACCAGCACCGCGGCGAACAGCTTCACGCGGAACTGCGGTCCCGCAGCGCGCGACATCGAGCGTCTTCGGTGAGAGCCTCGGGCGCTGGAGACGTCCTCGCGTCCGACCGGCGAGAAGGGCTCCATAAGGGCTCCCGACACGTGCGATCGGGTGAGAACCACAATATCTTGTGGTGGATCGACGCTCACGCCGCCACATCGTGTATGGGAGTGGTACCGCATACCGGATTCGGTGATAGCGGCCGCTGGAGGGTGCCGTGAGCGCGGCGATGCCGCTCCGAGCCGCTGCAGACCGCAGGTGACGGCTGGGAATAGGGGTCAGATCAGGGGTCACATCCGGATCTCAGAGCCGCGGTTACGACGGCCCTGGACGTACTGGCGGCCGAACGGGCCTCTGACCTTGCCTCGGCGGCCTGCGGGACTCTGATCCCTGCGGATCGAGGGGCCCGTCCGCTCGTCGGCGCGGACGAAACAGAAACCGGTCCGCTCACGGGTAGTGCATCCGTTTGAGCCGCAGGAGTAGGCTGGGTGCCTATCGGTTCTGTAGTCGCAGAAGGGAGCGACAAGCCATGCGGGGAGTCGAGTGTGTAATGCCGGAACGCGAGCACCTGCACGCCGAGAGTGACGAGCAGCTAGTTCAGGCCGCGATGGGTCATGCGGCGGAAGTACATCCGGAGATGCCTTTTCCGGAGTCGGCGGCTCGTGAGTTCGTGCAGAACGGGGCCTATGACGATACGCAGCACGCGACAGGGACCAGCGGCTAATCCAGCAACGCCGCGATCTCCTCGCAGGTCCAGATGTGATCGGCCACACCCGCTGCCATCGCCGGGGTCCGGGGATACGGATTGGCGAGGCTGCGGTGGGGCCGACCGAAGTTATAGAAGAAGGTATCCAGGGCGACCGCCGCTGCGTGATTACGGACCCGCTTTAAGAAGGCGTTGGTCAGGCGGGTGAAGCGCCGAATCTGCATCCGCATCGTCGCGGTGTCAAGAACGGTCCGGCTGAAACTGATGCACTACCCACAAGTCAGGATCGAGCCGCGAATTCGGCTACAGGAATTCGGCTACAGGCCCTAAGTCTGACTACATCGGTTGACCCACCTCCAACCCTGCCGCGCTTTCCGGTGCGATTGCGCCTTCGGCCGGCGTCGAAGCAGGCGCGGTCGGAGCGGCCCTCGCCATGGCTGCATCGAGGCGCTCTACGAAAGGCTTGGCGCCCACCCGGGCCAGAAACTCGCGCGCGGATCCGGTGGCTCGGCTCACGTCCGGCTCGGACGGGTCCAGGAGCGTGGCCATATCGATGACGGTGAGCGCCTCGTCCCAGGGCTGGCGCAGATCCCGCCAGCCGCGCAGGGCCTCGCGGTAGAGCGCGAGCGCATCGCTGGTGCGGCCTTCCAGTGCGGCGATGCCCGCGCGCAGCGTCGCCCGCCGGGTCTCGACGACCGGGCCGTGGACACCGGTCGCGTCGAGGGCCGCCAGGTCGTTCCGGGCTGCGGCGAGATCGCGGGCCCACAGTGCCGGGCGCGCTGCCCGGTACAGGAATTCCGGCGCCTGCGAGCGATCCAGCTTCACGATGTCTTGCCATGCGCTCCGCGACTCCTCCAGCCTGCCGCTGGCGAGTGCGGCGTTGCCCATGGGATCGAGGACCGCGACGCGCACGCCTGGGTCTGTGATGTCCGCGCCGAGGCGCTCCATCTCGGCGATCCCCTCAGCGATGGATTCCCCGCGCGCGGCGTGGACGATGAGCGCGTTCCCGAGGATCGCGATGCGGTGCCCCGAATGGAGGTCTTCGGCCAACGCGGATTCCAATTCGGCGAGGGCGCTGTCCCAATCTCCGGCGAGGAAGCCCGTGTAGCCGATGTTGTTGATGAACCGGAGCATTACGTTGCGATGCCCGAGCCGACGCGAGAGCGTCAAGCCCTCTCGGTAGTTCTCGAAGGCGGCCATCACGTCGAGATCGCCCATGTGGTAGCCACCCACGACGAGGGCGTCAAGCTGGGTCTGGTGCAGGCCGTGCTCGCGAGCGAGGTCCTCGGCGACCTTGATGAGCCCGATCCCCTCCCGCTTCCGTCCTCGAGTGGCGAGGATCATCCCTTTCACGATGAGCGCGTCGGCGGCGATCGGGATCAGTTCTCGTCGCTCGGCCGTTTCGAGGACCCGTTCCGCGATATCGAGTGCGCCTTCCTTGCCGGTTTGCACCAGCGCCCACGCGAGTTTCGTGTCGATGCGCGCAACGACGGGGTCGGGAGCGAGATCGGCGAACTCGGCGGACGCGGTCTCCAGGACCTCGAGGGCTGCCTCGTTCCTGGCGCCCTCGAGGAGCGCCTCGCCGAGGGCCGCGGTCGCCCGTGCTGCGCCGACGCGATCAGCCGTGTCCCGTCGGAGTTCCACGGCGCGCCGGAGGAGCGCCTCGGCCCGGTCGTAGCGAGCGGCGGTCGTTGCCCCGTCGCCCGCGCGCTCGAGGAGGTCGGCCTGCTCGGCTGCGTCGGTCGTGACGGTGAGGGCCTGCTCGAGGAAGGAGACGGTCTGGTCGAAGGCGCCCAGGTTGGCGGCGCGCTCCGCGGCTCCCCGCAAAGCGATGCGGGCCTGGGTCGCCAGGGCGTCCGCCTCCGCTCCCTCGGCGGCATTCGCGTGGGCCGCCAGGTAGTGGCTGGCCAGCGCGCCGGCGAGCTCGTCCGTGGCGAGCGACTCGAAGAAGCGCGCCGCGGCGAGGTGGCGCGCCTTGCGGTCTCGCTTCGCCAGGGTCTTGTAGGCGACCTCGCGGATGAGCGCCTGGACGAAGGCGTACTGGCCGCGCTCGGGCGAACGCGGGTCAGCCTGGAGGGTCAGCAGTTCCCGCTTGACGAGGCCCAGCAGGCGCGGCTCGAGGGCCTGCTCGTCGATCCCCGAGACGGCGGCCAGGGCGGCCGGCGTGAAGGACTGGCCGAGGACCCCCGCGTCGTGCACGAGGGCTCGGTCGGCCGGCTCCAGTGCGTCGAGGCGCGCGGCGATGAGGGCGGTGAGCGACTCGGGCACGGCCAGCTCGGTGAGATCGCCCACGGGCACGTACGTCCCACCTTCTTCCCGCAGCTGCCCTTCGGCCACGAGCATGCGCACTGTCTCGACGGCGTACAGCGGGATGCCGTCGGCGCGTTCCACGATTGCCTTCGCGGCGCGGTCCGGCAGGCCCGGGATCAGCCCGGCCAGGAGCTCGCGCATCGCCGGCTCGGGCAGCGGCTCGAGGTAGAGCGAGGCGAAGTTGCGCTTGCCGGCGCCCCAGTCGGGCCGCTTGTCGAGCAGGTCGGGGCGGGCGAGGGTGACGACGAAGATCGGGACGCCCTTGCTCCAGTCGAGGAGGTGATCGACGAAGTCGAGGAGGCCCGTGTCGGCGAAGTGGAAGTCCTCGAAGACGAGGACGACCGTGCCGTCGACGGCGATGCGCTCGAAGAAGGTCCGCCACGCGGCGAAGAGCTGCTCCGAGGCCGCTTCGGACTCGATCCCCAGCAGGGTGAGCAGGGCCGGCTCGATCCAGCGCCGCTCGGCTTCGTCGGTGACCCATCGCGCAACCGTGTCGGCGACCTTCGCCCTGGTCGTCGCTTCGTCGTCCGTCTCGAGCAGGCCGCAGTGCCCGCGGATCATCTCGCCGAGGGCCCAGAACGTGATCCCCTCGCCATAGGCCGGGGAGCGGCCGTTGTGGTAGTAGACGTTCTCGACGAGGCCGTCGGCGTAGCGGAGGAATTCCCAGCCGAGGCGCGTCTTGCCGATGCCGGCCGGGCCCATGACCGAGACGAGGCGGATGCGCCGCTCCCGCCCGGTGGCGCGGAAGAGATCCTTGAGCAGGCGTAGCTCGTCGTCACGCCCGACGAAGGGAGCCTCGAGCGTCTCGGCCCGGTTGCGCCCGCCCCGCTCGGCGACGATGCGCAGCGCCAGCCAGCCGGGCACGGGAGCCGTCTTCCCCTTGAGGATCTGCTCTCCGGCGGGCTGGAAGGCGATGGCGGCACTGGCGGCGCGCTGGGTCGCCTCGCCGACGAGGACGGCGCCCGCAGGGGCGACCGACTGGAGGCGGGAGGCAGTGTTGACGAGATCCCCGGCTACCAAGCCCTGGTTCGTCGCGCCGAGCGTGACCGCAGCTTCCCCGGTCAGGATCCCGGCGCGCGCCGTGATGCCCTCGCCGAGGATGCGCACGGCGTCGACGAGGTCCAGTCCCGCGCGCACCGCGCGCTCGGCGTCGTCCTCGTGGGCAACGGGTGCCCCCCACACGGCCATGACTGCGTCGCCGATGAACTTCTCGACCGTGCCGCCGTAGCGAGCGATGACGTCGGACGCCAGCTCGAAGTATCGCGACAGGATCTCGCGCACCTCCTCGGCGTCCCGTTCCTCGGCGAAGGGCGTGAAGCCGACGAGGTCGGCGAAGAGGACGGTCACGAGGCGACGCTCAGCAACGGCCGCAGGCGCGGGTGCCGCGGCCGGTGGCGCCGCCGGGCCCGATGGTGCGGTCGGGGACGGGGCGTGGGCCGCACCGCCGCTGGCCGCGACGGTCTCACGCAGGGCCGAAGCGCATTCGCCGCAGAACTTGGCGTCGGGACTGTTGGGCGTCCCGCAGTTCCAGCAGACGACGGCCAGAGACGCCGCGCACTCTTTGCAGAACTTGCGCCCCGCCTCGTTCTCCGTCCCGCAGTTCGAGCAGATCACTCTGTCGGCTCCATGGACCCTCCCGATGCCACGTCGAGAGTAGCCGACCGGTCCATCACCTCGCGCTCCTCGTCACCCGGCCCGGGGCGCGCCCTAAGGGCTGGTCCCGGCGGAAGGCCCGCGGCCGACCCCGCGGGCTGAGGGGTGTCGGAACCGTTCGCGTCCCCTGTCGGCATTCCATAGATCAGCCTACCGGCGTGGCTACTCCTGCTACCCCGACGTCAGCATCCAATATGCGCGGGTTCGCTCCGATAAGGGGTCATATCAGGGGTCATCATCAGGCCCGCGCGCACCCGAGGGGCCAACTCTGAGCGCATCCCGGGCGTTGGAGGGCGAGAGTGGTACCGCATACCGGATTCCACGTGAACCGTCTCATGCTGATCAGCCGAGTTCACCCAGCACCTCCGTGAGACGCATGAGACGCATGAAACAGGACACATAAGGGTCCCGATAAGGGTCCAAGCGCCGG
>JBKJVN010000144.1:0-11871 GCA_046717345.1 Candidatus Limnocylindria bacterium | reverse complement strand
CGCCCGTTGTAGCGGGGGGGTTCCCGTTGGGCCTCCTGCTCACGCCGGACGGCGTCCAGCTCCTCGGGGGTGCACCAGCAATGGTAGGCGGCCCCGCTCTGGAGCAGCCGATCCGCCTCGCGGGCGTATCGGTCCATGCGCAGGCTCTGACGGTAGGGTCCGAATGCACCGATGTCCTCGCCGCCTGCCGCCTGCGGACCCTCGTCCCAGGTGATCCCCAGCCAGTGGAGGTTGTCGAGGATGTCGTGCTCGAACTCGGGGGTGCTGCGGGACTGGTCCGTGTCCTCGATGCGGAGCACGTAGGTCCCGCCGGTCGCGCGCGCGAACAGGTAGTTGTACAGGCTGGTCCGCGCGGTGCCGATGTGCAGCGGCCCGGTGGGGCTGGGCGCCATCCGGACGCGGATCGGTCGCTCGTCGGGGCTGGTGCTGCGTTGGGCGCTCATGGGCTCCGCGATGGTACCGCCCGGCCCGCCGCAATAGACATACGGAGGCACTGCCAGGGTCCAGCGGCGGAGGCGCCCATCACGGTTGAGCGTCGCATCACAGGCATTCGTGCTATCGCGCTATCGCGCTGCACGATGTCACGAAAGGTTGTGACAGGAGGTAGGCGCGAGCCAAGAGCCAGCGCCGCGGTTCGCAGCGACCGCCCTGCAACTCACGACCCGGCCAGCAACTCCTGGACGACGGGCTGGATGGCATCGACCCACAGGGCGTACTGGGCCCCGCTGGGGTGGAGTCCGTCGCCGGCCACGAGCGAGGGATTCGAGGCGACGCGGCGCGAGATCTCGTAGATGTCCGCCACGAAGGCGATACCCCGCGCTTCGGCCGCCGAGCGGAGCACGTCGTTGAAGCGGGCGATCGCCGCGCTCTGCTGGGCCGGGTTGCCGAACGAAGAGCCCGCCGGCGTCAGGGTGTAGTCCGGCGTCGCCACGGCCAGGATGCGCGTGGGCGGCAGCCGCTCGAGCAGCGCATCCAGGATGAGGTCGACATTTGCTGCGTACGTCGCTTGTGGAACGCCGCGCACCACGTCGTTGACGCCGATCTGGACGGTGACCAACTCCGGATGGAGGTCATCGAGGGCTGGCAGCTCGGCGGCGATCAGGTCATCGGTGCTGTACCCGTTGACCCCCAGGTTGGCGGCCAGCTCGAGGCGGCCGTCCAGGCGGGCCACCAACTGGCTGGGCCAGCTGTCGGTCGAGGAGACTGCGGTGCCGATGGTGTACGAGTCCCCAAGCGCGACATAGCGTGCGCCAATCGGCGACGGGGCCGGCTCGGCGGTCACGGTGCACGCGGCGCCAATGAGAAGCGCGACGGCCAGCGCGGTGAGGTCACGTCCGCTCATCACCCCGGGGCGTCAGCGGGCCAGGGTGAAGGCGGCCCGCACCTCCCCGACGACCTCGCCACGGGGCAGGTCGCGGATCGGCGGAGCGGCATAGGCGGTCAGCTGCGACAGCTCCACCTCCCCCAGGAAGCCGATCTGGCGCAGCGTCTCGCAGGTTGCGACAGCGCCCGCCCGCCGGGCCGCGTCGCCGTCCTCGACCTTTACCGCCACGCCGGCCGCGGGGGCATCGGCGCCCATCCCACCTGGCAGCACGCCCACGCAGCGCAGCCCCTCGGCACCGCCCTTGGCCACCAGCCGCCCGGGCGCGGCCCGCATGAGATCGGTGTCGAATTGCCGGCGCTCCCCGGACACCAGGTCGGGATGGGCCAGCATTGCGTCGCGGATGCGGGTCAGCGCATCGCGCAAGGTTGCATCGGTCAGGCCGGTCGGATCAGCCAGGCGCGCGTAGGCGCGCGCGATGGCGTGCAGGGGTATCGCGAAGCTGACCACGCCGCAGCCGTCGGTCGCGGTCCCGATCCGGCGGGCCGGGACGCCGGACACCGCGGCCACCGTCTCCAAGGCCAGCTGCTGGATCGGGTGACCGGGTTGCCAGTAGGTATCGACGTCCCAGCCCGCGGCCTTGGCATGCAGGGCCATGGCGGCGTGCTTTCCGGAGCAGTTGTGGCGCAGCTCGTTCGGCGGCTCGGCGTCACGGGCCAGGCGCTGGGCAGTCTCCGTGTCGTACGGGGTGTGCGTTCCACACTGGAGGGCGGATCGGGTCAGCCCGCCCGCGCGTAGCGCGCCCTGGACAAGGCGCACGTGGCGGTCCTCGCCGGCGTGGCTGGCGGCCATCACGGCCAGGGTCTGGACCGGATCCGGGAAGTTGTAGGCGTCGAAGCGCCCGGACGCGACGAACGGCGCCAACTGGAACGGCTTGGCCGAGGAGCGGAGGAAAGTCGGCTCATCCGGGTCGCCCAGATGGGCGACGCGCGCGCCGTCCGCGTTGACGACGGCAACGGACCCGCGATGCCGGGACTCGACCCGGTCTCCGCGAGTGACCTCGACGGTGAGTGCGGGGCTACCGGTCGGCGTCGCCGGGACCGGTGGGCTGCCGGGCGCTGCCGGCGCCGGCTCGGGCCGGTTCGCCAATGATCTCCTTGGAGAACAGGGCTTCGGCGTCAGCTGATTCAGCGAGCTTTGCGGAGCCGGCGGAGGCCGATGAGGCTGCACCGCCGCTCCCCGACTTGGCCGATGCGGACCCACTCTCGGCGCTTGCCCCCGCGCCGGGACCCGGAGCACCCTCGGCCGGCGTCTTGCGGGTCATGATGACCGACCCTTCGAAGAAGGCGCCTTCCTTGATGACCAGAATCTGGGTCTTTATCTCGCCCTTGACCCGCCCGGTCGAGCCGATCTCGAAGCGGCCACCGGAGTCCACGTTGCCCTCGTAGTCACCATTTACGACGACGTTGTGGGCCTTGATGCTGGCGCGCACTCGGGCTTGGGGACTGAGGACCAGGGTTCCCTGGCACTCGATCTCGCCCTGCGCCTCGCCGTCGATGCGCAGGTCACGGTCGCTGACGAACTTGCCGTTGAAGCGCGCGTGAGAGTCGAGGATGCCCTCGCTCGCGTCCCGACGTGCGTCGGCCGGAGAGCCCGGCGACGACTCGCCTGGAGCGTCTGAGTACAGCGATCCGATCAACTCTTCCTGCGGCGCGTCCCGTGGGTCACGTTTCCCAAAGACCATGTGCACATCCTCTCGCTGCGGGCGGGCGGGCACGCGAGGCGCACGCACGCGATTCGTGTGGATGAATAGCGTATCAGCCTCACGCGCTGTCGGGTAGTCCGCCGGCCACAACCCCGGCCGTACTTACGGCGGGGCTAGAATCGCGGCCGATGCCCGAGCCCCTCCCCGCCAGCGTGCACCCCTCTTCCCACCCGCTGGTCGCCCACAAGCTGTCGCTCCTGCGGGAGCGGAACACCGAACCCAAGGTGTTCCGCGAGCTGGTCCGCGAGCTGTCGTGGTTGCTGGGCTACGAGGCCATGGCCGACCTGACCACCGAGTCGTATCGGCTGGAGACGCCGCTGGAGCCGATGACCGGCGCGCGACTGGAAACCAAGGTCGGCCTGGTCCCGGTCTTGCGTGCGGGTCTGGGGATGGTGGAGGCCATGCTGGAGCTGATGCCCATGGCCGAGGTCTGGCATATCGGCCTATACCGTGACGAGCGGACTCTCAAGCCGGTCGAGTACTACAACAAGCTGCCCGATGCGGCCACCGTCCAGGTCTGCCTCATCCTGGATCCGATGCTGGCCACCGGCGGCTCGAGCGCCGCGACGGTCGACATCCTCAAGGCCTGGGGCGCGGCCCGCATCAAGCAGGTGTCGCTGATCGCGGCGCCGGAGGGGATTGCGACGCTGAACGAGGCGCACCCCGACGTCGAGATTCACGTTGGGGCGGTTGACCGCCAGCTGAATGAGCGGGGCTACATCATGCCCGGCCTGGGCGACGCGGGCGACCGGCAATTCGGGACCTTCCCGCCTTCGTCGGGGGCCTGACGCAGAGCCCGATCCCTGGGCCGCGGCAGACCGCCGAACGCGCTGGTGGCCTCGCCGCGTATCACAACCATTCGTGATATCGCGCTATCGCGCTGCACGATGTCACGAAGTCATGTGAGGGACCAGAAGCGACGGGCCAGCACGCGATTGGCCTGGGAACCAGCTGAAAAACGAAATGTCCCGAAGTGACCGCCCTCGGGCCGTTGATGTGACTCGACGGCACCGTTGGCTGCCCCTTCGGGACGCATCCAACGTTAGCGGCGGGTCATACGGGATGGCAATCCGCTTATCCCCGACTTTGAAAAAGAGCGTTGACAATTGTCCACAGCCTATCCCCAGCAACGCACTTTGAACCGCGGTACGCTCTGAAAAACTGATGGCGCCCCACCGAATCCTATTCCTGTGCCAGCACAACTCGGCACGCTCCCAGATGGCGGAGGCCATGCTCCGCGCGTGGGGAGAAGGCCGCTTCGACGCGCATTCGGCGGGCATGGAGGCCACAGCCGTTCGACCCGAGGCAATTGCTGTCATGGACGAGCTCGGGATTGACATCCGCCACCAGGCCAGCAAGACCGTGGAGCGGTACGTCGGGCAGTCATGGGAGGCCCTAATCCCGGTCTGCGAGGAGGCCTGCGAGGCATGCCCCTGGATTCCGGGGGCCAGACGTGTCGAGCGATGGATGTTCGACGACCCGTCGGTCGCAACCGGCGACCAGGCGGCTCGATTGGCGGAGTTCCGCCGCGTCCGGGACGAGATCGCGGTGGCGGTCCGCGATTTCATCGCGCGGGGCTGACCCATCCGAACGGGGGCGGGCGGAGGGGGATACACTCGGGCCTCGCAAGGAGATTCGATGCCCGACCAGCGTGTGACGGTGGCGGTCACCGGCGCGGCCGGCCAGATCGGCTACGCGCTCGTGTTTCGCATCGCATCGGGCCAGATGTTCGGACCCCAGACCAGCGTCGAGCTGCGCCTGCTGGAGCTGGAGGCGGCCCTCCCGTCCCTGGACGGAGTGGCCATGGAGCTTGAGGACTGCGCATTCCCCCTCCTGGGCGGTGTGGTGACCACCGCCCGGCCCGACGAGGCGTTCCGCGGCGCCAATTGGGCCCTGCTGGTGGGCGCCGTCCCTCGCGGGCCGGGCATGGAGCGCAAGGACCTGCTGGGCGTCAACGCCGGGATCTTCGGTGCCCAGGGTCGGTCGCTGGCTGCCAACGCCGCGGACGACGTCCGGGTCCTGGTGGTGGGCAATCCGTGCAACACGAACTGCCTGATCGCGTCCACGGCCGCTCCCGACATCCCTCGCGACCGGTGGTTCGCCATGACCATGCTGGACGAGACGCGGGGTCGAGCCCTGCTGGCCCGGCGCGCCGGTGCCAGCGTGGCCGAGGTGCGGGACCTGGTGATCTGGGGCAACCACTCCGCCACGCAGTTCCCCGACTCGTTCCACGCCACGATCGGCGGGCGTGCAGCCGCGGAAGTCATCAACGACGACGCCTGGCTGCGGGGCGACTTCATCAGCACCGTCCAGCAGCGGGGAGCGGCCATCATCGCGGCCCGTGGCGCATCGTCAGCGGCCTCGGCCGCCAATGCGGTCATCGAGACGGTCCGCAACGTGGCCGCCCCGACCGGGCAGATCTTCTCGGCCGCGGTTCCGTCTCCGGGCGGTGAAACCGGCTACGGCGTGCCGGCCGGGATCGTGTTCGGCTATCCGCTGCGGGGCGCCGGGCCGGGCGAGGTCGAGATCGTGCGGGGCATCCAGCACGATGAGTGGGCGGCGGAGCGAATCGCGATCACGCTCAACGAGCTGGTAGAGGAGCGCGACGCGGTAGGAGCGCTGGCCGCATGAGCGGCGACGGCCGGGGCGATGGCCTGGGCGACGGTCGCACCGGCGGCGAGACGCTGACCCGCCCCGACAAGGCATCGGTCAGCGTCGGCGACCAGGCAGCGGACCTGCCCATCGTTCGGGGCCGCGAGGGCGACGACGCGCTCGACATCGGTCAGTTGCGGTCAGACACCGGCCTGGTCACGTTCGACCCGGGCTATAAGAACACCGCCGTCTCGACCTCCGCCATCACGTTCCTGGACGGGGAGGCCGGGATCCTCCGCTACCGGGGCTACCCGATCGAGCAGATCGCGGCCCGGTCCAGCTTCCTCGAAACGGCCTATCTCCTGATCTACGGGGAGCTGCCCACCCAGGCCGAGATGGTGGCCTGGCTGGACGACATCGTCCATCACACCCTCATCCACGAGGAGATGCGGCGCTTCTTCGACTCGTTCCCGTACGACGCCCACCCGATGGCCGTCCTGGCCTCAGGCACAGTGGGGCTGTCCACCTTCTACCAGGGCAGCCACGACCCGTTCGACCGGACCGCGGTGGAGCTCACGATCCGGCGCCTGATCGCCAAGGTCCCGACCCTGGCGGCGTGGGCCTTCAAGAAGAGCATCGGCCAGCCGTACGTGTACCCGCGCAACGACCTGGAATACGTCCCGAACTTCCTGAACATGATGTTCGCCGTCCCAGCCGAGCCGTATCAGGTCAGCTCCGTGGTCAGCGCCGCCCTGGAGCAGCTGCTGGTCATGCATGCCGACCACGAGCAGAACCTGTCCACCGCGACGGTCCGCAACGTGGGCAGCGGCCAAGGGAACCTGTACGCCTGCATCAGCGCCGGAATGAGCGCCCTGTGGGGGCCGCTGCATGGTGGAGCCAACGAGACGGTCATCAAGACCCTGGAGCGGATTGCGGCCGACGGCGGCAACGTCGGCAAGTGGGTGGCCAAGGCCAAGGACCCCGAGGACCGCTTCAAGCTGCCCGGCTTCGGCCACCCGGTGTACCGCAACTTCGACCCGCGCGCCAACCTCATCAAGGCCACTGCCGACCGGGTCCTGGCCGCCCTGGGCGCCGACGGGGAGCTGTTCGATATCGCCAAGCGCCTGGAGGAGACCGCGCTCAGCGACGAGTACTTCGTCGAGCGCCGCCTGTACCCCAACGTCGACTTCTACTCGGGCCTCATCTACCGCGCCATCGGCTTCCCGAAGAACATGTTCACCGCGCTGTTCGCCATGGGACGGCTGCCGGGCTGGATCGCCCAGTGGAAGGAGATGATCGAGGACCCCGAGACTAAAATCGCCCGCCCGCGCCAGGTGTACACCGGCGTGCCGGCGCGCGACTACGTTCCGATCGAGTCCCGCTGAGCGCACCCGGACACCGTGCGCTTCACCGTCCTTGGGCGCTCGCCCGCCGTCCCGAATCCGGGCGAGGCGTGCGCCGGCTACCTGGTCCAGGGCGGCCGCAGTCGGGTCATGGTGGACATCGGTCCGGGCTCCGTGGCCCAGCTGCTGCGGCTGTGCAATCCGTCTGAGCTGGACGCGGTGGTCATCAGCCACATGCATACCGATCACTTCCTGGACCTGGTGACCATGCGCTATTCCTTCCCGTGGAAGGACGAGGCCAACCCCAAGCTGCGGGTGTACCTGCCGCCGGGGGCCACCGGCCAGATGGAGATGGTGGCCCGTGGAGCCGGCCTGCCCGACTACTTCGCCCGCAGCTTCGCCTTCGTGGAGCACGACGGGGCGGCGGCGCTGGAGATTCGCGACCTGCGCTTCGAGCCGACGCCCACCGTCCACTTCGTACCCACCTGGGGGTTCCGGGTCACCTCACGCGGCCCGGAGGAGAATGGGCGGGCGATCGCCTATTCGGCCGACAGTGCGCCCACGCCGACGCTGGACACGCTCGCCGACCGGGCCGATCTGTTCATCTGCGAAGCGGCCAACCGCACGCTGGCCGATGACGCCCCACCCCCCGAGCGGCGCGGGCATCTCCTCCCGACCGAGGCAGGTGAAGTGGCCCAGCGCGCCGGCGTGGGACGCATGGTGCTGACCCACCTGCCGGTCGACTCGAATGGCGGGATGTGGGCCGTCAGCCAGGCGGCAACCACCTTCGAGGGCCCGGTCGAGGTGGCCGATACCCTCAAGGCCTGGGAGGTCTGAGCATGGAAGTCAAGGAGCTGGGGCACATCGTCCTGTACGTCCGCGACCTGGCGCGGTCGCGGCACTTCTACGGTCAGGTGCTGGGCTGGAAGCAGGTGGCGGAGATGGGCGACATGGCGGCCATCTTCTCGTCCGGCCGCACCCACCACGAGCTGCTGCTGCTGGAGGTCGGGCCATCCGCGGCTCCGGTGCCTGCCGGCCGACGGTTGGGCCTGTACCACTTCGGGCTCAAGGTCGGCGAGACCGATGACGAGCTGCGCGAGGTACTGGACACCCTCCGCCGCGAGGAGGTGCCGATCACCGGGATGGCCGACCACACGGTCACCCATAGCGTGTACATCACCGATCCGGACGGCAACGAGATCGAGCTGTACATCGACGTGCAACCGGAGACCTGGCGCGACGACCCGACCGCCATCGTCGCCTCGACCAAGCCCCTCCGCCTTTAACCCCCCAGCCGGGCCTGGGCGATCCAGCGGTCCCCGGCCCAGGTGGCGAGCCCCCACAGCACGCTGATGGCCAGGGTGGCCACCAGGATCGCGGCTCCCAGGACCAGGGTCCCAGCGCCGAACCCAGCCCCCAGCCCGAACGTCACCAGGCTCCCGAACACGATCGTCAGCACGGCCATGAACAGACCGATGCGGGCCGCGGTGAACACGAACCATGCCGCCGTGTGACCCTGGGCGCGGCCCGACAGCCACAGGACGGTGGGTCCGGTGGCGCCGTACAGGGCGACGTAGAACCCGAAATCGCTGACCAACGCTCCCGCTCCCAGCCGCTCCCCGAGGACCACGTTCGCCACCACCCAGGCCGCCAGCAGGGCGCTGCCCGCACCCACGAGGAGCAGCCACGCCAGGAGCAGCGTGGCGGTGCCGGCCGACAGCCGCTCCACCAGCTCCCCGGAGTCGGTTTCGACCAGCTCGGTGGGGCCTTCCGGGTTCGGCTCGGGATCGGTGCTCATCGGTCCGATCGGCTGTTCAGGTTGAGTTCAGGGCCTGCTCCAGGTCGGCGACCAGGTCCTCGGCCGCCTCGATCCCGACCGACAACCGCACCAGGTCGGCGGGGACCTCGAGCGGCGACCCGGCCACCGAGGCGTGGGTCATGACGGCGGGCACTTCGACCAGCGACTCCACGGCTCCAAGCGACTCGGCCAGGGTGAAGACGCGCATCGCGCCGGCGACCCGGTTGGCCTCCGCCGCGCCGCCGGCCAACTGGAACGAGAGCATGGCCCCGGGGAGGCGCATCTGGCGCTCGACCAGCTCGCGCTGCGGGTGGTTGGCCAGGCCGGGATAGTGGACCGCACTGACCTCCGGCCGGCCGGTCAGCCACTCGGCCAGGAGGGCCGCGTTGGCGCAGGCGCGGTCCATCCGAATGGCCAGCGTGCGCAGACCGCGCAGCACGAGCCAGCAGTCGAATGGGCCAGGCACCGCGCCAGCGGCGTTCTGGTGATACCGCAACTTCTCGGCCAGCTCAGCCGAACGGGTGGCGATCACGCCGCTCACCACGTCCGAGTGACCGCCCAGGTACTTGGTCGCCGAGTGGAGGACCACGTCGGCGCCGAATTCCAGCGGCCGCTGCAGGTACGGCGTGGCGAAGGTGTTGTCGACCACGGTCAGCGCGCCGGCGGTGGCCGCCAGTCGGGTCACGGCGCTGATGTCCACCACCTTCAGCAGAGGGTTGGTCGGGCTCTCCAGCCAGACCATCCGGGTCTGATCGGTCAGTGCGAACGCCACCGCGTCGAGGTCCCGGAGGTCAACGACGTCGACATTGACCCCGTATCGGGCCCAGACCTTCTGGGCGAGGCGCCAGGTGCCGCCGTACACGTCGTCGCCGAGCAGGATGCGCTGGCCCGGATCGAGGAGGTACAACAGGTTCTGGGTGGCGGCCATGCCGGACGCGAAGGCGATGCCGTGGGCCCCTCCCTCCAGCTCGGCCACCGCGCGCTCCAGGACGTCGCGGGTCGGGTTGCCGGTGCGGGCGTACTCGTACCCGGAGCGCGGACTGCCGACCGCGTCCTGTTCGAAGGTGGCCGCCAGCTGGATGGCCGGTACGACCGCGCCGGTCATGGGATCCGATTCGAACCCCGCGTGCACCGCAAGCGTCTCGAAGTGGCGCTTGCCCGGGTCGCTCACGGGTAGCGGCGGGCTATCGGGTGCGCGGGAAGCCGAGGTCGACCTTGCTGGTGCCCGGGTCGGGCCAGCGGGCGGTGACCACCTTGGCGCGGGTGTAGAACTGGATGCCCTCGGGACCGTACATGTGCAGGTCCCCGAACAGCGAGTTCCTCCAGCCACCGAACGAGTAATAGGCCACCGGGACCGGGATTGGGACGTTGATGCCCACCATCCCGACGTCGATGTCGAACTGGAACTGGCGAGCCGCCCCGCCGTCCCGGGTGAAGATGGCCGTGCCATTGGCATACGGGTTGTCGTTGATCAGGCCCACCGCATCGGCGTATGAGTCGGCACGGACGACCTCCATCACCGGGCCGAAGATCTCGTTGCGGTAGCAGTCCATGTCCGGCGTGACCTTGTCCAGCAGCGACACGCCCAGGAAGAAGCCCTTGCCGTCCTGGTACAGCGGATGCTCGCGGCCGTCCACGACCAGATCGGCCCCCTGGGCCGGCCCGCTGTCGAGGTAGGTGGCCACCTTGTCGCGGTGCTCGCGCGTGATCAGCGGGCCCATCTCGGCCCCCGGCTCATCACCGGGCGCGACCTTGATTTTCGGGAGGCGGAGCTTGATGGCATCGATGAGCGGATCGGCCACCCCGCCCACCGCGACCACCACGCTGATGGCCATGCAGCGCTCGCCGGCTGAGCCGTACGCCGCGGAGACGGCAGCATCGGCGGCCATGTCGATATCCGCGTCGGGCAGGACGACCATGTGGTTCTTGGCCCCGCCCAGGGCCTGGACCCGCTTCCCATGGCGGGTGCCGGTCTCGTAGATGTGGCGCGCCACCGGCGTGGAGCCCACGAAGCTCACCGACGCGATGCCGGGGTGCTCGAGGATCGCGTCGACCGCGACCTTGTCGCCGTGCACGACGTTGAACACCCCATCTGGGACGCCGGCCTCCTTGAGCAGCTCCCCGAGGTACACCGATGCGGACGGATCCTTCTCCGACGGCTTCAGGACGAAGGTGTTCCCGCACGCGATGGCGTTGCCGAACATCCACATCGGGACCATGGCCGGGAAGTTGAACGGCGTGATGCCGGCCGCCACGCCCAGCGGCTGGCGGATCTGGTACACGTCGATCCCGCCGCTGACCTGCTCACTGAACGAGCCCTTGAGCAGGTGCGGGACGCCGGTCGCGAACTCCAGGTTTTCCAGGCCGCGAGCGACCTCACCCATGGCGTCGGTATGGACCTTGCCGTGCTCGGCGGTGAGGAAGGCGGCGATGTCGGCCCGGTGCTGGTCGACCAGGTTGCGGATGCGGAACAGGATCTCGGTCCGGCGGCTCAGGGAGGTCGCGCGCCAGGCCGGGAAGGCAGCCATGGCAGCTTTGACCGCGGCGTCAACTTCCTCGACCGATGCGAAGTCAACCTCGCGCGCCAGCTCCCCGGTGGCCGGGTTGTAGACCGGGCCCCTGCGCCCCGAGGTGCCGGCCACGCGCCTGCCGCCGATCCAGTGGCTGACGCGCTCCAACGCCGGCCCCTTGGCCTGGTCAGCGGTGGGCGGCTGGGCAAGACGGGTCATGCGTGGAATGGCTCCTGTTCGGTGCCGCTCAAGGGTACTGCGCCGCGCCCCCTGCGGCTATCGGTACCCGTGGGTCTCACCGCGGCGGACGACGACCTCGGGGTGGGTGGCGCGCCAGTCGTAGTCGGAAACGGCTTCCTGGTGACCGATGATCCCCGCCTCGCGCAGCCACGCGTCGTTGTAGAGCTTTCCGATGTAGTTGCGCCCCGAATCGGGCAGCAGCACCACGAATAGCGAATCGGGATCGTCCAGGTCCCGGGCAGTCTGCAACGCAGCCCACAACGCGGTCCCGCCCGACTCCCCCACCAGGATGCCCTCGGCCG
>JBKJVN010000143.1:0-2747 GCA_046717345.1 Candidatus Limnocylindria bacterium | reverse complement strand
TCGCCGTTGTACAAGTACCGGATCGCCGGCCGTGACGCGGAACGGTACCTGGCCGGCATCCTGGCCCGGGACATCCGGGCCTGCCCACCGCAGCACGCCCAGTACACCACCTGGCTTGACGACCGCGGCTTTGTCTTCGAAGACGCCGTGATCCAGCGTCGCGGTGCCGACGAGTACTTGCTGACCTCGGCCGAGCCGAACTTCGCGTACTTCGCGGACCGGGTGGGCCGGTTGCAGGTCGTCGTGGAGGACGCGAGCCTAGACATCGGGGCCCTCGCCGTGCAGGGACCCCGGTCGCGCGAGCTCCTGTCCCGCCTGGTGCCGGCCGCGGTCGACCTGCCGTTCTTCGGCCTCACCACCGGTGAGATCGCGGGCGTGCCGGTGACGGTGTCGCGGACCGGATACACCGGGGATCTGGGCTACGAGGTCTGGGTCGCCACGCCGGACGCCCTCGCGGTCTGGGACGCCCTGTGGGAGGCCTTCGGCGGGTACGGCGTCCTCCCCTACGGGCTGGCCGCCCTGTACATGCTCCGCATCGAAGCCGGGCTGCTGCTGCTGGGTAAGGACTTCGACTCCAGCCGATTCGCGTTCAACGACGCCCATCGGTCCACCCCCCTGGAGCTCGGCTGGGCCTGGATGTTCAAGGGGCTGACCGATGACGACCGCGCCTTCATCGGCCGTCGCGCGCTCGAGCGAGAAATCGGCGAAAAGTCGTCCCGCTGGCGGATGAGCGGATTGGTGGTGGACTGGGAGGACTACGACCGCGTCTACGGCGATGCCGGCCTCATTCCGCCCAAGGAGCACGCCCCGGTCCACGAGGACTGGATGATCTACGACGGCGACGGATCACGGGTGGGGTACGCCACCAGCTTCATGTACTCGCCAGTCCTCCAGCGCCACGTCGCCCTGGCCCGTGTCCGCCCCGACCTGGCGGCTGTCGGGACTCGGGTGCACCTGGAGTTCACGGTGGATCACCATTACGAGAAGGTCGCGGCCCACGTGGCGCGGCTGCCCCTGTTCAATCCGCAGCGAAAGACGGCCTGATGACCGACTACGACGCCATCGTCATCGGCGGCGGCCACAACGGCCTGGTCAACGGGGCGTATCTGGCCCGGGGCGGGCTGAAGACGCTCATCCTCGAACAGCGGCACATCGTGGGCGGGGCGGCCATCACCGAGGAGCTGCGCCCCGGCTTCTGGTTCACGACCTTTTCCTATGCGCTGTCGCTGCTCCGGCCCCAGATCGTTCAGGAGCTCGAGCTGCCCAAGCACGGCTTCCTGCCGCTGCTGATGTCGTCACGGTTCGCGCCGACCCCGGACGGGGAATACCTGTGGTTCACCCAGGATCACGACGCCAACCTCCGTGAGATCGCCCGCATATCACCACACGATGCCGATGCCTACGAGCAATACAGCCACGACATGGATCAGGTGTGCCAGGCCATCAAGCCGCTGCTGGACATGGTCCCGCCCGACCCGTTCAGTGACGACCCCGATGAGCTGCTGGCCCTCGCCTCCCTCGGTGGGCGCTTCCGCCAACTCGACAAACGCACCCTCCACAACGCCATCAGGCTCCTCACCGGCAGTGCGGCGGACTTCCTGGACGACTATTTCGAGTCCGATCTCCTCAAGGGCTGGCTGGCGTCGTCGGGAATCATCGGTTCCAAGGTCGGACCTCGCTCCCAGGGCTCGGGCCTGGTCCTGCTCTTCCACTCGCTCGGCGAGCACGACGGCGAATTCGGGACGTGGGCGTTCCACAAGGGCGGCAACGGCGGCTTCACCCAGGTCCTGGCCCGCGCGGCCGAGTCGTTCGGTGCCGAGATCCGGCTCGAGTCGCCGGTCGACCGGGTCCTGACCGCCGATGGGCGGGTGAGCGGTGTGGCGCTGGCGGACGGGACCGAGTTCACGGTCGACGTGGTCGTCAGCGCGCTCGACCCCCGACGCACGTTCCTGGAGCTGGTCAACCCGCGGGAGTTGCCCGACGACCTGGTCGAGACCGTCCGGCGCATGAAATTTCAGGGCGTCGCGTCGAAGGTCAACTTCGCACTGGACGGGCTGCCGCGCTACCCGGCCCTGGCCGACCGGGGGGAGATCTTTCGAGGGTTCACGAACATCGGTCCGTCCATGGACTACCTGGAGCGGGCCTTCGACGAGGGGAAGTACGGGTGGTATAGCCAGAACCCGTACATCGACTGCGCCATCCAGTCGACCATCGATCCCGACATGGCTCCGCCGGGCAAGCACGTCATGTCCTGCTTCGTGCAATACACGCCTTACCAGCTCCGCGAGAGCAACTGGGACGCGGAGCGGGACAACCTGGGCAACACGGTGCAGGCCACCCTCGAACGCTACTTTCCGGGCTTCGGGGAGCTGGTCCTCCAGCGCGAGGTGGTGACACCGCTCGACATCGAGCGTACCGTCGGGCTGAGCGAGGGAAACATCTTCGCCGGCGAGCTGCTGGCCCCCCAGATGTTCTTCCTCCGACCGGCGCCGGGCTGGGCGCAGTATCGGACCCCGATCCATGGCTACTACCAGTGCGGCTCTGGAACGCACCCCGGCGGGTGCGTCATGGGCGCGCCCGGCCGCCTGGCGGCGGGGCAGATCCTCAACGACCGGGCCGCCGGCTGAGCGTCGAATTCCTTGACGCTGCCGAAAGGCGGCCCGTAGACTCCCGCGGAATGACCGGCATGCAGGCTTCGGCCACGCCTCGGGGGCTGGCTCCCGCGCCGCGACCCTTCCGACTTCCCC
>JBKJVN010000142.1:0-15994 GCA_046717345.1 Candidatus Limnocylindria bacterium | reverse complement strand
TGGCCACGTAGAACACCGAGCCGTCGGGTGACAGCTTGACGTCGACCGGACTGCCGCCCACCCATAGGGAGTCGACTATTTCCATGGTCACCGTGTCGACCTTGACCAGCACTCCCGCGTACTCGGTCGTCGCCAGCAGGTATCGGCCCCCGGCCGAAAAATCGGCGTGGTCGATGCCGGCGAACGGGATCGGTACCTGGCGGAGCAGCTGCCAGGTGCGCCGGTCGTAAAAGTCCATTCGGCTGTATTCCTCGGCCATGACCACTGCCTTGGAGCCGTCCGGAGTGAAATACAGGTTGTACGCCAGCGGGGCCGTAATCGGGCTCAACAGGGTTCCGCTCCGGGGATCGAGCACGGTCAGCTCAGTGGAGAAGTAATTGCTGACGTAGAGCCGGGTGAGGTCCCAGTCGGGGCCCACGTGCTCGGGCAGGACGCCGGCGGGGAGGGTGGCGATCACGCTCATCGTGGCCGGGTCGATGACCGAGATCGTGTAGTCCTGCTCATTGGGGACGTACACCCGCGCCGGAATATCGGCCACCGATGCAGGCAGCTCGCTGGTCGCGGTGGCGGCCCACACGTTCCAGTCACGGGCAACCGGTTCAGCGGCGTCGAGGAGGCTCACCGTCAAACCAGTCCGGTCGGACATCCAACCGGTGAGTCCGGCAACCTGCACCTGCCACCACCGAATTGGACCGATCTGGGCCGGGCCATCGACCACGGTGACCAGCTCCCCAGCGGCCAGGCGACCCACGACCGACGCCTCGGTGACAGCTCCGGGCTGGTTCCGGACCCGAACGCCGTCCACCATGACCCGCGCCAGCTGGCCGCGAACGACGACCGGGGGCGGCTCGGTGGGCTCGGGCGTCGGGGATGGGGTGGGAGACGGGCTCGCGGATGGGGTGGGGCTGGGCACCGCGGTCGGCGATGGCTCGGGCGTCGGAGATGGCGGAGCTGCCGCGCGCAGCGAACACGCGGTCAGCAGCAGCGTCAGGGCGATCGCAGCCAGCCGTTTGGGCATAGGGCCGGTCAGTATGCGGCCTGCCTACCGGCCTGCCTAGATGGGATCAGGCCTCCTGCGGACCCGCTGCCCTACTCGCCTGGTAACTATGCCTGCTGCCGGCCCAAGGGTGAGCGGGTCTAGAGCCCCCTTCTCACTGTCGATCGCCGGAACGCGACGAAGACACTCAATAGCACGAGCGCGACCCCGCCGATGAGCGCGACCCAAGGCCATGGGGTTACAGCCTCGTTCTCCGGGCTGAATGCCGCATTCGGCACGGAGGGTGCCGCACTTGGCACGGTATGTGGCGGGCACGTCGCGCTTCCGATGACATTCGTGTCGAGGGTCACGGCGCCATTCCGTGCGAGCGCGCGGCCGACGATCGTCGCGCCGGTTGTCACGGTGATCGACTCCAGGGCCATGATCGTGCCCGCGAAAGCTGACCCTGTACCGATCGTCGCGGAACTGCCGATCTGCCAAAAGACATTGCAGGGCCCGGCGCCGCCGATGAAGACGACACTGCTTCCGGAAGCGGTGGTGAGCGTCGAGCCGGCCTGGAAGATCCAGACATCGCTCGACCCGCCCGAGAGCGTCAGCGCCCCCGTCAGTCCTAGCGAGGACGCGGAGTTGTATACGCCGGGTGCGAGGGTCTGGCCCCCGAGGTCGGCGACGACCGGGCTGGTCGGCCCGGCTGCGGCCGCAGTGTTGTATGCGGTGATGAGGTCGGTCTTGGCCCCCTGCGTGACCGCGTCACCTGCGTGATTGGTCCCGTTGATGGTGACCGAGCCGAAGCCGGTCTGGCTGGTTGTCGGGTGGGTACCGACGTCACCGTTGATCGTGGTCGGTCCGGTGTTCGTGATCCCGGCTCCGGCAAGGACCGCGAAGCTGGTCGCCGTTCCGAGGCCGACCGTCGATGGCCCGCCAGCAAGTGCCGTCTGTCCAGCAGCGAGCAACCCGATTGCGAGACTGACTGCGATGCCGACCGCACGCAGCCTCTTGGCACCCTGACGCCGGGTATCCATGTCCACTCCTTCATCCAAAGTCGAGAGTTGGTCAGTTATACGGTCGCGGAGCGTTGACAGTCAACAACGCTTTGGTCCTATCCGGCTTCCGCCGGCGGTAGGCACCGCCAAGCAGTCTTGCGGTCAATTTGAGGTCAAACTGGTGGGTGGTGGGCGACACTGGACTCGAACCAGTGACCTCTTGCATGTCAAGCAAGTGCTCTAACCAGCTGAGCTAGCCGCCCGCGGTTTTCGTGCTCAGAATGACCACTTGCCTGCACGGCATCGCGCTCCTTGAGCCGACCGGGATCGTACCAGAGGTCTTTGGTGAGCACGACTCGGCGGGCATGGCGCTCGATGAGCCGATAACTCCCGCCTCGCTGCCACCGGCCCTCTGTGAAACGCTGCTGGGAGGTTCCATAACAGGCTCTCCCCTCGGTTAGTTCTGGCTTGAAGCGGTAGCTCAGGTGCCGCTGCTGGGCTCATACAACTCGGCCGAGGCCACTATGAAGTCGGCGGTGAAGCCTCCCGCCAGGAGCACCGTGCCATCGGGCAGCAGCGTGGCCGTGTGGCTGGCGCGGCCTTCGACCATAACCCCCGGGGTGGTCCAAGTCCCGCTGCCCGGATCGTACAGCTCGGCAGAAGACACGTAGCTCCCGTTATCGTCGGCGCCGCCCGCCACGAGCACCGCGCCGTGGGGCAGGAGCGTGGCAGTGTGGGCATTACGGGGCGTGACCAGGTTCCCGGTGGCGATCCAGGACCCGCCGATGGAGTCGTACCGCTCGGCGGACGCCAATGAGTGGTCGTCGGCCCCGGTGCCGCCCGCCACGAGCACCCTGCCATCGGGCAGGAGCGTGGCCGTGTGGAATTGGCGAGGCGTGACCAGGTTTCCGGTAGCGGTCCAGGACCCGCTGATGGGGTCGTATAGCTCGGCGGACACGAGTGGGTGGTAGTCGGCCCCGCCGGCGCCGCCCGCCACCAGCACCCTGCCGTCGGGCAGCAGCGTGGCCGTGTGACCGGAGCGAGGCGTGACCAGGTTTCCGGTAGCGGTCCAGGACCCGCTGATGGGGTCGTAGAGTTCTGCGGAGGCCAGTGGGCCTCCACTGCCGCCGACGAGGCCGTTGCCGCCCACCACCAGCACCTTGCCATCGGGCAGCAGAGTGGCCGTGTGACCATAGCGGCTCGCGATCAGGTTCCCGGTGGCCGTCCAGGACTCGGTACCCGGGTCGTATAGCTCGGCGGAGGCCAGGGACCTTCCGCCGCCGTCGCCGCCGGCCACGAGCACCTGGCCGTTACTCAACAGTGTGGCCGTGTGATGGACGCGGACCCCGATCATGTTCGCGGTGGCGGTCGTAGCAGGAGCGGGGGTTGCCGTCGGCTCCGGCTCTGCCGGCGGCTCGTAAGTGATCCGAAGCCGCACCTCGGTCTCCGGGTCGGAGCCGATGGTGAACACCAGTTCGTTCACTCCCCCCTCGAGCTCAACCGTCATGAACCATTCGCCGTCGCCCTCCGCAGTGGCGTGGCCATCCGGCGCGGAGCGGCGGGTCAGGACGATCTCGGCGCCCACGGGGGCGGTCCCCCGGACCTGAATGCGCGCGGTGCGCACAACGGCTCCGTCGCGCGGAGACACGATCTCCAGACCCGCGGCGCTGCCGGGGCTGCTCGCATCCGGCTGCGGGTTTTGGTCGAGCAGATTCCACAAGACCCCGAACAGCACCACGAGGCCAAGGACGACGGCCCCAGCTACGAGGGCGATCCGTCCTCGGCTGGGCCGCGTCGCGGCGGGCGGCACGTCGGTCACGAGGCCGTCACGGGCGGGATCGTTCGGCGCGCCTTGGCCGAATCAGTAATCCTGCGGCTGCAGCCGAGCGCCCAGGACGCGGGCGATCTCGGCGCGGTATCGGGCGCCGGATGGATGACGGGCCAGCCAGTACAGGTACGACGGATCCGACTCGGCCAGCTCCTCGAGCTTGCGCCCCGCGTAGTGGCCGAAATCAACGATGGTCGGATCGAATGTGGGCGGACTCGAGCCGGGGCCAACCGACGTGGACGCTCCGCCGTCCACGTCGAACGCTCTGGTCTGGTCCTGTGGGTCAGTCATGCACGTAGGTCCTGATCGAATGGTACGCCCGCCGCCGCAGCGTGAGAAGAGGGCGGCTCAGGATGGGCCGTCGCGCGGTTGGCGCTGGTGAAGGCCGAGGGCGGCGTTCTGACGCCACGAGATGAACGCCACCCAGGCAACGACGATCGACAGGCTCAGGAGGACGGCGGGAATCCCGAGTCCGGGCAGCAGGATATTCACCAGGTCGGCGAGAATCGGGGCGGCCAATACCGGGAAGAACGACGCCACCGACAGCAGGGTGTTGAGGATGCCGAAGATGCGTCCGCGCACTTCGACCGGGAGCTCCTCCTGGAGTGCGGTCTGGGCCGGAATGGCAATCAGCGCGTACGCGATCCCGGCACCAAACGCGATGGCGATTACCAGCGCCACGAGCGACAGCGCGGACGCCATCAGAGTCGGCAGGTTCGCCTCGATTGGCTGCAGGGCGGGGCTCAGGAGGTCGACGATGGGACGAACCAGGGCGATGGCCAGCATCATGGCGGCGGTCAGCACCAGGCCGACGTCGATGAGCAGCCGGCGAGGGAGGTACTGCCCGAATGAGTTGATGAACAGGATGCCCATGACGGCGCCGAGTCCAGCCGGCCCCATGATGAAGAAGATGTCCTCCGGTGTCAGGCCCAGGATGGTGGTCGCGAATCCCGGTCCCAGCGCGCCCAGGATGCCGATGATCGAGGCCCCGATGCCGAGGTAGCGGAGCGACCAGGCGATCTGTGGCGTGCGCCCCACGAAGGCAATCCCCTCACGGATTTCGTCCACGACGTGGGTCAGCGCGCGCCCGGCGTGGAGGGGTGTCGGCGCCTTCTCGGCCTTGACGCTGGGGAGCGGGAGGATGGCCAGCGAGGCCAGGGCGAGCATGACGGCGACCACGACGTACACCGCATCCGGCCCCAGGGTGGTGAGGATGAGCGGCCCGATGACCCCGAAACCGAGGCCAAAGGTGGCGTTCACGGTCAGGATGAAAATCGAGTTGGCGGCCATCAGATGGCGGCGCTCGAGGAGCCTCGGGATGGCCGTCAGCTCAGCCGGAGCGAAGAAAGCGCTGACGGTCGAGATCGCGAAGTTCAGGACCAGGATGGCCAGCACGTGACTGCCGACGAAGAGGAACAGCGCGGATCCCACTGCCCGCGCCAGGTTGGAGGCGATCATGATCAGCCGCGCGTCGCTGCGTTCGACCAGGACACCGGCCAATGCGCTGAACACCACCGCCGGGGCCAGGAAGGTCAGGATCAAGAGCGCGTTGGCGGTGTTCGACTGGGTGGCGCCCACGACGACCGCCATGAGGGCCGCCAGGACCATGTTGCCGGCCAGCTGGCTCAGGACCTGGGCCGACCACAGCAGCACGAAGTTGCGATTGCGGAAGATGCTGCCGGTACCGGGTGGAAGACCGGGCTCCTTTTCCGCCAGCTCGATGTGGGTCATGCGTCCGGCTCCCGTGGCCCGCGCGCCAGGTGGCCGGTGTAGCGGCGCTCGACCACCAGCCGGTCGAGAAGCACGCGGTGCCCACATTGGTCGCATGTCAGGCCGATGTCGGCGCCCAACCGCACCATCGTCCAGGCGTGCCCGCCGCAGGGATGGGCCTTGCGGAGCGTGATCCGATCGCCGAGCTGAAGCCACACCGGGACGGCCATCAGACGTTGGCCTCGTTGGCGGTCGCGCCGGTGAAGTTCCAGCCGTCGATCCGCACCGCGGGCACGCGGCTCACGATCCCCGTGTAGTCGGCCCCCACCAGGCGAGATTCGGCCGCGATGGCCGAGATGCGCGAGAAGGCATCCGGGATCGACTGCGTGAACCGCAGGTTCCGTACCGGGCCGGCGACCGCTCCGTTCTCGATCAGAAAGGTCCCGTCTCGGGTCATCCCGGTCAGGATGCCTTTCTTGGGATGGACGATGTTCACGTAGTGGAAGCGGGTGACGAGCAAGCCCCGTTCGACGCCCTGGGTGAGCGACGAGCGCGGGGTGTCGCCCGCAGCCATGAACAGGTTCCAGCACAACGGACCGAAGGTATTGGGCGCCGGCAGCCCATGTCCGGTGCGCGGGACCCCCGCACGGTGGGCAGTCGCCCCGTCGTGCGCCGTCTGGCGGGCCACGCCCTGCGAGATGAGGTCGACCCGTTGCTTGGTGACGCCTTCAAAGTCGATCGCGGTCGGCACCCCGGCCGGGTCCTGCCCGTCATCCCAGATGGTCACGTTGGAGCCGAAGGCAGGTTGTCCCAGCTCGACGCAGGCGCGACCTTCCTCGATCGCGAGTCCCGAAAACGCCATGAACGCCAGGTATTCCAGGATCTCGGCCACCGCATACTCGCCCAGCACGACCGGGTACTCCCCGGGCGCCAGGTCGGTGGGATCGGCCGCCCGGGCCGTCCGCTCTGCCGCTTCCTCGCCGACCGCCGCCGCGTCGATGGTGGCCAGGTCGGTGGAGATGGACTGGGCGTAGCCGGTCTCTCCGGCCAGTCCGTGCATGACGGTCACCAATTTGGCCTGGGTGACCCGATGCGACGCCACCAGCCCGCCGGTGTTGACCACCGTGCGCTGCTGGGCCTCGGTCGAGAACGCCCCGCTGGCGGTCAGCCCGCGGGCGACTCCGGCATCGATTACGGTGCGCGCACCCGCGGCACGGTCCCCGGGGTCCGCGGCCGCGGTGGCCTCGATCCAGCCCAGGTCTGAGTCGACCGATTCGCCCGGCGGCTCGGCCAGGGGAGGCGGGTCGGCCTCCGCCGCCGCGTGCGCAGCGATCAGGGCGGCCCGAGCCACGACCTCTTCCAGGCCGGCTGGGCTCAGCCGGTTGGTGACCGCCACGCCGGTCCGCCCGTCGTGGCGAATCCGGACCCGGAGCGTGGCGTCTTCCTCGGCCAAATTCTGGTGAATCCGCGACCCCGCGAACCGGGTCAATGCCGCGTGGCGCTGGATGACCGAGGCTTCACCCTCATAGCCGGGTTCCAGTCGAGCCAGCGCGGCGGCCGCCACGTCGCGGCCTACCACTGGCCGACCCCGACCTGCACGTTGCGGAAGCGCGCGGGCGCTGCCCCATGGCCCACGCTGGCAGTCTGCATCGGCTCGCCCTTGCCGCAGTACGGCTCGCCCCACTGCGTCCACGCGCCGGGACCGCAGATCGCATCGCACGATCCCCAGAACCGCGGTGTGATCCCGGTGTAGGTCGGGTTGCGGACCATCCCCGCCAACTTGCCCTTCCGAATGAGCCAACCGACCTGGGTCCCGAACTGGAAGTTCAGCCTCCGCTCGTCGATGGACCACGATCGGTTGGTCCCGAGCAGGATGCCCTCGTCCGTATCGGCGATGAGGTCGTCCAGGCTTCCGGCCTCGCCGGGGCGCAGGCTCACGTTCGTCATCCGGATCAGCGGCAGATTGCGCCAACTGGCTGCCCGGCTGCTGCCCATCGAGCGCCGGTTGATGACCGGGGCCGTTTCGCGTGAGGTGAGGTAGCCGACGAACTGGCCGCGGCTGACAAGGGGGACGTTTTGGGCCGGCACGCCCTCGTCGTCCCAGCCGAACGTCCCGAGCCCGCCGGGTGCGGTGGCATCGGCATCGATGTTCACGATGTCCGAGCCGTACCGAAACCGGTCCAGGCGGTCCACGGTGAGAAAGCTGGTGCCGGCGAAGGACGCTTCCATGCCGAGGGCCCGATCCAGCTCGGTGGGGTGACCGCACGACTCGTGGACCTGGATCGCGACCTGGGAGGCTTCGAGGATGACGGTCATCTCGCCGGAGGGGCATTGAGGGGCGTCCAGCAGGGCCACCGCTTCCTCGGCGATCCGCTGCCCGTGTCCGGACAGATCCATGTCCCGGATGGCCTCGAATCCGCCACCCACCACCTGACCGCCGAGTGACTTCGGATAACTGCGCTCCTGAGTCTCCTGATCGTTGACGGCCGTCGCAACAATGCCGGCGCCGCACGACACGAGGTCCTGCTCCAGGCGAGCTCCTTCGCTGGACCCGAAGAGCTTCCGGTCGCGGGCGGCCTCCATGGTCGCCTCACGCAGGGTGATCCCGCGGGCCCGGGCCATCGCCGCATCCGCCTCGAACAGGATGCGCAGCTTCTCCTCGAACGACACGGCGAACGGGTCCTCGACGTAGGGCGTGCCCCAGTGGCCGGCTGCGGGCGCCGTGTCGTCAAGCACCACCGCCGGCCCGCCCGCCAGCCGGCTGGCCCGGGCAATGGCCACCGCTTGACGTGCCACGCGCTGGGATTCGTCCAGGCCGAGGTTCTGGCTGGAGGCGAATCCCCACGCACCCTCGACCAGCACGCGAACGGCAAAGCCCGCAGACCGTTCGCTGCTCGCGGCGGCCAGCGAACCGTTCTTGACCGTCAGCGACTCCGCCTGATGCTCGACGATCCGGACGTCGGCATATGCGGCTCCCGAGCCGGTGGCCGCGTCAATGGCGCGTTCGATCAGGTCGTTCATTGGTCGGGCGCCCTCATTCGACCGGGACGGCCGCCTGCGGAGCCAGGTCCCGGGCGGTCGCCGGCAGGTGGAGCGCTTCCGATGGGCTGACCGTGATGGTGGCTCTCACGAACTGCTCGAGCTGGGTCACGATGCCGCCTGGCCGTTGGAGGGCTGCCACCAACCCGTCGGCATCGCCGATCGCGAGCAGCGTGAAGGTCCGACCGATAGCCACATTGTCGATCTCGAGCGTTCGGGCTCCCTGGACCACGACCGACGAGGCGGTGACTCGAACGTCGTCCAGGCTCAGCGCCTCGGCGCCGGCGTTCCGCAGCTCGTTGAGCAGGTCGTTGACCGCGATCGCGTCCAGCGACCCGCTCACCCGCACCCGGATCCCCTGGCCCTCGACCCCGGACAGCCCGGTAAAGGCGCGAATCCGCCGCACCTCCTCGCGACTCACGTCGAGTGCGCTGAAGCCCTGGGCGCCGGCCGCCTGGTACTCCTCCAGCAGGTCGCGTTGTTCCGCCAGGGCGGTCCGGAGCCGGCGGTTCGCGTCGGACAGGGTCTGGATCCGGGTCGACAGTTCGGCGACCGGCAGGCTCGAAAGCGCGGTGGGGCGCGCCTGCGAGCGGAACTGCGCCACCAGCGTGATCCCGATCAACATCGCAATCAACGCCAGGCTGACCTGGGCCACCCACGTGCGCATCAGGGCGCCTCCTCGACCGGTACCGCCCAGCGCAGGCTGGTGGAGCCGATGAACGCCGGTAGCTGGAGCTCGTCGGCCGAGAGCGTGGCGAACTCGAGGTCGAACGCCTCAATCCGCTGCGCCACCCGCCCCAGGTACGCGGCCTCGACGCGGAAGCGCTCCTCGAGGTCGCCCGGACCGATGGCCTCGATGCGGAACGGGGGCGATAGGAAACCGGTGTTGACCAGCACGGCCGACCCGACGCCGTAGATCGAGCTGGTGGCGACCAGGCGCTCCCCGTTGATCGTGATGGCCTCCGCGCCGGCGTGCCACAGGGCGACGACCAGGTCGCGCAGGTCATCGGCCAGGACGATGTAATTGGCCGGATTCTCCCCCGCCGGCACGGTGCGGCGCGAGTCGGCGATCTCGATCACCATGCCCGGCCCGCTGACCGCGGTCAGTCCGGCGGCCAGCCGGGCCTCTCCGACCGCCCGATTCACCTCCGCCAGGGCTGTCTGGGACCCCTCGCTCTGATGCTGGATCTCGGTCAGATCCGCCTCGACCCCTGCCAGTTGGGCTTGCAGCACCTCCTGCTCCTGCTCGAGCGTAAGGGCCTGCGCGCCGAGTGCCTGCTGGGCGGAGGTCGTGTACGACGCGCGCTGGACCTCGCTGTTCCACTGTGCGGCAGCCACGAACCCCAGTACGCCCAGGGCCAGCGCCATGCTCAGCACCCACCCCGATCGGATCCGCCGGCGCCGCGTCTCGATGCCCGGCGCCATCAAGCGTCGCCTCCCCCCGCCGGGGGCCGGGCACGGCGCGACCGGACGACCACCGTTGCAACAAAGACGGCTCCCAGCGCCACGAACCCGATGATGAGCCACCACGCCGCGTCCTGCGACTCGCCCGAGGTGGGCTGGGGATCGGCGGACGGGGCCGGTTCCACCCCCGCCTGGGGCGGGATGGGGACGTCGGACCGGCCCAGCGGGAGTGGCTCGACCGGCGCCGGCTCCGACACTCCGAACGCAGCGAAGAACTCGCCACGCAGTGTTTCGAAGCTGACGCCTGTCCCGGCCAGGATGGCATCCTCGTCGGTCGCGCCGGACCGATACGCCTCGGCGATGGCGGCCATGGCATCGGTGCCGAAGTCGTGGATGATCAGGTCGACCATGGTCGTGCCCTGCGCGTAGGCCAGGTTGGCGCCGCGGGCGTCGATGGGAAACTGGTCGGTCAGCGCAGCGAAGGCCATCAGGCCATCGGGACTGCGCGCCTCCAGGCTCACCAGATCGCGTTCCGTGTCGGCGTTGCCCACCTCGGACCAGGTGGCCACCCCCTCCTTGAGCCAGGTGGCCGGCCCATGGAACGGGTTGGCGGTGGCGTCGTGGAACACGACGTGGGTGACCTCGTGGCCGAGCGTGGTCTCGAGGTAGGCGGTGGACCCGGCGCCCAGCCACATGTACACGGTGCGCAGGTGCGGGTAGGTGGCAGCCCCGACCCACTCTCGCGCCCCGGGGCCAACGGCTCCCTGGAAGTCCTCGCGTGTGTCGTAGACGAAGATATCGATCGGGTCAGCGACTGGGTGCCCGAGCAGATCCGCGGCGGCATCGGCGGCCCCGCCGGCGAGGTCACCAAAGCGGCGCGCGATGGTCTCGTTGGCATCGTACCAATGCACCATCGCCGAGCCGACTTGCGCCTGGCGCCAGTCGAGCCCTGGGCGGTCGTCGTCGTACAGGAGCGACTGTTCGGGGCTGAGCGTGACCTGGGTGCCGCTGACCGCCCGCCATCGGTATGCGACCGAGGTGTTGGGCGGGACGTAGCCATCGGCCAGGTCGCGGCGATAGTCGAGCCGCCCGGAAACGCGTCCGACCGGGACGACCAGGCGTTCCTCGCCGCCAAAGCCGAGCAGGAGCTCCACCCGATCGGGTGGCGCCCCGGTCCAGCTCGCCGAGAAGGTCATGTCCACCCCGAATGTGGCATCGGCCTGCAGGTCACCGAAGCCGCCGCCGGCGCGGCTGGGTGCCGGCGCCGCAACGAGCACGGCGAGCAGCCCGCTCAGGAGCCCGCCCAGGAGCACCGGGGCCGTGACGCGGCTCAGTCGGCCCACGACACCCTCCCCAGGTCCAGCAGGCCCACGGTCAGGTTGCCAACCCCGTTGAGCCCGTCGCGAACCAGCCAGTGCGAGACGTCCCACGACCACGGGATGACCGGCGCCTGGGCGTCGACCTCAGCCTCCACCGCGAGGTACGCCGATCGCTGTTCCGCGGACTCGGTGGCGCGGGCCGCGTCTTCCATGAGCCGGACGAAGTCCGCATCGGTCCAGCCGCCGTAGTTGGAGGCTGCGTCCGGCAGCAGGAGGAGGCCGTACAGGGCGTACGGGGACGGGTAGTCGGTGATCCAGCTGATGGTGAACACCTGGGGCGGTCGTTCGGGCAGGATCCGGAGGAAGTCAGTGAAGTCCGTAGACTCGATCGCGATGTCCACCCCCAGCTCCTCGCGCCAGACCGCGACCGCGGGCGCCACGTTCAGGGAAGTTGCGTTGACCGTGATCTCGCCCAGATCGACCCCCGATGCGTACCCCGCCTCCTGCAGCAGGCGCCGCGCCTCGTCCGGGTCGGCTGCCTCGTCCTCCGGGACGCCGTCCGGCCACAAGGCCGGTGGCACGAGACTGGTGGCGGCGGTGGCGGCCGACCCTGCGGCGAGCTCGACCAGGCGCGGTCGGTCCAGGGCGAGCAGGAAGGCCCGCCGCACGCGGGAGTCGTCGAAGGGCGGCCGGGTGATGTCGAAGCCGAAGTACTGGACACTGAGGGCGGCCGCCTGGTGGAGGTACGGCCCCAGGGAGGCGTCGTATGCGATCCACGAGGCGTCGCCCGCGAACACGTTGATCAGGTCGACCTCTTCGGCGACGAACGCCTCGGGAGCACTCGTGTCCACCTCGGCCAGCCAATCGATCTGACCGATGGGAGGCGGCCCGGCGACGTACTCCGGGTTTGCGGTGAGAACCAGGGTGGTGCCGTCCAGGCGATCGACCCGGTACGGTCCCGAGCCGACGAAGTCGTCGACCGACTGCCAATCCGGCGAGTTGTCGGCGGCCGGCGGCACCACCGCCGCGGTGGGTGTGGCGACCAGGGCCGGGAAATGGCTGGCGGCGTGCCGGAGGTGGACGATCAGCGTCCGGTCGTCGGGCGCCTCGATCCCGACCTCATCGACCGAACCGACGCCGGACCGCCATTCGGCCGCCCCGTCAATGACGTTCAGGACGTCGGGTGCCAGGGCACCGGTGGCCGGGTCGAGGACCCGCAACCACGAGCGTCGCACGTCGGCGGAGGTGAGCGGGGTCCCGTCGCTGAAGCGGAGGTTGTCTCGCAGACGGAAGGTGTACATCTGCCCGTCGTCACTCACCGTCCAGCCTTCGGCCAGCGAGCCGTACACCGAGCCCTGCTCGTCGATCCGGGTCAGACCGGCATACAACTGAAGGAGCAGCTGGACGTCCGCAGCGTCCGCGATGTACGCCGGATCGAGGGTCCCCATCTCACCCCCGAGGTAGCGCAGCGGCCGGCCGCCGGCCGAGGCGCTCAGGTTCGCGGATGAGGCCAGGACGAGGAAGGTGAGGGCCGCAAGGACCAGCCCGGACCAGGCCGGCGGCGTCGGTCGGCGGGGCACGGCCGGTAGTATAGGCGCCCGTGGAGCAGGCTCATGAGCACCGGTTTCGGCACCAGCCTGCCGGGTCGCTCACCCTCCGGCAGTTCGTCGAGTCGCTCCGGCGCTGGACGCCCGAGATGCGGCAGATCGCCCAGATCGCGCTGACCCGAACCGAAGCGGAGCGCGAGCAGTACCTGCGCGGCTTCCACCACGGGCACGACGAGCGGCCGCCCGGCCCCCTCGACTCCTTCATCCGGTGGGCCTACTCCGACCCGCGCATCGACGCCGTGCCGGCGCTGCTCGCCGAGCTGGAGCGACCCGAGCGGGAATACGCCGGGGCGCTGATGCATGAGGCGGAGGTGCTGGCGCGGACTCGGGGCCAGGGCCGCACCCCTGCCCAGCGGGTGGCGGATTACCTCGGCCTGCTGGGGGTCGAGAGCAGCGAGCAGGTGCGCAGCCGGGTCGCGTCCGTGCTTCCCCCTGAGACGCCCGAATCGGTGCTGACCGCCACGATCCGCCAGATGCGTCGATCCTGGCTGGACGTGTATGGCGACGACCCCTTCTTTGCCGAAGACTGACCGATCCCGCCGGCTGGGGCTGAGGCGTTGGGCATTGGCGCTTGGGCTGCTCGCGGTGGCGGGCGGCAGCCTGGCGCCGAATCCGATCGTCGCCCACGCGATGTTGGTCGACGCCGATCCGGCGCCCAGCAGCGTGATCCCGACGTCGCCGCCCAACCTGGTGCTGTTCTTCAGCGAGGCGGTCGATCCGGCCTCGGTCACGCTGCGGCTTCTCGACTCCGAACAGCAGCCGGTCGCCGGCCTCGGGACGCCGCGCCTGGATTCCAGCCGGCAGGTGGTGACCGCCTCGCTGCCTGCCCTGAAGCCCGACACCTACACGGTCGATTTTGCGGTCGTGTCCGCCGTGGACGGGCATCCCACGGCCAGCCTGTTTGCGTTCCTGGTGGATCCGACGGGCACACGACCACCGCCCGCCGCGACTCTGCCCGCAGAGCCCGTCACGCCCCCCGATCCATACGCCATTGCCGCCCGCTGGGTGGCGACCGTGGTCGCTCTGCTGCTGGTCGGCACGATCCTGGTCTGGCTCCTGCACCGGCGCTGGATGGGAGCCATGACCGTGCCGGTCCCATGGGGCCTCCTCGCCTCGCTGGCTGCGGTTGGCCTGGTGGCGTTCGCCATCCATCTCACGCTGGCCGCGAGCGCCGCCTTCGGGCTGCCCGGACAGCCCGGCGGGCATCCGACGGTCCCTCTCGATTTCGCCGAGCCGTTCGGCTGGACACCGTTCGCGGTTGCGATGCGGGTCGCGATGATCGGCCTCCTGTTCGTGTTCCTGGTGGCCGGCGCCAGGGCCTTCCGAACCACACGCGGGGGGGCTGGTACCGCACCGACTGGCGACGGAACGGCGGCCCTGGTGCTGTGTGGGGCGGGGGCGACGGCCACCATCCTTGGACTGAGCCTCACCGGTCATGCCGCGTCGCTGGGCGGCCCGCTGTTTGGCCTGGTCGACGCGGTCCACCTGTTGGCCGTTGCGGCGTGGCTGGGAGCCCTGCCGGCACTGGGGCTGCTGGCCTGGCGGGCACGCGGCCCGACCGGCGAGCGCGGTGAGGCCGGACGCCGCGCCCTGCGCGCGCACGCTCGGGTGGCGCTCGTTGCCGCCCCAGTGGTGGTCATGACGGGGCTGGCCAACTCGCCGCTGGTGGTCGGCGATTCTCGGGAGCTCGCCGCGGCGGGATACGGCAACCTGCTGCTGGCGAAGGCCGCGCTGGTTTCGGTGGCACTGGGTTTGGGGGCGGCCAACTTCTTCCTGGCTCGCAATCGGGGCGGCCGTTCCATGGCCGGGATCGTCGGCCTGGAGCTGGCGGTGGCGGCGATCGCGGTCGCGGTGGGCGTGACCATGGTCAGTATTGCCCCGGCCACGGACCGCCCGCCGTCGACCGTCGACCCACGGCTGGGCGTCGCACACCTGTACGGCGAGGACGGCGAGTCCAGCGTGCACGGCGTCGTGGATCTGCCCGAGCCGGGGGTGCAGTTCTACTCGTTCGCGGTCAGTGACCCGATCACCGGCGCGGGCCGCGATGACGTGGCCCAGGTGGCCATCAGCTTCATCCCCCCGGCGGGATCCGATCTCCCGACCGATGTGGCGCTCGCCCAGCGGGGCAACAAGCCATGGATCTGGGAGCTCCAGGGCGCGTATACACCGGTGGTGGGGACCTGGGAGCTGGAAGTCCTCGTCCGCCGCGGCCGGCTCGAGGAGGACCGAGTGCGCTTCCCGCTCGCCGTGCGACAGGTCCTGCGCCCGGCGGCACTCCCGCCGTCGACCACCGGAAGCCTGATCCTGGGCGCGATCGCCGCGCCGACCAGCGGTCTGCCGTCGGGAGCCGGCGGCTGGGCGCTGCCGATCGGGCTCCTGGCGAGCGCAGCCGCGTTGATGGCTGTTGAACGGAGCCGAATGCGCAGCGGTCGGCTCGGCTGGGGCCTGGGCCGCCGCGTGCGACTCGTCGCCCTGCTGGCGGCGATTGCGATCGGGACCTCGCTCCTGGCCCGCGACGCGGTGGCCTTCGCCAATCGGCCACCGGACCTCTGGCGGGCGGCAGTCAACCCTTTGGCGGGCGACCCGGAGGCCGTCGCCGCCGGTGAGTCGCTGTACCGCGCCAACTGCGCCAGCTGCCACGGCCCCGATGGGGCCGGAGACGGGCCGGCGGTCGGCAGCCTGGTTCGCCGACCGGACGACCTGGCGGGCATCGTCCCGCGTCGGCTCGACGGGGAGCTGGCATGGACGCTGGCAGCGGGCGTGGCCGGGACCCAGATGCCGGCATTTGGCACTACCCTGTTGGAAGGTGAGCGCTGGGAGCTGGTGAGCTTCCTTCGCTCGCATTGGCCGCTCGCACCGGAGTGAGGAAGTCGACCCGATGTCGAGACTGCCCCGAGGGTACGCCCTGATCGCCGCCGGCCTCCTGATCGTGGCCGGCTGCACCCCGAGCGATGCAGCCTGCGCCGCCGCATCGGTGACCCTGGAAGCAACCGTGACCGACGAGGCCATGGACCCCTCCGCGCTGGCGGTGTGCCGCGGCCAAGAGGTGACCCTGGAGCTGCGCAGCGAGACGGATGGAGTGTTCCACCTGCACGGGTACGACGAGC
>JBKJVN010000141.1:0-23996 GCA_046717345.1 Candidatus Limnocylindria bacterium | reverse complement strand
GCTGTGGGACGAGCAGCTGGTCGTGTGCCGTGACATGGTACGCGACTGCCCGTGCCTGGAGGCCTGTCCCGGCTGCGTCGGCCCCGCTGCGGAGGTCGGGCCTCGCGGCAAGGCCGCCGCCACCGCGCTGCTCACCGAGCTGGCCGCCGCGGGGCGCGCGTGACGACCCTCGAACAGCGGCTGGCGGCGGTTCGCGCGGAGCGCGGTAGTGGCACGGGCGGAGCCGGACGCAATGACGACGTTGCTGCGCGGCTGGCGGCCTGGGGCGGGGCGCGACTGACCACGGCGCAGGGCGGCCGGGTGGCGCTGGTCGAACGGCGCGTGCGGCTCCCCGAGGCGGTGACGCGGCAGCTCGCGGGCCGCGCGCCGACCCGCTATTTCGACACCGAGACCACGGGACTGTCGACCGGTGCGGGGACGGTGATCATCCTCGCCGCGGTCGGCCATTTGGAGGACGGGGCCGTCGTCGTCCGCCAGGCCCTCCTCCCCGACTACCCCGATGAACCGGCACTCCTGCGCACCGTGTTGGGCTGGATGACCGGCGGCGAGCGGCTGGTGACCTACAACGGGCGAGGGTTCGACCTGCCGCTGCTGGCGGCGCGGATGACGATCCACGGCCTGGGCCGAGACCTGGTCGGGCTGCCGGTCCGCCATGACGACCTGCTGCCGGTGGCCCGCCGCCTGTGGCGGCGGGTGCTGGGCAGCGCGCGCCTGGCGGATGTCGAGCGCGGCGTGCTGGCCGTTCGGCGGCGCGGGGACTGCCCGTCGAGCGAGGTGCCGCAGCGCTGGTTCGCGTACCTCGCGGGTGGCTCACCTGATCTGCTGGCTGCGGTGATCGACCACAACGCGCAGGACGTGGCCTCGCTGGTCCTGCTCGATGCCGAGATGGGACGCCTCCGCGCCGGCGGTTGGCGGGACGGGGCGCTGGTCGATCATCGGGGTCTGGCGCTCGAGCTCCTCCGCGACGGCGCGGACGAGGATGCGCTGGAGCTGCTGGAGGGAGTCCTTACCGGCGCTCTCGAACCGGCCTCCGGTGCCGGCGAGGAGCCACTCCGCCTGCGGCGCCTGGCGGCCCGCATCCTGGTGGCCGGCGGGCACCCGGCGCGCGCCGAGTCCCTGTGGCGGGAAGCCGCGCGAAGCGGAACGGTGGAGGCGGCGCTGGCCTGGATCGAGGTCGCGCGCATCCGCGAACGGCACGCGGCGGACCTGCCCGGAGCGCTGGAGGCAACCCGGGCCGCCTCCCGGGTGCTCGACCTGGCCCTGGCCCTGGGACGCGGCGGCAGCGTTAACCGCATCGGGCGCGCCCGGTTGGTGGTCGAGGGGCGGCGCCGCCGCCTGACACGTTGGCTCGCCGCCGCCGAACGCCGCGCCCAGCGCCAACCGGTTTCCGTCTAGCCCGGCTGGGTCCGGGTCGCCAGGTAGGCGGCAGTCGCGGACGCCGCATCCTCGGCCGCATCGGCAAGGCTACGGCCGCCGCCCCGGCGGGCCACCAGGACCGCCGCGAACGCGTCGCCGGCGCCGATCGTGTGGCGGCCCTCAACCACCTCGGCGCGGACGTGGGACGCCGGACCCACACCGTCGTCGAGCCAGGCGCCCTCGGTCCCAGCGGTCACCACCAGCTGCGGTCGCGGGCCGGCCCACGCCCGGAGCTGGACGAGGGCTGACGGACCGTCGAGCGAAGCCAGGTCGTGGTGGCTGGCAATGAGCAGGTCCAGTCCGCGCAGCGCGCCGGCCAACGCCGGCTCGAACTCGGCCAGCGGGCGGGTCATGACCCAGCCGTCCGGATCAGGCCGGCGCAACCAGCCCTGCAAGCCGGCCGCCCGGAAGGGGGCCCGCACAGCCTGCACCGCGTCTGCCGCGACCTCGCCGGCGACCGGGGCGAACAGCACCGTCGCAGCGACCGGAAGGCGGTCCGGTTCGGGCACCTGGACCGGATAGGTCACCCCGCATAGGCGAAGGCGGCGGGCGTCGTCGGTCCCGTGGTGCTCGAAGCGGATGGAGCTCGGCGCCGGGTGCCGGATGACGTCGGCCTGCGCCGCCAGCCCGTCAAGCGCCTCGCGTACCACCGGTTCGTCCCCCGCCACGGTGTGGAGCGCGACCCGCAAGCCGGCGGCCAGCGCAGCCTCGGTCGCGTAGCGAGCCGCTCCTCCGGCGGCTTCGCCCCAACCCAGCAGGTCATCCACGGTGATGCCGCCGATGATCAACAAGTCGACCGGGATCGGCCAGCCGGCGAGCGGGATATCATCGGTCACCCATGAGCCTCCATTTCTATGAGATCCACGAGGGCGCCACGGACCTGCTGACCGATGCGCTCCTGGTGAGCGAGCGCGCGTTGAGCGAGGAAGAGTTTGCCCGGCTGGTCCGCGCCGCGCGGGATGCGGTGGTCGGCACCTTCGAGGAGGACACCCTGGTGGAAGCCGTGGCGCGCGAGCTGGAGCGGACGCATGGATTCACCTACATCGGCGACGAGAAGCTCAACGCCTCGATGGCGGTGGGAGCGCGTGATGAAGACACGTTCCTGGTGGACCTGTCGGAGGAATTCCGCAGCGTGATCGTGGAGCTCGACCGGTCATAGATGGCGGTCGAACCAGACCATCGCGAGGATTACCCCAAATAGAACAACTGTGCTATCCTGTCTGAAACCGTGAGGTGACCGACCGGATGCCCAGACGGCAGGTGCGCCCAAAACGCTGCCCGCGCTGCGACATGCAATTTGAAACGCGTAGTCTCGAGCAGCGGTTCTGTTCACGATCTTGCGCCGCGCGTGGTCCCCGTCCGAATCGACGCCGAAGGGACATCGAGCCGAAGACATGTGCCTGCGGAAGGAGTTTCGTGCCCGTCGCACCGAGGATCCGATTCTGCTCGCTGCGGTGCGGCGTCCGCTTCGGAGGACGCATCCGCGAGAAGAGATGTCCCCAATGCCCTGCGGTATTCGAAACGAAGTCGGCCATCCAGGTGTACTGCTCTCTCCGCTGCCAGCGCGAGGCGAGATGCGCCCGAACTGTTAGGTTCTGCGAGGCGTGCGGCACTCCATATCACGGCATCGACATACGGCGACGCTTCTGCTCGCGGAACTGCGCGGTGCTCAACGCCAATCGTCAACGCGGCGAAAGAGCGTACAACTGGAAGGGCGGCAGAACACTCACAAGTCCTACCAACGGATATGTCCGGGTACGTGCGCCTGACCACCCTCGTGCGAGGAAGGCAAGCCCATATGTCCTCGAGCATCTCCTAGTCATGGAAAGGCTTCTGGGGCGCTACCTGCTTCCGCATGAGCGGGTTCATCACAAGAACGGTCGACGTGACGATAATCGGCCCGAGAACCTGGAGCTCTGGAAGATGAAGGACCCGCCAGGCGTGCGGGCGTCGGACTACCACTGCGCCGGGTGCACGTGCGATCAGCGTCCAGAAATCGCCGGTTCAACCAGGGAAGTGGTGTCGAAGGCGATGATGATTCGCCACCCGGAAGGGCCAGCTCCGGGCAGCCCACCCTGACTGATCGCGCTCAGACATTGAAGAGGACTCTGACCGTGTCGCCGTCCTTGATCTGGTAATTCCGGCCTTCTGCACGGACGAGTCCCCGCCTCTTTGCCTCCGCCTCGCTGCCGGCATTCACAAGGTCCTGCCAGTCGACGACCTCGGCCCGGATGAACCCGCGCGCCAGGTCGGAGTGGATGGCCGCGGCCGCGTCCAGGGCCGTCGCGCCGATGGGGACGGTCCAGGCCCGGCACTCGTCAGGCCCGGAAGTCAGGAATGAGAACAGGCCGAGGAGCGCGTACGTTCGGCGAATGACCCGTCCCCGGGACGGCTCGGCGATGCCCAGGTCGTCCAGGAAAAGTTGGGCATCCGCCTCCGGGAGGGCCGCGATCTCGGCCTCGATCCGCCCGGCCAGCACGATGACGTCCCGATGAGGCCGTGCGTGCTCGTTCTGGGCTTCCGCTTCCAGCTCGGCTGCCTGGGCCAGGCGTTCCTCGGCGACGTTCAAGACGACGAGCTGCGGTTTCTGCGACAGGAACCGAAAGCCGCGCGCCAGGCGCTCGTCGTCCTCGCTCCAGGCCAGGTCGCGGAGGGGGCGTCCCTCCTCGAGCTCCGGTGCCAGGCGGTCCAGCAGGGCCTCCTCGCGCGCATTCTGCTCGCGCTCGGCGGGGGTCCCGTGGCGGCCGGCGGTGCGCAGCCGCTCGAGGCGGCGGGTCACGACGTCGAGGTCGGCGACGACGTACTCCAGGTCGAGGTCGTCGACCTCGGCCCACGGGTCGGGCGGCCGGTCAGCGCTCGGGCTGTCGAAGGCGCGGGCCACCACCAGCAGGGCATCCGAGTTCCGGATCCGGCCCAGCAGGTCGGGGTCCACGGTTCCGGCCCGGGTGGCGCCGGTCGGGATCGCGAGGTCGACGTAGGTGACGTCCGCGTACACCGTCTTGCGCGGGTGAAACACGGCCGCCAGGGCGTCGACGCGCTCATCGGGGACCGGAACCACGCCCACGTTGGGTGCCGCACGGCCCACGGCGTGGCCGGACTCGGTCGGGTGGCCGCCGAGGGCGGTGAAGACCGTCGTCTTGCCCGATCCGGGCAGGCCGACGATGGCGACCTGCATCGGTCAGGCCCCCATCGGTCAGTAGCCAGCCTCGAGGTCGACCAGGTTCTCGAGCGGCTGGTCGGCGAGGTAGCGCTCGAGGTTGGCCACGAACAGGTCGAGGCTGCGCTCGAGGACCCGGTCGGAGGACCAGGAGGTGTGCGGCGTGATGACCAGGTTGGGCGTGTCGTACAGCGGCGAGTCGGCGGGGAGCGGCTCCTCGTCGAAGACGTCAAGCACTGCGCCGCCGATCCAGCCCGCGGCCAGGGCACGACGCAGGGCCAGCTCGTCGACCAGCCGGCCGCGGGCGATGTTGATCAGCCAGGCATGGCCCGGCATCTCCTGCAGCTCGGCCGCACCGATCAGCCCGGCCGTGGTGTCGGTCAACGGAGCGGCAATGACGACCACGTCGGCAGTTCGGAGCAGGTCATGCATGCGATCTACACCCCAGACCTCGACGTTAGACAGCTCCCGGCTGCCCAGCTCCGGGTGGCGACGGGTGGCCACGATGCGGGTCCCGAACGGCGCCAGCAGGCGCGCCACCTCGGCGCCGATGCTGCCGTAGCCGACGATGCCGACCGTGAGGCCGCCCAGCTCTGTGCCGCGCAGGGGCTGCCAGGTCCGCTCGCGTTGGAGGTCGAACAGCTGCGGCAGGCGGCGCGCGATGGCGAGGCACATCATGACGACGTACTCAGCGATCGGTCGCGAGAAGACTCCCCGGGCATTGGTGACCTGCAGGCCCCGCTGCCTGGACAGCGGGGTCACGACCTTGTCCACGCCGGCGGAGATGGAGTGGATCCAGCGCAGGGCCGGGGCGCGTTCGATGACGTGGTCCAGGGCAGCTGCGCCGATGCCGCCCCGGAGCAGGACCTCAGCCTCGGCGAGGGCGGCCTCCGCGTCGCCATGGGCCAGCCCGTCACGCGAGATCTGGGTGACCACGGCGCCGGGAACGGCCTCGATGCGGGCCACCGTCTCGGGGGTCAGCGGAGCGCCGAAGATCGGAGTGGTCAGGATCCGGACCTTCCGGGTCGGGCTCAGGAGCGGGCCTCCTCCGTGTCTCGCGCTGCGGTCGCGTCGAGTGCGTCGGCGCGCGCGAGCCAGCGTTCAGGTGCTCGGATCTCCGCCAGGCTGGGCAGCCATTCGGGCCCCCGCCACACCCGCGCGAAGGCGACCTGGCCTCCGCGGGCCATGACCGCGGCCACGAATCGCTCGCCCTCCGCGTATTGCTCCAGCTTGAGGTCGAGCCCGGTCAACCGCAGGACGACCTGCTCCAGCGGTCCGCGGCGCCGATGGCGGCCCTCGAACCGCTCGTGGAGCTCGTCGAAGGCGGGCAGGATGCGGGCGCCGACCGCATGCATGACGTGGTTCGAGGCGCCTTCCAGCAGCGACATCAGCGCCTGGGTGTGGCTGAACGCCTCGCGCTGCTCGGGCGTCATCAGGCGCTCCATCCAATGCCCCTCGCCGCGGGACGCGTTCGCCAGCCGGCCCCACAGCCCGCCGGCATCGGCAGCCAGCCGATGGATGGTCTCCTCGACCAGGGCCGCAAAGTGGGCCCGCAGCCACGGATGCGCCTCGAACTCATAGGCGTGGGTGACCTCGTGGATGGCGATGAACGTCCGGAACGCGTTGCGCTCGATGCCTAGACTGTCGGCGGTGGCCGCCACGTTGGTTTCGACGAAGTAGAGCCGGCCGCTGGTGGGTGCCGCGCTCGCCAGGAGGCTGACGTCGTACTGGCCCAGAACCTTGACGGCCAGGAAGGCGAGCAGCCAGCCGAGCTGGTGGTTGCCGAGGCTGCGGTTCACGATCCGCGCCAGCGACGCGCCGGCCCCACGGGGCGTTGACCGCGTCCCCATCAGCTCGGTCTCCAGCCGACCGATGAGGCGCTGGAACGTTCCGAGGTTGAGGTCGATCCACGCCAGGCGGTCAATGACGGCCGGGGGCTCGAGGAGGTGATCCAGCTGCGCCCCGATCTCGACGGCGACCAGGGGAGCCACCCGCTCGGCGGCGGCCGTGTAGAACGCCTCGGCTGCGAGGCGCTCGCGCGCGGACAGGCTGCCCGTTCGGGCGCCGACCCGGTGCCGCGCGATGGACCGAATGGCTGCCCAGTCCAGCAGGTGGCTGCCGGCGCGCCGCTCGAGCCGCCGGCCGGCCACGGCCACGGTGACCGTCAACAGGCTGCCAAGGACGATCCCGGCCGTCAGGCGCGAGGTGTTCCGTCTCACGCCCGCAGTCTAGTCGGCGCGGGCCGGCTCCGCGGATGGCAGGTCGATGGCCTCGATGTCCGACAGGTCGCCCCCGACGACGCGGGTGGCCACCGAGCGAAACGCGGCCGGGTCCCCGGTCGTGACCACGCGGTGGGGGGCCGGCGGCACGCCGGTCCGGGGCCCGCTGCGGGCCTGGAGCGCATCGAGGAGGTCCTCGAGCGCCAGCGCGGTCGTGAACGCCGAGTCGACGACGCTCACCGCGGGGCCCAGCTGTCGTTCGAATACCGGGCGCAGGAGCGGATAGTGGGTGCAGCCGAGGAGCAGTGTGTCGAGCTGCCGGTCCTGGGCGCGGAGGGCATCCAGGTAGCCGCTGATCGCCGCTTCCACCTGAGCGCCGGCCAGCTCTCCGGCCTCTACCAGCGGCACCAGGTCGGGGCACGCCTGCTGGCTGACCGTGACGCCCGGATCGGCCTCACCAATGGCCGCCAGGTAGGCGCCTGACGCCACCGTCCCGGCGGTCGCCACGACCCCCACGTGCCGGCTTCGGGTGGCGGCTGCCGCCGCAACCGCCCCGGGGCGCACGACGCCCAGGACCGGAATCGCAACCCGCTCTCGGATTCGCGGCAGTGCCTGGGCGGTGGCCGTGTTGCAAGCCAGGACCAGCACCTTGGGTCGTTGGTCCATGAGCCAGGCCGCGCATTCCAGGGTGTACTGCTGCACCTCGTCGGCTGGCCGCGGCCCATACGGGGTACGGGCGTTGTCGCCGAGGTAAATGGTGGTCTCAGCCGGGAGGCGGCGCTGGATCTCGGACAGGACGGTCAGGCCGCCGACGCCCGAGTCGAAGACGGCGATCGGGCGCGGGTCGGGCGAGGCCACGGGCCGGGTCAGCGGGTAGCCACCGACAGGGCCGGGCTCCGGCGTCGGGCAGACAGAGCGGCCGCGATGCTGCGGACGCCCTTGGAGATCTGGGCGTCGGGGCTGGCGGAGACGAACGGCACGCCCTCGTTGTTGGCGGCCAGCACGAGGTGGCCGTCCGACACGATCTCGAAGTCGATGTGCTGGCCGAGGACCTCCTCGACCTCCTCGCGAGTAATGCCGCCCGACGCATCGGCTCGGTTGAGGACCACCGCCATCTTGGACGGGGGATAGCCGATGGCCGCGAAGGCCTCGTTGGCCATGGCCAGGGCCCGCACCGCCATGGCGTCGAAGGTCAGTATCTGGAGGACCAGGTCGGAGGCGTCCAGGAACGCGAGCACCTCATCGGTCAGCCCGGCACGTGTGTCGATCACGACGTGGCCATACAGGCGCCGGAGGAGGGACAACGACTTCTCGATGTCGCGGGTGGTGATCATCTCGGCCATCTCGACACGCGGCGGCGCGAGCAGGACGTCGATGCCGGACGGATCGCGCCACATGACCTCCGACACGTCGCTATCGCGGATCTTGTCGGTCGGCAGGTCGAGGATGGAGAGCGCGTTGGCCGGGGCTCGCAGCAGGCCGCGCAGGTCCGAGAACTGGAGCGAACCGTCGACCAGGCACACCGGCTCTTCGCCCGCCAGGGCCACGGCGAGGTTGTAGGCAAGCGTCGTCCGGCCCACCCCACCCTTGGGCGAGAACAGGCTCACCATTTGCGCCCCGGCACCGGACGTGGCGGTGACCCGTTCCTCGGCGATGCGGCGGATGATGGTGGTGAGGTCGAAACCGGCCAGCGGCATGCGGAGGACGGCGTCGATCCCCTGTGCCGGATCCTCGGTGATGGGCTCCTGCGGGACGGTGAGCACGATGATCCCCACCTCGGGATGGGCCTGCCGGATGCTGGACGCGGCCTTGGCCCCGCTGACCCGGCCCTGGAGCAGCCAGTCGATGATCACCACGTCGGGGCGGAAATCGCCGACCGCGGCCAGCGCGCGATCCCCGTCGCCGATAACCTCGACCACCTGGATCTGGGTCTGGGCGACCAGCAGGGATCGGACGTGCGACGCCACTTGGGGCACGTCCTCGATCAACAAGAGCCGGATTCGCTCTCCTGCCACCTTGTCTGTGTTATCGCCTCATCCGAGTTCCATTCCACGTCGCGCTGACCGGTGCCGGATACGCCGGCTGAGGACGATCAGGCGCTCGCTCTCGGCCGAATACGCCTCCGGGTCGTGGGACCCGTGGGTCGCGGCGACAGCGAGTCCCGCGGCCTCAACCAGCCGCGAGACGATGTCAGGAAAGGGGTACCAGAGGCGGAAACTGGCCGGAAGCCGCGCTATCGTACCATCGGGGTCCTGTCGGTCCACCACGGTCGACAGGGCGATCCTGAGCCCTTCGGGTGCATCGCGGCGCACGAGCTGGCTCCTCCGCGTGAAGCGACGGCCCTCAGACTCGATGACCCAGTCCACCGCCAGCGGCATGTCGCCCGCCGGCAACGCCCCCGGCCCCAGGTCGTCCAGCACGAGCAGGCCACGCGGGGTGAGGAGCCGCGCGGCTCGGGCCAGGAGCCGGGCCGCATCCTCCGGGCCGTCGAGGTGCGGCAGCACACCCGCAGCGACGATCAACCCGAAGCGCTCCGGGCGCCGGACGGATCGGACGTCGCCGAGGACCAGCTCGATCCGGCCTTCCGCGTCGGCCTCCGCCAGGCGCGGGTCGGCTGCGATGCGGGCCCGCGCGCGACGAAGCATTGCCGCCGATGCGTCCACGCCGACGATGCGGCTGGCGCGGCCGTCGAGGAACGTTCCGAACAGCCGACCAGATCCGCAGCCGAGGTCCAGCACCGCCCCTCGTACCCGCCGAGTGAGCTCACGGTAGAAAGCCCGGTCCTCGATAACAGCATCGTGCTCGAGGTCGTAGAGCTCGGCCAGCTGGTCGGCGTCTGTGGCCTGCCCGCCGAACGGATCGCCGGACGCCGGGTCGGGGCCGGGGGTCACTCGCTGTCGAGCCGGCGAATGGCGAGCCACTCGGCGGCCATGGCGACGCCACCCACGACCACCGCCGAGAAGGGATTCAGGGCGTCCACCAGCCGCAAGCCTGCCACCGCGGCCAGGACCAGGCCGGCCAGCGCCCCCCGCCGGGCGGCGCGGCCCCAGGCCCCGAGATATGCGATCCGGCGCCGTGCTGCGAAGTCGACCACGAACGCCCCGGGCGTGATGAGCAGCCCCAGCGCCAAGCCGGCCAGGCCGATCACGAGCACGCGGTTCCGGTCGGCATCGGGACATGGATCACCCGGCGCCGGGCCGGGGCACAGCTGGATGGCCAGGACGAGCACGCCGACCATCGCCGCCACGGCTCCCGCCGGCAGAACGACGATCAGAAAACGGTCCCGGAGCTTCACCGCGCCGCGTCAGGACAGATGGTACGGAACGGGCAGGACGCACAGCGCATCGGTCCCGGGTTGGCATCGAAGCGCTTGGCCCGAATCCCGGCGGCGGTGGACGCGATCTGGGACCGGGCCTTCTCCAGACGGGCGGGGGTTGCCTGGCTGAGGCCCACTTCCCCCGATTCGAGGAAGTGCAGCGCGAGCCGGTCCGGCGGTCGCCCGTGCTCGGATTCCCAGGCCAGGGCATACATCGCCAGCTGGAGCGACTCGCGCGAGCGGCGCGTCGCCGTTGCGGGGTCGCGGACATCGCCCGATTTGTAATCGACCACGCCGATCGCGCCATCCGGATCGCGGTCGATGCGGTCGATCCGTCCCCGGACCCGGTCCGGGCCGAACCGAAAGGCGAACTCCTGCTCGACGCCGATGACCGGAGCCGGGGATGCCTGCTGCTCGTTCCAGAAGCGAGTCAGGGCGGCGCGGGCCGAGGCGCGGCGCGCATCTTCGTGGGCACGGGTCACGAACCCGGTGGACTCCCAGTGCCGATCGAGCTCGGAGTGGAGCTCCTCGAGCGGCATCACGGATCCGCCCATCTGGGTCCGGTGGAAGGCCTGGACCGCGGCGTGGAGGGCCCGGCCCACGACCAAGGGATGGCTGACCGGGGTGGGCAGGCGAATGAGGTGGGCGTAGCGGTAGCGAGCCGGGCAATCGGTGTAGTCGCTGACCTGGCCGTAGCTCAGGGTGAGCGGTTCCTCGACCAACCCGGGGCGCGGGGGGACCTTCACCGAAGGCACCGGCCCGACCTCGGTGGGCGGGCGGAGGCGCTCGATCCGTTCCATCGGGCTGGGCCGCAGGAGGTCGGCGGGGAGAGCGGGCCCCACGTCCAGGGCCTCGAGCAGGAACTGGCTCGGCCGACGCGGGCGCTCCCCCTCGTCTCGGGCCCAGGTCATGGTCAGCGTCTCGCGGGCCCGCGTCATGCCCACGTAGCACAGGCGTCGCTCCTCGGCGAGGTGGTAGTCGCCGTCGATCGCGACCTCGCGGACGAGCTCATCGGGGAGGTCGACCGGCTCGCGCCGCGTCCGGGTCGGGAATCGGTCCTGCGCCATGCCGACCATGAACACGATCGGAAACTCGAGGCCCTTGGCCTTGTGGCAGGTCAGGACGTGGACCGCCTCGCTGACCTCCAGGTCCGCGTCGGCGGTCGCGGGGTCGTCGCCAGCCTGGATGAACGTATCGAGCCGGGCGACGAGGAACGGCAGTCGCGGGTCGCGCAGGACGGCCGACGCGCGGCGCAGGATTTCGAACAGGCGGGCGACGTTCTGGAGCCGTTCGGGACCACTCTCCCGGGCCTCGAGCGCCAATCGCGCCAGCCACCCGGTGGAGGTCACGAACCGGTGCAGGATCTCGCCCGCATCCAGGCGGGCCGCCAGCTCGCGATGGGCGTCCAGGGCGGCGAGCAGGCGCTGGGCGATGGCGGCCGGTGCTCCGCGCAGGGTGGCCTGGGCCGGGTCAGCCAGCCCTTGCCGCAGCGCGACCTCCAGGCCGAGGTGCCGGCGCGACGCCCGGTTCAGGACGCGGCTGGCCTGGTCGGGCGCGAGGCCGAAAATGTCCGAGGTGGCCAGGTCGAACAGGCTGACCGAGTCCTCGGGATCATTGAGCGCGCGCAGGAAGCTGAGCAGGACGCGTACCTCGGGCTGGCGGTACAGACCGGCCGTGCCGCTGAAGCGCCAGGGAATGCGCCGCAGGCTGAGCGCGCGCAGGTAGGGATCCGCGTCGCGGTTGCCCCGGACCAGGATGGCGTGGTCGCCCGCCCGCCGGCCGGTGGCGATGGAGGCCGTGATGCGCTCAGCCACCGCGTCGGCCTCGTCGGACGTGGTGGCGAACGCCAGGCTGCTCACCTCCGGCGCGTCTGCGGCGACCCGCTTCGTCGAGCCGCGTGCCCGCAGGTGCTTGTCGATCCGTTCTCGCACCTCGAGCCGGTCCGGGTCGTTGTGGCGGATGAGCCGATACGCCGCGTCCAGCACCGCCTGGGGCGATCGGAAGTTGTCGGTCAGCACCACCCGGCCGGTCTTTGGGTAGGCGGCCCGATAGCCAAGGATGTTCGACAGGGCCGCGCCCCGGAAGCGGTAGATGCTCTGGTCGTCGTCGCCGACCACGGTGACGTTGCCCGACGGGGTCGGCGCCAGCAGCTTCACCAGCTCGAACTGGGCATGGTTCGTATCCTGGAATTCGTCGACCAGGATGTACCGATAGCGACCTCGCTCCGTTTCCAGGATGTCCGGGTGGTCGCGCAGGAGGCCAAGGGCAAGGCTGACCTGGTCGCCGAAGTCGATCCGATTCGCCGAGCGCAGGAGCTGCTCGTACGTCTCGTAGGCCGCCGCAAGCTCCTGCTGGCGGGCCGCCTCCACGGCTAGCGCCGCGTCGTCGGGGTCTGCGGCGGCGCGGGCCGTGATTCGCTCCGCGGCCGCTCGGTACTGGGCCGGGGACGCGTCCTCATCGCGCGCCCGCGAAAAGTGAGTGGCCAGGATCGACAAGAAGCGGGTCGGATCCCCGAGCGGGCGGTATCGGTCCAGCGGCAGCTCATCCAGATGCTCACGCAGGAACGTCACCTGCTCCGGACGGGACATGACCGCCACCTGGTCCGACAGCCCGGCCCCGAACCCGTGCTCCCGGATCAGACGGTCGCCGAAGGCGTGGAAAGTGCAGATCACCGAATCGGCGTAGCCGTACGGAACGAGCTGGTCGACCCGTTCCTGCATCTCGGCCGCGGCCCGCTCGGTGAAGGTCAGGGCCAGGATCTGGGAGGGTTTGGCTCGCTGCTCGGCGATGAGCCACGCAATGCGGCGGGTGAGGACCGTCGTCTTGCCGGTGCCCGCCCCGGCCACCACCAGCAGCGGGCCGTCGCCCCACGTCACCGCCCGCCGCTGGCGAGCGGTCAGGTCGGCAAGAAGCGGTGGCTGGACACGAAGGTGGCGTCGGCGGGGTGCGGGCGGCCCCACCAGCTCCTCGAAGATCGGGATCTGGTTGGGTGAGGGGACGACGGCAGCCACGGAATCGATGGTAGCCGAGGGGTCGGGCATGCCGGCAGCCTGTGCCGCCGCCGCGACAGGTTATCGGTCGCGTTGAGCGCCGGCGTCTCGGAGTCCACCAGATGCGATGCGCACCGCCTTCTGCTCCTCGTCCGACAGGGCGTGGCTGGCCTGGCCGGCTTGTACGGGCTTGGCGAAGATCCGGGTCCCGCCTCTCCCGTGCAGGCTGCTGATTACGATCCCGCTCTGCTCGTCGTCGAGGAGCGCGATGGCGAAGCTCTGATCGGACCCGGTGTCCTCGAACGGGTTGAACCGGACCAGCCCCACGTGCTGGAGGCTGCCGCGGGAGCGAGATTCCACCAGCCGATACCGGCCGTCCACCTCAGCCAGCCGTCGGTCCACGGCCTCCACTCGGGCGGCCTGGGCGTCCAGGGTTCCAGCCAACGACGTCCCGGTCGTCTCATGCACCAGTGCCCGGTAGGCGGCCGTCGCCTTCGACAGCCTGCGGCCGAGGATGACGAGTGCCCCGACCAGCCCGAGGACCACCAGGGCCGATGCGCCGACGACGATCCACAGGTTATCGAGCAGCCACTGGTTGAGGTCGGCCACGGGCTGGGTATCATACCGACCCCGTCGGTAGCATCAGGCCGTCGCGGAAATCAGCTCAACGAGGTGCTCATGCCCCGCCGCAGCGGAAAGGCCGCTTCCCGACGAGCCCGCCAGCAACGCCGGTCCCGCCACCCGGCAGCACCTGGACCGAGCGGCGCGCGCCAAGCGGCAGCACCCAGCCTGCCCTCGGCTCCAGGCGAGGCCGCGCGAGCTCCGTTACCCGCGCCTGCCCCGGTGAGCGGGCGCCCGTTCGCGGCCGGACTGTCCCCGGCCGGTTCGTCCCGACTGGGCGAGGCCGCGCGCGCCGAGTACCACTACGTGGCGCGTGACCTGCGCAACACGGCCGTCTTGGTCCTGCTCATGGCCGTCCTGCTGGGGGTGGCCGTGGTCGCAGTCAACCTGGCCGGGATCGGTCCGAGCTAGCCCTTCCGGGCGTCCATCAGCCGGCGCAGCCGCTCCCCGATCTGCGCTTCCATCCCCTGGTCTGACGGCTCGTAGTAGACCCGCCCGAGCAGGGCATCGGGCAGATACTGCTGGTCGACATCTGCGCCGGGGAAATCGTGCGGGTACCGATACCCCTTGCCATGGCCCTGCTCGCGGGCCAGCCGCCGATGGGTACCCGGGCGCAGGTGGAGGGGCACCGGCAGCCGGCCTTTTTCCTCCACGTCGGCCAGCGCCGCCCAATATCCGGCCCCGGCCCGATTCGACTTCGGCGCCGCAGCGATATAGCTGGCAGCCTGGGCCAGGGCGTACTGGGCCTCGGGCAGGCCGATCATCTCGACCGCCTGCATGGCGGCCACCGCTATCTGCAGCGCCCGCGGGTCCGCGTTGCCCACGTCCTCGCTGGCGGCGATCACGATCCGGCGCGCGATGTAGGTCGGGTCCTCTCCGGCGGCGATCATGGACGCGCACCAGTACAGGGCCGCATCGGGGTCGTTGCCACGCATGCTCTTGATGAAGGCGCTGATCGCCTCGTAGTGCCCGTCACCGGCGCGGTCGTAGGCCAGCAGGCGTTCCTGGGCCGCAGTCGATAGGGCCACTGCGTCGAGGGCTGACCCTTCCGGTGCGGTCGCGGCCGCGGCCTCGAGCACGTTGAGGGCCTGGCGCGCGTCACCCCCCGACATGTCGAGCAGCGCGGTCAGGCCGTCATCGGTCAGCGTTAGGCGGCCGGCCAGGCCGGCCGCATCGGTCAGAGCGCGGTTGATGATGACGGTAAGGTCCTCCGCGTCCAGCGGTTCAAGCCGATAAACGCGCATTCGGCTCAGGAGCGGGGCATTCAGCTCGTAGTACGGGTTCTCGGTGGTGGCTCCCAGGAGCGTGATGGAGCCGTCCTCGACGTGAGGCAGGAGGGCATCCTGCTGGGCCTTGTTGAACCGATGCAGCTCGTCGATGAACAGGACGGTGCGCCCGCCCGCTTCGCGTCGGGCCTGGGCCTCGCCGACCAGGGCCCGGACGTCGGCGACACCGCTCGTCACCGCGCTGAGCTGGCGCCACGCGCCTCCGGCCTGGTCGGCGACCAGGCGCGCAAGGGTGGTCTTGCCGCTCCCCGGCGGACCCCAGAAGACCAGGCTCGGCAGGTACCCGGGGCGCACGACCTGCAACAGGGCGCCATTCGGGCCGACCAGGTGCTGCTGGCCCACGAATTGCTCGAGGTGCGCCGGCCGCAGGCGCGCCGCGAGGGGTGCGCCGGGGTCGGGCTGGTCCTCGAATAACAAGCGGTCGGGCATGACCACCGGGGTGCGCCGGGGCATGGGGCGAGTCTAGTGCGTCGCTATCATGCCCGGATGGAGCAGAACCTCCGCGTCCCGGGCCCTACGCCCCTCCCACGCGCTGTTCGTCATGCGCAGGCGGGGCCCATGATCAACCACCGCGGACCGGAGTTCGCGGAGCTCCTGCGCGAGACCACGACCGGGCTGAGACGCCTGATCGGCACCCAGGGCGAGGTGTTCCTGCTCACCGGCTCGGGGACCGGCGCCCTGGAGGCCGCGGTGGTGAACACCCTGTCCCCCGGCGACCGTGTGCTGGCCGTCTCGATCGGGGCCTTTGGCGACCGGTTCGCGCAGATCGCCGAGATCTTCGGTGCCGACGTGGACCGGCTCGACTTCGAGTGGGGCAGCGCCGCCGATCCGGATCGGCTGGCGGCGCACCTAGGCGGCGCGGAACCCTATCGCGCGGTGCTGCTGACGCACAACGAGACCTCGACGGGGGTGACGAACCCGCTGCGCGAGCTGGTCGCGACGGTACGCGCCGCGCCCGGAGACGCGCTGGTCCTGGTGGACGGCATCAGCGGCCTGGGCGCCCTGCCGTTCGAGATGGACGAGTGGGGCGTGGACCTCGTGGTCAGCGCGTCGCAAAAGGCCTTCATGGCGTCGCCGGGGATCGCCATCGCCGCCGTCGGCGAGCGCGCCCGGGCGGCGGAGGCCGAGGCCCGCATGCCACGCTTCTATTGGGACCTCGGGGAGGCCCGCCGGTGGGCGGAGAAGGGCCAGACGCCGTGGACTCCCGCCGTCAGCGTCCTGTACGGGCTGCGGGTGGGCGTGGCCAACCTTGAGGCCGAGGGCCGCGAGCAAACGTGGGCCCGCCATACGGCGATAGCGGCCGGGGCCGCCGCCGGTCTCGAGGCATTCGGCTTCACCCTCGTCGCCCCGCCCGAGTGCCGGTCGGCGACCGTGACCGCCGCCTGGCTGCCCGACGGCCTGGACTGGGGCGAGTTCGGCGCCGAGCTCCGAAGCCGCGGCCTGGTGCTGGCTGGCGGCCAGGGCAAGTGGACCGGGCGGATCCTGCGCATTGGCCACATGGGAGACGTCGCCTGGGAGGAGATCGACGCCGCCCTGGCCGTGATGGCCGAAGCCCTGGGGGCAGTGGGCCGGCCGGCGGACCCAGCTGCGGCGCGCGATGCCGGGCGTGCGGCCTACGACGCCCGGGCCGGCGTGGGAGTCGTCTAGCCGGTCACGCGCGGCGCCCGAGCAGGGCGGCCAACCGGCGGCGGACGGCCAGTCCGGCGAGCGGGAAGCGCAGCGTATCCCAGGCCCGCTCGATCGCCTCGATCGCGCGCTGGCTCATGGAACGGCCGGAGTAGGAAGACCACACCTTCCCCTCCGCGATGGTGCGGATCTCGCCGGCCCGGCTCGGCAGCTCGGCTTCCAGCCAGCCGGCGTACTCGTAGAACGTCTCCGCCGGTCGGCGCCCGATCCCCGCCCGCTGAGCGGCCAGGTTCAATCGCGCCCAGCCCCGGTCGCCGGGGGACAGGAAGCGGAAGCGCCGGCGGGCAGAGAACCAGCGCCATGCCCCGATCAGGACCGCGCCGCCGGCCAGGGCCAGGAAGATCCAGCCGTTGTTGGCTCGAGCCTCCTCGGTCGGGGACGTTTGGCCGGCCTGGAAACCGCCGGGGATGGGCACGAAGCTGGCCGTGGGCTGGAGCTTCGTGGGTGAGTCTATGCCGGGCGCGAAGGGGCCCTGGAAGTCCACGCCGCGGCCGCTCAGGATCGGGCGCGCACCGGCGGGGTCGCCGCTGCGCCGGCTGAACTTGGGGTCGATGGACTTGGTGGCCTCGAAGACCTGCCAGCCATAGCCGGGGAAGTAGAGCTCGGCCCAGGCGTGGGCGTTCCGGGCCGTGACCTCGTAGACCCCATCCTCCACCCGCACACCGGGCGCGTAGCCGACCGCCAGGCGGGCGGGAATGGCCAGACTGCGGGCCATCATGACCATGGCCGAGGCGTAGTAGGTGCAGAAGCCGCGCTGGCCCTCGAACAGGAAGTAATCGACGAGGTCGCGGTTCGGATCGGAGGGCGGCGTCACTGACGTGTCGTATGCGAATGCCGGGTTCGTTCTCAGGAAGCTGGCAATCGCCTTGGCCTGGTGGTACGGGTCCGTCGCGCCGGCAGCGATGTCCTGCGCCAGGACGCGCGTCTGCTCGGTGATGCCCTCGGTGCCGAGGTAGAGAGCCAGGACTTCCTCTTCGTAATCGGTCGAGGCCGCCGCCAGCTGGGCTTCGGTCACCTCGGAGATGGTGGCGGTGATGTCGTAGGACTGATCCGGGCTCAGGGCGCCGGCCGCCTCCAGGCCGCCCATGAATGGCAGCCCGCCCGGCTCGGTGACGACCACCGGCGCAAACAGGCGCACCGGGAAACCCGGAGTGAACAGATCGCGTCCCTGCGGGCGAGCGATCTGGACGGTGACTGTCTCCAGCCGGAATCCCTCGGCCACCAGCGGTCGGTCGGGGGTCCAGGCAGGGAACACGTCCTGCTCAGCGCCGACCGAGCGTGGTCGCCCATCGGTCCGCGCCCAGCCGCGCCCCGTGTAGTGGTCATAGGTGACTGCCGTCAGGTAATAGGGTCGCTCGGCGAACAGGGTCAGGACCGGGTCGTCGCTCGTGCTCCACACGCCGCCCACGGTCATGCGCGGCCCGAAGCCGGCCGTCACCGGGCGGGCGTTGCTGCTGTTCAGACCCTGGAAGAATCCACTCGCCTCATCGGCGAGGTCGAGCCAGACCTGGTCCAGGCTGCGCACGGCCGCGGTCAGCGGCGCCGCCACCGCCACCGACGTCAGCACGAAGGCCAGGCCGATGGCCGCGAACGTGAACACGACGCCGCTGCGCATGATCGAAGCCGGCACGTCGAGGTTCTCGCTCACCCGGCGCTGCTGCCAGCCGGACCGCCGCTCGACAAGCGCGGCCCGCAGCCAGAGCAACATCGCGGCCATGGCAAACAAGATCAGAAGGCCGAACAGGTCGCGGACGGTGGCAACCAGGTTGATCACCAGGAATGCGCCAATCAAAAGAATGGCGTCCAGGACGTGGTGGCGGCGGTACACCGCGAACGCCGCCGTGTATCCGGTGACCCACATCAGCGCCCCAATGGCCAGGGCCAGGATGACCGCCGACTGAATGCTCCCGAAGCGGTACGCGGTCACCGCCGCATCGATGCCGGTTCCGCGCATGGCATCCAGGCGCCCGAGCTGGTCGAGCTCGGCGAAGTACTCCCCGCCGACGGTCCACAGCACGATCGCTGCCCCGGAAACGGCCGCCAGGGGGATCGTGACGGACACTGACAGGCGGCTGGTGCCGAGGACCAGTCCCCCGATCAGGGCCCAGATCGCGACCGGTGGCAGGAAGTCGAGCTGATCGAGCCAGCCCGCAGACTGCACCGCCCAGCACAGGCTGAGCAGCATGACCCCCAGCAGGGCGACGCTCAGCCAGCCCTCGCGCGGGCCCCGCAGGGTCCGCCGAACCTCGACGGGTTCATCAAGCACGGACGCGCTCCCGAGTGACCAGCACCCGTGCCGGGTCATCGCCGGCGCGCAGAAGGACGTGGGCGAGCCCGTACTCGCTGAGCGCGTGGCGGACGGCGCTCAGCTCGCGGCGACCCGTGCTCGCCGTTGCGGAGTCGGCGGCGGCGAACGAGTCGAGGTCAACCAGCACCGCAATCGCCCCCACTCCCCGTCGCGCCAGGCTGGAGAGCGGGCGCACCCACTCCCGCCGCGTGGATCCGGTCACGATGCACACGGTCATCCCCCGCCGGAACTGGGGCAGGCTGGCGGCCACCACCTCGGCCAGGGGCTGGAGACCGTCGGCCTGGACGTTGGCCAGCAGATGGAGGATCTTCTGCTCTACCCGCGACCCGCGGTCCGGCGTCAGGACCTGGGCCCGACGAGCGGAGGCGGTCAGCCCCACGGACCGGTTGTCGGCCAGGGTCCGGACCGCGATCGACGCCGCTACGCTGACCGCGAGCTCGACCGACGAGCCGTCCCCCGTTCCCACGTGTGCCGAGCGGTCGAGGTCCAGCAGCATCCACAGATCGGCCGCCTGCTCCGGATCGAACTCTTTGACCTGGAGCTCCCCGTGGCGGACGCTGCTGAGCCAGTGGATGCGGTTGATGGCATCTCCCGGCGCGTACGGGCGGATGGTCGCCGCCAGGGGCGAGGCCATCTCTCGGCGGCGACGGGCAGACGACGTCCCCTCGATGGGAGCGGGCGGGAGGCGCCAGTGGGGCAGCTCGAAGATCTTCGGAAAGACCACCACCGTCGTGGGCCTGCCCACCACCATCTCTGAGGTGAACAGCCCGAATGGGTCCCCGGTGCGGACCTTCACCGGACCGATGCGATACGTCCCGCGGCGGGTCAGCGAGACCTTGGACAGCCACTGCCGGCTGGACTCTGCCCGGACCCCGATCACCCGACCCGGGAGGCCGATTGGGAGCGTTGAGTCATTGGTGACCTCAAGCCAGGGCTTGCTCCAGCCCGCGTCGTTGTCGATGCGATACACCGCGTGCAGGACCTCTCCGACCTGGGCCCGCGGGTTGAGCAAGTGATAGCCCGCGCGGACGCCGCCCAACCCGCGACGCGCGTACCACCAGGAACCGATGATCAGGGCGCCGGCGAGGTAGACAAGAAAGAACAGGACGCTGATACCGGTGCTGAAGGCCGCCACCACGAGGACGGTGGCGATGAAGATCACCGGCAGCCGGCGCCCGATCTGACCCATGGCGGTCCGGGTCTGCGGCGAGGCCGGCCTAGGCCGGCGTGCCGGCCTCAGACGGCTCGGCGATGGGCACCGTAGAGAGCACCTCGCGCACGATGGCGTCGTTGTCGACCTCGCGCAGCGAGGCCTGGCTGCGCACGATCAGCCGGTGGCCGAGCACCGGGACCGCGAGCTGCTTGACGTCGTCGGGGATGACGTAGTCCCGTCCGTTGATGGCGGCCAGTGCCTGCGCCGCCTTGTACAGGTGGAGCGACCCGCGCGGCGACGCCCCGAGGTACACGTCGGCGTGCTCGCGGGTAGCGCCCACCAGCCGAACGATGTAATCGGCCACGCCCTGATCGACGTAGATCTCCTTCACGCCGACCTGCATCTGGCGCAGCTCATCCAGTGGCAGGACCTGCCGGACCGACTCGATCGGGTGCATGCGCTTCTGCTCGTCGAGGATGACGAGCTCCTCCATCGGCTTCGGATACCCCAGCCGGATGCGCAGCAGGAAGCGGTCGAGCTGGGCCTCGGGCAGGGCGAACGTGCCCTCGTACTCGATCGGGTTCTGGGTGGCGATGACCAGGAACGGGCTCTGCATCGGGTAGCTCACGCCATCGATCGTGGCCTGCCGCTCCTCCATGCATTCGAGCAGAGCGCTCTGGGTCTTGGGCGTGGCCCGGTTGATCTCGTCGGCCAGGACGACCTGGGCCATGATCGGCCCCCGGCGGAACTCGAAATCCTGGGTCTTCTGGTTGAAGATCGACAGCCCCGTGACGTCCGAGGGCAGGAGGTCGGGGGTGAACTGGATGCGACGGAACGTGCATCCCACGCTGCGGCTCAGCGCCTTGGCGAGCATCGTCTTGCCGACCCCGGGCACGTCCTCGATCAGGATGTGGCCTTCGCACAGGAGCGCCACCAGGGCCAGCCGGACCTCGGCGTGCTTACCGACGATGACCCGCTCGATGTTGCCGATGGTCCGCTCTGCCGGTTCCTGGACGTTCAAGGCGCACTCCTGGTGGCGAGGTTCGGTCGCCTGACAATACCCCAGCCGGCCGCCGCGCGGTTCAGGAGCCGATGAGCCGGAGCCACTCCGCCATGACCCGCCCGCCGATGGGCGCCGCCGTCGCGGATCCGGGGCCGGCGCCCTCCACGATGACCGCAAGGGCGATGCTGGGCGCGGCGCCCGGCTGGGCGGCCGCGAAACCGATGAACCACGAGTGGGGAGGAAGGTCGCCGCCCCGCTGGGCCGTGCCGGTCTTGCCGGCGGTCTGGACCCCGCCGATCCCGTAGATCGCCACGTTCGCGGCACCCGCGTATGGGACACCCAGCGGGCCATGGACCGCGTCGACCATCACCGCTCGCACCTCCTCGGCGGTCTGGGGGCTGACCACCGTCCGCCGGCCCGGGCTGCTGTAGGTGGCCGTGATCTGGCCCGGGGTTCCCGATGGATCCGGGGCCCGGACCTCGCGCACGACGAACGGGTCCAGCATCACACCCTGGTTGGCGATGGTGGCCGCCACCAGCGCCATCTGGAGCGGCGTCGCCGTCACGCGCGCCTGCCCGAACGCGGCCGACGCCAGCTCGGCGTCATCCACGAAGCTTTCGCATCCATCCTCGGTGAGAGCGGTCACCGAGGACGCGGAGACCGGCAGGGCGTGGTCCGCCGGGCCAACCCGCAGGTCCTCGCAGAATCCGAAGGCCGAGGCACCGGCCAGGTAGGCACCCTGGCCCAGCTCCAGCCCGACGTGGGCGAAGTAGATGTTGCTCGAGATCTGCATCGCCGGCGAGAGGTCCCACAGGGCGGGCTGGACGCCGGCAAGGTCGTGCTCGGTGACCGTGAAACCACTCACCACCAGTCCGCTGACCTCCTCCTGGGGCTGGGTGGGGAAGGTCGTCTGCGGGGTGATGGCGCCCGCCTCCAGGGCGGCGGCGGCGGTGACCACCTTCATGATCGAGCCGGGGACGTAGACCCCGTTGCGGGCGCGATCCACGAATGGCGCCCCGGGATCCTGCTGGAGCGCGCTCCACGGCCCCTCGGCGTCCAGAGGGTCGCCGCTGATCGCGGTGGAGTCGAAGGTCGGGCTGGAAGTCATGGCCAGTACCGCCCCGGTCGTCGGGTCGAGCGCGACGACGGCCCCCACGCTTCCCGCCAGCTGGGCGGCGGCGAAGGACTGGAGCCGCGCGTCGACGGTGAGCACCAGGTCGTGAGGTTGCGGCGGCCGCTGCAGGACGTCATTGACCACGTCGTGCAGCGGATTCGGGTCGCGCAGCCCAACCAACAGCTCGTCCCAGGCGCGTTCGATGCCCGAGGTGCCGTATCGGAACGAGGCATACCCGACCAGGTGGGTCGAGGCAGGATCGGCATACGCCCGACGGGCGATGCCGTCCACGACGGTGGTAGAGGCCAGCACGGTCCCGTTGGTGTCGAAGATCGTGCCGCGCGGCTCGCTCCGATGCGCGGCGATGAGTGCGGGGTTGTCCGGCCGAGCCTCGAGCGGCGCGGCCAGCACGACCTGCCACCACGACATGGCCAGTGCCAGCACTGCAAAGCCGGCCAGCATCGCCGTTCCCAGGCGTGGCAGGTGTCGCGCGATCATCCGGCGTGCGTCTCCGGCTTGGCCGAGTCTGGTAATTCAGCCGATTCCGCCCGGTCCGCCTCGATCGACCGATGGCTGATGGACAGCAGCAGCCCGACCACCACGAAGCTGGCGAGCAGGCTGGAGCCGCCGTAGCTGACGAAGGGCAGCGTGATCCCCGTGAGCGGCACGACCTTGAGGTTCCCGCCGATGATGATCAGGCTCTGGAGCACAAGGCCGGCCGCAAGCCCGGTGGCCAGCATGGTGCTGAAGTCGTCGCGGGCCAGGACCGCGATCCGCAGGCCGCGGGTCATGATCACGGCCACCAGCCCCAGCATCGCGACCCCACCCAGCAGGCCCAGCTCCTCGCCAATCGCGGCAAAGATCATGTCGGTGTGGACGGCGGGGATGGGCAGGCGACCGTCTACCTGGGGCAGGCCCTGGCCCAGACCCTCACCCAGCAGCCCGCCGCGCGCGAACGCGTAGATGGCCTGCACGGCCTGGTAGCCGGTGCCGCTCGGATCGGCCCATGGGTCGATCCAGGTGTCAATCCGCTCGTGAACATGCGGGAACAGCAGGTAGGCCACACCGGCCCCGACCACGAACAGCACCGCGCCGAACAGCACGTATGTGCGCCGCCCGGTGGCCACGAAGAGCATGGTCAGAAATACGCCGAAGAACAGGAGGGCCGTGCCCAGGTCGCGGCTCACGACGACGACCAGCATCACCGCCGCGAACACCACCAGCATGGGCGCCAGGTACGGGATGGGCGGCAGGGCAACCGGGCCGAGTCGCAGGCTGGCCCCAGCCAGCACCGCCCGATTCTCCGCCAGGTAGCCCGCGAGGAAGACAACCAGCATGACCTTGATCGCTTCCGAGGGCTGGAAGCCGAATGGGCCGATCACGATCCACAGCCGCGCCCCGTTGACTTCGGCCCCGAACAGCAGCGTGACCACCAGCAGAACCGCGGCCAGGAGGCCCCAGCTGTACTTGTAGTGGCGCAGGAATCCGTCGTCGCGGACCCCGATCGCCACCACCAACATGGCCGCCAGGCCGATCCCGAACCAGACCAACTGGGTGCCCACCATCCCCAGGTTGAAAGCCGGGTTGCCGGCCAGGTCCTGCGGCAGGCGGTTCAGCATGACGATCCCCAGCGCTCCCATGGCCGCCACGGCGGGCAGGAGCAGCTCGTCGCCGCGGTGCCCCGACCAGGCCAGGACCAGGTGAGCGCCCAGCATGAGGCCGACGAA
>JBKJVN010000140.1:0-8291 GCA_046717345.1 Candidatus Limnocylindria bacterium | reverse complement strand
GACCTACCTCCACCATGCCTGAGACGCACACTATTAGGCGCTTACAGCGCGTTGGCTTCCATCAAGTCCTTCAGGTTCTCGAGATCGCTCTGAAATTGCCGCTTGGCCATGCTCATCACGAGCGGCTCAGCTAGCTTGAAGAACCCCCCTGGCTCCGCCACGAAGGTGACGTTGACTCGAGTGCCGCCTTCGATGGGCTCGAAGTTCATCGAAGCTTGGAACGGGAACGGCCCTGACTTGCTCTGCACCGCGAATTTCCGGTTCGGCTCGAACTCGGTGATCTCCGATTCACTTTCGATGCGTCGGCCGAGGAACTTGCCGACGGAGCGCGCCGTTGTGCCCACGCCGATGGGGCCGGGCGAGGTCTGCTCAGCCTCCAGCGAGGACGACGACCACTTCGGGCTGTTTTCGGGGTTGCTCAGCACTGCGAAGACGTCCTCGACGGGTCGCTTGATCGTGGTGCTGACTTCCGCTTTTGCCATGACTCGATGCTCCAATCTCTTCCGGGGCCGTTAGGGGGCAGCCCTCACGACCCTCGCCGTTATACACCCGCGTCTGAGAGGGGTCGGCGGCTCGACGACAGAGGATGCCACGTCTGTCTTGCTGAGGTGCAAACCGCGGGTTAGTAACGAGTTACAAGCCCTCCGGCATGGAGGGCTACTTCCGCGACATGCATGTGGCGGAAGCGACTGGCAGCGCCGATTTCGTGAAGATTCGCCAGCAGTACGGCATGGAGACTATGAACCCACCGTGGTAGCTGGAGCCTGGCTCGTCCGATGTCCGACCGGCCTTTCGCCGTCTCGCAGGCTCGCCGACCGCGCCGCGAGCCGGATCCTAGCTCAGCACCATCCACATCGGACTGACTTATCGCCGCAAACAGGACAGGTGAGCGGTTGGTTGAGCGTGAAGTGGTGAGGTGATAGGCGGCTCTGGATTCGAACCAGCGGCCTCTTCCAAGTCAAGCATTTTCGCCTGAGCGCTGTGCTATGAGCGTGGCGAGGCGAGCGAGAACGGTGCAGTTATACGGTCGCGAACGACGCGACGGTCAACGCAACCAGCGCGCTCCAGTGATGAAAGCCTCGTCAGCAACGTCGCCGGTCAGTATCCGCAGGTCCCCGGTCTCGACCTCGATGACAGCGAGGACCGGCGCGAAGTCGGGCAAGCCGATGTACCGGCCATCCGGCGACCAGCCCATCCAGTCGCCCCAGCCCCACTCGCCAGGGGGCGCTCCATCCGTCTCACAGTCCGGGCAGATGCCATCGGGCGGGACCGCGAGCAGCTCGCGTGTCTCCCCGCCGCTCGTGGCGATGTAGAGCGCCTCGGGCGTCGCGTAGGCGAAGGTCGCCGACTCAGACGGATGCCAGTCGCTGAAGACGGCATCGTCGGCGAGCGTCCGCGCCTCACCCGTCTCGGCCTCGACCAGCACGAGCGGGCCCTGACCGCTCTCCTGCGATGGCGCCCGAACCAGCAGATGCCGGGCGTCGACCGACAAGGCGAGCCGCGGCGCGTAGCCATCCAGCGAGTACATCAGCTGGGGCTCCCCCTCATCCGGATCGACGACGTAGATCTCGTGCGGTCCGCCCGTCTGTGGGCCCTTTTGGGACGTTGGCGCCGGACCGATGGCATAGGCGACCAGCGAGCCGTCGGGCGCCCAGGCGAACGAGGTAAAGGTACGCTCCTTGGGCAGCGGCCCGGCGAGCGCGAGCCGATCCCCGCTCGTCGCGTCGAGGACCTCGAGCGTTGCGCCGCCCGGACTCCCGATCGCGGCCAGGTAGCGTCGTCCATCAGGCGAGGCCTCGAGCCGGTCGGCGCTACCGAGCAGCTCGGTCTCCTCGTCCGTGGCCAGATCATGGCGGAGGATCGGTGCGCTCTCAGCCCGACCCTGCACCAGGATCGCGTCACCGGAGAACCCGCACCAGAACTGGCCGACGTCCTCGGAGATCTTCCGGCGGCCCGTCCCGTCAGCGTTCGCGACGTAGACGAACGACTCGTGCGGGACCTCCTCGTCTGACCAGAAGCCGATGAGGCTTCCATCGGCTGACTGGCAAAAGTAGGAATTGTGCTCACCGGGGATCAGCTCCGTCGGACCGCTGCCGTCGGCGCCGACGACCATGATCTGCGCAGTCTCTTGTTCACCCCACGACTCGAGCGTGTAGGCGATCCGAGGTTCGCCCGCCGTGAGCGTGTCGAGCCCGCCCGCACTCGATGAAGGTGACGAGGACGCCTCGCTGGGTGAGGCAGTCGCGCCCGCTTCGCCGAGCGACGAGCCGAGGAACCAGCCGGCAAGCGCCAGCACCAGCACGAGCGGCACGACGGCCGCCAGCGTGCGGCGCGGGTGGCGCCGCAGCGGCCGATCCCAGCGTCGGCGCCAGGCGAGGACCGCCAGCACCGACAGCGCCAGCGCCAGACCGATGCCGATCGGCACGCGGTACGGAATGATGAACTCCGCGAACAGGCGTTCGAGCGCCTCGAGCCCGCCCGCGCTGGATAAAGGTGAGGAGGACGCCTCGCCGGGTGAGGCGCTCGCGCCCGCCTCCCCGATCGGCACGGGGGTGAGGCGGTAGATGGTGAAGACCGATCCGGTCTCGGCGCCTCCCGACCCCTGGACCACGATGTCGATGTCCCCATCGGGCTCGGCCACGACGTCCTCCGGGCCCCACTCGATGGCCCGCGCGATGTCGCGCACGCTGCCGTCCTCGAGGACCCGTGAGACCCGAGAGGACCTGGTCAGCGAGGTGACGAGTACCTCCCGAAGGACTTCGTTGCCGCCGTCCAGGACGACGCGCGAGGTGACGGTGGGCCATCTCGAATCGCCGAAGCCAGGTTGCCCGGTGAAAACGAGCTGGCTCTCACCGCCGTCGCGGGCGTCGCCATCGGCGTTCGTATCACTCACCCGATAGATCCGGTACTCGCCGGTCGAGCTCAGCATCGGCAGCAGGACCGAGCGGGAACGATCGACCTGGCTGGTGGAGATCTCTGCGGTGGGCTGTCGGTAGTGCCAGCTCTCGCGGGGCTCATCCCCCGGCCGAGGCATTGCCGCCGGCTGCGGGATCGACTCGGGCAGGGCGAGCGGCAGGATGACCCGGTTCGACCAATCGCCGTCGCGATCGGGATCGATGACCTGAAAGAGGCTGGGCGGTGCGCTCGCGTCACCAAAGGGGTGGCTCTTGACCCACAGCCGGTCGGCAGCGGAGGCGGCCACGGCGATCGACACCTCGGCTCCGTCCGTCGGGAGCAGGTCGGCCTCGAAGAGCTCCGCGATCGTCAGCACCTTCTGGCGCGAGCCGTCCGGACGGATGACGATGAGCGCAGCACTCAGCAGCGGTGCTCGAGTCGTGAGCTGCTCGATCTCGGCGTCGGTGACGTTGGGCCAGTTGGCGCGCAGCTCGGCTTCCTCCTCGTCTGCGTATGGGAGGGGGACCCGCTCGCGGCCGTAGGCGGCGACGACGACGAAGAGTTGACCGTCGGGCGCGACCGCAAAGGTGTCGTCGTCCGAGTTGAAGAGGAGGATGCCGATGTCGACCGCCGACGCGTCGAAGCCTGGATCCCACAGGGCCGGATCGGTGAACTCGGCGTAGTCGAGGACCTGCTCGCGCTGCAAACTGGGATCGTCGAGCCCGGTCAGGCGCACGAGCGTGGCCGCCCGTTCCGGGTAGGTCGGCATCCGGACCGCGTAGATCGCCGAGCCATCGTGGCTGATCGCGAAGTCGGCGTAGGCGACGGAGTGCGGCACCGGCCCAGGCTCGACGGGCAGGCCGGCGTCGCGGTAGACCTCGGCGAAGGTGAACTCGTCGCTGAACTGGATGCCGCGCGGGCCGGTGCTGAGCCAGCCCTGGATGGCGATGTAGGCGACCGCCACGCCGGCCAGCACGAGCACGATCAGGATGGCCACCAGGAGGGGCCGGCCGACGCGAACTGCCGGCCAGGCCCGCCGCGCCTCGCGCTCGGCAACCGCCGCCAGGATCGCATCCGTCCGATCCGGCATGGCCGGGTACGTCACCGTGCGGCCGACCTCGTACAGGGCCGCCTCGAGACGCAGGATCGGTCGCTCGGCACTCATCGGACCTGTACCTCCGGCTCAGGCTCGTCGGCGATCGCGCCGACGCTCGACCACTCGCCCCCCAGCGCCTCTCGCAGCCGCTTGAGCGCGTGGTGCTTCCGGGACTTGACGGTGCCGCGCGGCACGCCCAGGGTCGTTGCCAGGTTGGCCTCCGACTGCCCGAGGAAGTACGCGAGAGTGATGAGCAGCCGGTCGTCGTGGCGCAGCGTTCCGAGCGCCCGGTACAGCGCCTCATGCTCGAGCCGCACGATGACCGTCGATTCGGGCGTCTCGTCGCTCCCCTCAGAGACGCGCCTCGCATGCCAGAAACGCCAGCGAAATGCTTCGTCGCGCCGCGTCCGGCGCACCTGGTTACCCACGATCCCCAGCAGCCACGGCCCGAATGGACGACTCGGGTCGAACTGGTGGAGATGGGTGAAGGCCTTCACGAAGGAGGCTTGGACGGCGTCCTCGGCATCGGCGCGGTTGCGCGCCAGGTGCAGGGCAAGGCGCTGCGCCGCAGCCGAGTGAGCCGCGACGAGCGAGGCCATCGCGGCCCGGTCACCCCCTCGCGCTGCGCTGACGAGCTCGGGCTCGTTCACGCTCTTCCGTCTCCGTGCAGCGGCTCCACTATCTCCGCATATCCACGTGAGGGCAATCGGTTCATCCATCCCGATCGTGAACCGATGCCGGGCTCATGGATATGCCTCTGCAGACGCAACTGGAGGCCAATACCATGGACGCCCGTCGTCGACTCACCTTCGTCGCCTGTGTCCTGGTCCTGATCGGGTTACCGGACCCCACGCTTGCGGCGCCCCGGCCCAAGCCTGGAACCGCGGGCCCGATCCTCGTCGAGTGGCGCCGCGACGTCTGGCTGCCGCCGGAGATCCGCACCATGACCGAGACCGGCGGCAGCCAGTCCCTGATCGCGAACGACCTGTTGCGCGGCGGACGTCCTCGCTGGTCGCCGGATGGGGCGCGCATCGGCGGCTACCACAAGGCATATGGCGGCGACGCGCAATGGGATCGTGCGCTGATGAGCATCACGGCCAACGGTACCGGCGAGCAGGTGGTCCTGACGGCGGCCGAGTTCGACGCCTACAACGTGGACCGCGGTCTGAAGTCGGCCGCGGCCAAGGGGTACGGACTGCCGTTTGGCGCCGCGACGTACAGCCCGGACGGGACCGAGCTCGTCTTCTCCGGCGTGGTGCGCTACGAGGGAGCGACGGCCGGCGACCTCGACGATCGCTACCGGCAACGGATCTTCGCCGTGAGGCTGGACGGAAGCAGGACGATTCGGCCCATCACCGATGGCGCCGGCGATTACGACGACTTCGACCCGCACTGGTCGCCGGGCGCGAACCGCATCGTCTTCGTGCGCACCGCCGTCTCGCAGTGCGCGGAGTGCGAGGGCATGGCCAATCCCGTTGGCCAGCAGCAGCTGTGGGTGGTGTCGCCAGATGCGTCCGACGGGTACCCGCTCACCTCGTTCGTGCCTGGCCAGCTGCCATCAGGCTCCGGCGAGCAGCTCGCGGCGCCCGCGTGGAACGGCACCGGGACGCAGATCGTGCTCGTCGGCGGCCTGGCCGAGGCCGACTTCTACAGCGGCGACCTGTGGCTGCTGGACCTGGCGCCCGACGGTTCCGGACGGCAAGTGCCGACCTCGATCACCGCCCTGTCGGGACCCGCGAGCACGCGCGAGATGCAGCCGGCTTGGAGCCCCACCGGCGATCGCCTGCTGTTCGTTCGGATGTCCGCCGCGAACAGCCGCAACCGCCTATTCGAGCTGGTCGTGCGCAGTGCGATCACCGGCCCGGAGTCGGTCATCGCCAACTCCACCAAGCAGGCGATCCTGTATCCCGACTGGCGGCGCTGACGCCCTTCGATCGCCAAGACCGGCATCGCCTCGCTTCCGAGTGGTGAACGACGGCGCGGCATGTCACCTAGACACGTGACCTAGGACAAGACGCACGCTCCCCCATTGGGACCCTTCACCCTGTCACCGGGGGGGGAAGGAGGGCAGGCAGAATCCAGAGGGGCAGACTTCATGGTGCCGGAGGAGGGATTCGAACCCCCACGCCCCCGAAGGGGCAGCGGAGTTTAAGTCCGCCGCGTCTGCCATTTCGCCACACCGGCACGGTGCTGGAGGCGACGACGGGACTCGAACCCGTGTACGCGGTTTTGCAGACCGCTCCCTGGCCACTCGGGCACGTCGCCCCCGATGCGCCTGGCTGCCCCGCGAGGATTCGAACCTCGGTTCACGGATCCAAAGTCCGCTGTCCTGCCAGCTAGACGACGGGGCATCCGGGATCTGAGGCTAGCAGAGCCACCAGGGCAAAGAAATGGAGCGGAAGACGGGACTCGAACCCGCGACCCTCACCTTGGCAAGGTGATGCTCTACCAACTGAGCCACTTCCGCCCGTTCTGCCCAACGGCCACCAGGTGGTGCCGAGGGTCAGATTCGAACTGACGACACCCGCCTCTTCAGGGCGGTGCTCTACCAACTGAGCTACCTCGGCCCGCGTCGTCAGCTGAGGCTGCCGCCTCCCGGTCTGCGCGTCGGGCGCGAGATCAGGATACCGATTGGCTTCGCCGCGGGTCAACTCAGGGTTCATCCGGAGGTCGTCGCCGACGGCGCGGCGCTGGCACCGGCAAGCCCCTCGAGGACGTGGATGCGCTCGGCAATCGGCGGATGGGTGTCCCACATCGAGCGCGAGCGTTCCTCGGTCGTCTTGATCGGGTTCACGATGTACAGGTGCTGGGTGGCCTTGTTGGCGACCTCCAGCGCCTCCGGGTCGTCGGCGATCTTGCGCAGGGCCTGGGCCAGGCCCAGCGGATTGCGGGTCAGCTCGACCGCGCTGACGTCGGCCAACCCTTCTCGTCGCCGGCTGGCGGCCAGCAAGACCAGGCGCGCGATGATCGGGCTCACGACGGAAAGCACCAGGGCCAGGATCGCGACCAGGATCAGGATCCCGCCTACCCCGTCTCGGTCGCGCCCTCCCCCGCGCCCACCGCGGAAGCCGCCCCAGAACGAGATGCGGAGGAACCAGTCGGCGATCAGGGCGATCGACCCGACCATGACCCCGATCAGGAGCATGAAGCGGATGTCGAAGTTTCGAACGTGGCTGAACTCGTGGGCGATGACGCCCTGCAGCTCCTCGCGGTCCAGCTTCTCCAACAGGCCGGCCGTGACCGCCAGAGACGCGTGCTTGGGGTCGCGCCCGGTGGCGAAGGCATTGGGCGCGGTGTCCGGGATGACGTAGACCCGCGGCATGGGCAGCCCGCTCGCCAGTCGCATCTCCTCGACCACGTTCATGAGCTGGCGGACCGTGTCGGGTGGGTTGGCGCGGTCGATCTCGCGCGCGTCACTGGCGGCCAGCACCAGCCGGTCACCGGCAAAGTACGACCCGCTGCCCAGCAGCGTAGCGAGGACGAGGGCAAACGGGATCCCGAACCACTCGTATCCCAGCGCGTATCCCGCGCTCCCGGCGAGCGCCACCAGGAGCAGGGTCACCACCAGCATGAGGACCCAGCTCGCGCGCCGGTTGGCGGCGATCTGGGCGTAGAACGTCGGGGCGGAGCCGGTCACCTTCGCGGATCGCCCGGCGCCGCGGTCAGCTCCGGAGGTTCACCTCGGGCACCGCGGTATCGGTCTCCTCGATCTGGAAGTAGTCGCGCTCGCTGAACCCGAGGGCCCCGGCGAACAGCACGTTGGGGAAGGTCTGGATCGACGTGTTCAGCTCCCGCACCGTGGCGTTGTAATGCTGGCGGGCGAAGCCGATCTGGTTCTCGGTCGTGGTCAGCTCCTCCTGGAGCTGCATGACGTTCTGGTTGGCCTTGAGGTCGGGATAGTTCTCGACCAGTGCGAACAGTTGGCGCAGCGCGCCGGTCAGGAAGTTCTCGGCGCCACCGGCCGCGGCCGCGCCCTGGCCCGCTGCGCTGACGGCCGCGTTGCGGGCCTCGGTGACCCGGGTCAGGGTCTCCTGCTCGAACTCCATGTAACCCTTTACCGCGTTCACGAGGTTCGGGATCAGGTCGTGCCGGCGCTTGAGCTGCACGCTGATCTGGTTCCAGGCCTCGTCGACCTGGTTGCGGAGCCGTACCAGGCCGTTGTAGATGAGGATGCCGCCGATGACGACGACCGCGACGACGATCAGCAGGATCCAGGGAAGGGCGTCCATCAGGACCAGGTCTCCTCAGGTGAGTGTGATGAACCGCATGGTACTCGCGGGTGATGGTGGGCGGTGAGGGG
>JBKJVN010000139.1:0-5061 GCA_046717345.1 Candidatus Limnocylindria bacterium | reverse complement strand
GGCCCTTCCGACCTCATCCTGGCCCTGTCATTGTTTGGCGCGGGCCTTGGGCTGGGCGTCTCCGGGCTGCTGTTGCTACGCCGCTCTCGCTGACGGCCGGGGCGGTGGATCCCCTGCCGCGCCGCCTGCTCCTGGCCTCCCGCCTCCTGCTCGTCCTGTCGGGGCCACTCCTCGCCGCTGGCGTGGTGTGTGCCGTGGCCGGCGTCGTTGCAGCTGAGGACATCGCCGAGCGCCTGCTGGCCAGGCTCCTGGCTGAGATCGATGCCGAGACCCTCGCCGGACTGCCAGCCGACTTCCTGACCCCAGCCACCGTCCAGCGCGCCGCGTTGGCTCTGGCCGGCGGCTTCGCGCTCCTCGGTCTCGGGCAGCTGGCCACTGCGGCCGGGCTCCGCCGCGGGGCGCGATGGTCGTACGCGGCAGCCGTGATGGGAGGGCTGTTCGTGGCCTTCACCGCCGGGGCCACCGCCGTCTTCATGATCGCGGCGCAATCGGCACAACCCCAGGCCGCGACGCTGCTGATGGTTGGCGCCATCGGGCTCGGCGGGGTCGCCGCCCTGTACACGGCGATCGCGGTCTTGGCCGCCCGTGGGCGCCGCGAACTCGAGGTCTCGAGCGGCTGAGGGGTGCCCGAAGGGGCTTGGTATACTCCGCCCCCGCCGCTGCGGGCCCGTGGTGTAGCGGCCCAACATGCCAGCCTGTCACGCTGGAGATCGCCGGTTCGAATCCGGTCGGGCCCGCCATTCAGCGTCGCGCGCCGTCTCCGGAATCAGTGGCCGCGGATCAGGTCTCCGCTGTGCCGCTCGGGCATGTTCTTGCGAGCCTGATGCCGGTCCACGATCACCCGCACCACCACGTCCAGGTCGTCGGTGATGGTGGCCAGGTCGAGGTCCTCGGGGCTGATCTTGCCCTCTTTCTGAACCGTGCCGACCAGCCAGCGCATGAGCCCGCTCCAATACTCGCGTCCCACCAGCACCACCGGGAAGTCCTCGATCTTCCCGGTCTGGATCAGGGTCAGCGCCTCGAACAGCTCATCCAGTGTGCCCAGGCCACCGGGGAAGATGACAAACGCCTCCGCGTACTTGACGAACATCGTCTTGCGCACGAAGAAGTAGCGGAACTCGATGCCCAGGTCGACGTAGGGGTTGATGTCCTGCTCGAACGGCAGCTCGATGTTGCAGCCGATGGACAGGCCCCCCGCCTCCTGCGCGCCCCGGTTGGCGGCCTCCATCACGCCCGGCCCTCCGCCGGTGATGACCGCGAAGCCCTCCTTGACCAGGCGGGCGGCCAGCCGTCGCGCGAGGCGATAATGCGTATCGGTGCGTTTCACGCGCGCCGAACCGAAGATGCTGACCGCCGGGCCCACCCCGGCCAGGGCGTCGAAGCCTTCGACGAACTCGCCCAGGATGCGGAGTGTGCGCCACGTGTCAGTCCCCTGAAAGTCGGTGCGGGCATCGCGCTGGAGGAGCTCCTGGTCCTCGGTCGGGCGCCGCACGGGTCCCCGCATGACCAGCGCCCCACTGCGTCTCGGATGGTCCTGCTTCGCCATTCGTCACCTCGCTGGCGGGCCGATCGTCCTGGCTGGAAGCCCGGCGAAGCGCCATTGATCATGGTACGGTGCCCGCTCGACGTCGTAGTCGCGCGGCGCCCCCCGGGTGCCCCGATGTGACCGGCAGCGGCGAGCCGGATCCCGTTACTGTGCCCGAGGATCATATTGTCGGACCTTCTACGACGCGGAGCCGTCCACGTCATCGTTGTTGCGCTCATCGTCGCCGCGCTGGCCCCTCAGGCGTTCGCCGCCGCCCGAGCGGACCACGTCACGCAGCAGCTGCTGGCGGCCGTTGAGGCCTCGCCGGCAACCTTCGTCGCAGTCCGCGGGTCCACCTCGCAGCGCACCCTCGCGGCGTTCGCTCCGGTCTCGGACAGCGTGCCGGTTGGCGCGGAGCAGTTTCATCCGAATGGCGTGGCTGCACCCCCCAGCGTGACCATATCGCCGACCCTCATCAGCGCACCGGCCATCAGCGCACCCGTTCCGTGGGTAAGCCAGCCAAGCGGAGGGGCCACCATCAGCGGCAAGGCGAGCTGGTACTGCTGCACGCGCGGCTGGGATGACGCCGCCGTGGTGGCCCTTCCGATCGCGCTCGGCGGCCACTGGACAACGCCCCCGGCGGTCTTTTCGGTCGTGGTGTGCGCCGACCGCTGCGCGCTGCTACCGGTCGGTGACGCCTGCGCCTGCTATTGGGGCGAGGTCGGTCAGAAGGTGGTCGACCTGTCGCCGGCCGCGTGGGCGGCGATCACCGACAAGGATCGCTGGGTCTACGGGGTCGTGAACGTCACCGTCTATCTCGACTAGCATCCGTCCCGTGCTGCAGCCCATGGGGGTCGGTCATGTCGTGCTCAAGGTCCGCGACCTTGATCGGTCATTGGCGTTCTACCGTGACCTGCTCGGATTCCAGGTGTCGGGCGAGATGAGCAATGTCATGGTCTTTCTGACCGCCACCGGCGAGAACCACCACGACCTGGGGCTGGTGCGGGTCGGCGACCAGGCCCCTTCCCCGGTCCCCACGGCGGTGGGCCTGTACCACGTCGCCATCCGGCTGGCCGACCTGGAGGCGGTCAAGAAGGCCCACCAGCTGCTGACCGAGCGCGGCCTTCTGCGCGGAGCGTCCGACCACGGGGTGAGCAAGAGCCTGTACACCGTCGACCCCGACGGGAACGAGATCGAGCTGTACTGCGATGCCCCGCGGGACGAATGGGAGGGGCGGGTCGCCGAGGTCATGACGGTCAAGCCTCTGCGCCTGGATTGAGCCAGGGCGATACGCCCGCGCCCCGACGCGGGCGCCGCTGGCGATGGCTCGGGGTGGGACTGGTGGTGGCCCTGGTGGTGTTGATCGCCTGGCCGCCGTCGCGGGTCACGCTCCAGACCCTGGCCCTCATCCCCTCGCTGGTCGAGCTGGGGCCACAACCCCTGGCCCTGGCGCCCGATCCACGCCACCACCTGGTGACCTATCGCTCCCCTGACGGCACGGCGCTTCCCGCCGACCTGTGGCTGCCGTCCACCGCCTCAGCGGAACACCCGGTCGGGGCGATCATCTTCGTGTCCGGGATCAACGACCAGGGGCGGGCCCACCCCGCCCTGGCGCGCATCGCGGAGGCCCTCGCTCGCGCCGGCGCCGCGGTATACATCCCCGAGCTGCCCATCTTCTTCGACGTGCGCGTGGAGGCCGGCGAGGTGGGGCGCATCGTGACCGCCTTCGAGGCCCTCGCCCGGCGGCCCGAGGTCGATCCGGATCGGATCGGGATCATGGGCATCTCGGTAGGGGGCAGCCTGTCGCTGATCGCGGCGGCGGATCCGCGCATCGCCGACCAGCTCGACTGGGTGGGTGCGTTCGGCGCCTACGCCGATGCCGGCGAGATCATGGTAAGCGTGATCAGCCACCAGTATCGGCTGGACGGCGAGCTGGTCGACTGGGAGCCCACGCTCCTGGTCCGGCAGGTGGTATTCGGGCTGGTCACCGAGCGGGTGACCGATGGACGGGACCATGGCTACCTGTACGGCGCCTACGACGAGCTGAACAACCAGGACGTCCATCCGTTGCCCGACGCGGACCTGCCACTCCGCACCGCGGAGGGGCTCGCGGCGGAGGCGATCCTGCTGGCCGACACGCTGCCCGAGGCGGAGTCCGCTCTGGCCGCGGCGCCGCCCGAGGTACGAACGCTTCTCGACGGTATCAGCCCGCTGGGGTACGTGCGCGCCATCCGGGCCCGCGTGTACCTCATGCATGACATCGGCGACCAGCACATCCCGTACTCGAACGCCCGAGAGCTGGCGGCGGCGATGGAGGCCGCCGGCGTCGACGTCCGGCTCGGCGAGTTCCGGCTGTTCAACCACGTCCAACCCGATACCAGAGACCTCGTGTCTGCCGCGCCCGAGCTGTGGAAGCTGTTCTGGTACCTGCGCGACGTCGCCGAGGAAACGCTCTGAGGGTGGCGTTCGGCTATCGGATCGAGCTGAGGACCCCGAAACCCACGACCAGGATCAGGCCGATGAGGACCACGGCAATGGCGTAGGTCCGGTTCGTCCGTTTGGGCAACGGCTGGTAGGGCCGGCCGCGCCCCCGACGTCGCGTCATGAAGTCACCACTCCCGGCGGAACAGGAACGGGGTGGTGAGCGCCTCGCGACTACCGACCGATCGGAGCTGCTTGCGGACCCGCTTCAGGAGGCGTCCGTGGTACGTGCCATCCCCGTACGGCTCGTGGAGGCGGGCGACGTCCCATTCGCGGATCCCGGCCACGGCGGACGGTGGCAGGTATCGGTCCAGGATGGGGCGGGCCTCGTCGATGGCGACGAACGTCCGGGCCCGGGACGCGTTGTCGAGCACGGTCAGCAGGTCCCCGAAGCTGGCGTCCACGTCGACGACCAGGGTGGTCAGACGCTCCATCGAGCCGGGCATGCGCTCGGGCTTGAACAGGCTGGTCAGGAGGGTCTTGCGCTCGGGGGTCGGGAGCTCGGCCAAGGCGTCACGCAGGTTCGGGATCCCCGCCGCGGGGTCCGCCACGGGGACCGTGTAGTCGAACAGCCGCACCATCATCGGTCGGGTCAGGGTAGCCGTTCCGGCGGCCGGTACAATCGGCCGCATGTTGCTGGCCGGCAAGAAGATCCTCGTGACCGGCGTGCTGACCGATGACTCGATCGCGTTCTCGTGTGCGCGGGTTGCCCAGGAGGCGGGGGCCGAGATCGTGCTGACCGGGGTGGGGCGGGCGATGAGCCTGACCCAGCGGATCGCGCGCCGGCTCGACCCGGTGCCCGACGTGTTGGAGATGGACGTCAACGATGACGCCCAGATCGCGGCCGTGGCGGCCGACCTGGAGCGGCGCTGGGGGCGGCTCGACGGGCTCCTGCACGCAATTGGGTTCGCGCCCCAGGACGCCATGGGGGGAGGGTTCCTGGATACGCCGTGGGAGAGCGCCGCGGTCACGTTCCAGACCAGCGCGTTCTCGTTGAAGGCCCTGACCGCGGGGATGCTGCCGCTGCTGAAGGTCTCCGGGGCGTCCGGCGGCGC
>JBKJVN010000138.1:0-4911 GCA_046717345.1 Candidatus Limnocylindria bacterium | reverse complement strand
CCCCCATCCCCCCCGGGGGGGGGCCGCCCCAACATAACCGGCCCCCCCGCCCCCCCCGCGGGGGGGCCCGCGTGGCTATTCCCCGCCTCCGAACAGCGCACTACACTCGGCGCCAATGCTCCAGTTCATCGGGCGTCGCCTGCTGCTGACCATCCCGGTCCTGATCGGGATCGTATTCGTCGTGTTCGCGATCGCCCGCGTCCTGCCCGGCGACCCCTGCTTCCAGGCGCTCGGGCAGCGGGCGACCGAGGAGGCCTGCGAGGCTTTCGGCGCGCGCTACGGCCTCAACGAGCCTATCCCGGTTCAGTTCGGGATCTTCGTCGGAGACCTCCTGTCCGGCGACCTTGGCACCTCGATTGCCTATGGGCGGCCGATCTCGGAGATCCTGGTGGAGCGGATGCCGGTCACGATCGAGCTGACGCTATTTGCGCTGACCATTGCGACCGTCGTCGGCATCGGCCTGGGGGTGGCTTCGGCGGCACGGCGCAACTCGGGCGTCGACGTCGGGACCATGATGTTTGCGAACTTCGGGGTCTCGATCCCGGTCTTCGTGCTGGGCCTGATCCTGATCTTCTTCTTTGCCGTGGTCCTGAAGGACACGCCTTTCGCGCTGCCTCCCAGCGGACGGCTGTCGGCGGGGGTGATCATCGTGCCCCTGGCCGAGGCCTGGGGCATGGCTGATCTCGAAGGTCCGCTGCGTGTCCTGGTCGACTTCGTCGGCAACATGTACATCGTCAGCACCCTGATCACCGGCCAGTGGGCGGCCTTTGGGGACGCCGTCGTTCATCTCATCCTGCCGGCCATTGCGCTGGCCACCATCCCGCTGGCACTCATCGCGCGCATGACCCGGTCCAGCCTGCTCGAGGTGCTGGGCCAGGATTACATCCGGACCGCGCGCGCCAAGGGAGTGATCGAGCGGCGGGTGGTCCTGCGCCACGCGCTGCGGAACGCGATCCTGCCGGTCGTGACCGTCATCGGTCTGACCCTGGGTGCCCTGCTCAGCGGCGCGGTCCTGACCGAGACCATCTTCGGGCTGGCCGGAATCGGAAAGACCATCACCGATTCGATCCTCGGGCGTGACTACCCGGTCATCCAGGCGCTGACTCTCGTGACCGCCATCCTGTACCTGACCGTGAACCTGGTGGTGGACGTGTCGTACGCGTTCCTCGATCCGCGGATTCGCCTCGAATGAAGGCGCCTGACCCGGTCCCGGTCGCCCTCGATTCGCTGGGGGAGCAGGCCGTTGCGACCCTGTCTGTCGCGGAAGCTGAGGCCCTCACCGCGCGGCCCGGCAACCTGTGGCGCGACACGGTGCAGAGCATCCTCCGCCAACGTTCGGCCCAGGTCGGGCTGATCCTGCTCACTCTGCTGGTCGGGACCGCGGCCCTGGCCCCGCTCATCGCGACCTACAACCCCGACGCGGCGATTGGGATCGAGCAGGGGCTGACCACCGAGCAGAAGGGCCCGTGCATCCACGTCCTCGGGTGTCCCGAGGCTCGACCGGAGCACTACTTCGGGGTCGACCGCAACGGTCGCGACGTGTTCAGCCGAGTCGTGTTCGGGGCCCGCGTGTCACTCTACGTGGGGGTGCTGACGGTCGGCTTCGCGATCGTCATCGGTTCGGTCATCGGGGCCCTGGCCGCCTTCGTGGGCGGCGGCGTGGACAACGTCCTGATGCGGATCATGGACGTGTTTCTCGTCTTCCCCGCCCTCGTGCTGGCCATCGCCATCGTCACCGTCCTGGGAGCCGGTCTGATCAACGCCCAGATCGCCATCGGGGTGGTGGCCATCCCGGTCTATGCGCGCGTCATGCGCGCCTCGGTCCTGTCGGTCCGCGAACGCGACTTCGTGACCGCCTCGCGCGCCCTGGGCGAGTCGGGGCGCGGCATCCTGTTCCGGCGCATCTTCCCGAACGCGATGACGCCGTTGATCGTGGCCGGCACACTGGGGGTCGCGGGCGCCATCCTGGAGGTGGCCGCCCTGTCCTTCCTCGGGTTGGGGGCGCAGCCCCCGCTGGCCGAGTGGGGCTCGATGATCGCCCTCGACCGCAACCAGCTGTTCAACGCGCCCTGGCTCATCCTGGCCCCCGGGATGGCGCTCACCATCAGCGTCCTCGGCTTCAACCTGTTTGGCGACGGCCTGCGCGACGCGCTCGACCCGCGCCTGAACCGATGAGCGTGGCCGAGATCGCGGACATCCCGCGACGAGTCGGTCGCCACGGCGATCGGCTGCTCGAGGTGCGCGGACTTCAGACCTCGTTCCATACCCGCGACGGTGTGGTGCGGGCGGTGACGGGGGTCGACTTCCACGTGGATGGCGGCGAGATCCTGGGACTGGTCGGCGAGTCCGGCTGCGGCAAGACCGTCACCGCGCTCTCGATCCTGGGCCTCATTGCGGCCCCCGGGCGGATCGAGGCCGGCCAGATCGTGTTCGACAACCGGGACCTGTTGACCATCCCGCCGAGCCAGCTGCGGGCGCTGCGCGGGGAGCGGATCAGCATGATCTTCCAGCAGCCGCAGAGCAGCCTGAACCCGGTCTATGACGTGGGTCGCCAGATCGCCGAGGTGCTCGAAATCCACAAGGGGATGAAGACCAAGACCGCCCGCACGCGGGCGGGCGAGCTGCTGCGCATGGTCGGGATCCCGGACCCCGAACGACGACTGGAGGCCTACCCCCATTCGCTGTCGGGCGGCATGGCCCAACGGGTCATGATCGCCATGGCGCTGGCCTGCGAGCCGGAGCTGCTGATCGCCGACGAGCCGACCACGGCCCTGGACGTCACGATCCAGGCTCAGATCCTGGACCTCATGCGCGCGCTCCAGGCCGATACCGGTACGGCCATCATCCTCATCACCCACGACCTGGGGGTGGTGGCGGAGATGTGCGACCGGGTGGCGGTCATGTACGCCGGCGAGATCGTGGAGCAGGCCGACACGGCCACGCTGTTCTTCGATCCCAAACATCCCTATACGCGAGGTCTCATCGGCTCGGTCCCCACCCTGGGCGACGTGCGTGACGAACTGATGACCATCCCGGGCTCGGTCCCGAACCTGATCGACCTCCCGGCCGCCTGCCGGTTCGCTCCACGCTGCGTGCCACGGGTGGCCCAGCAGGTTGCGCACAGCGAAACCGAGCATCCCGAGCTGCGTCCGGTCGGTGGCGCGGCCGCGGGACATGACGTGCGGTGCTGGATCTACCACCACCTTGACGGCGCCCAGATCGAGGGGGCGCGCGTCCTGTGACCGGCCCGGCGGCCATGAACGGGGCGTTGGTCCGAGTCGAGCACCTGTCGGAGTTCTTCCCCCTGCGTGGCGGCCTCCTCCAGCGCAAGGTGGGGGACGTGAAGGCGGTCGACGACGTCAGCTTCGAGATTCGACGCGGCGAAACGCTGGGCCTGGTGGGGGAGTCGGGCTGCGGCAAGACCACGGTCGGTCGGACCCTGCTGCGGCTGATCGAGCCCACCGGCGGTCGGATCGTGTTCGACGGAACGGACATCACCGACCTGAAGGGCAGCGACCTGAAACCGTACCGACGCCGGATGCAGATCGTGTTCCAGGACCCGTACGCGTCCCTCGACCCCCGGTCGCCCATCGCGAGCGCCATCGGGGAGGGGCTGCGCATCCACGGCATCGGGAACGCAAGAGAGCGGGCCGACAAGGTCGCCCACATGATGGAGCTGGTTGGCCTGCAGCCCTACCACGCACGGCGTTACCCCCACGAGTTCTCGGGCGGTCAGCGGCAGCGGATCGGGATCGCGCGGGCCCTGGTCCTGGAGCCCGAGCTGCTCGTCTGTGACGAGCCGGTCAGCGCGCTGGACGTCAGCATCCAGGCCCAGGTCCTGAACCTGCTCCGCGACCTCCAGCGCCGCTTGAGCCTGACGTACCTGTTCATCGCCCACAACATGGGCGTGGTGGAGCACATCAGCGATCGGGTGGCGGTCATGTACCTCGGCGCCCTGGTCGAGGTCGCCGGCTCGGTGGACATCTATCGCCTGCCGGTCCATCCCTACACCATCGCGTTGCTGTCGGCGGTACCGGTGGCCCGACCGGCGGAACGCGCCGCGCGGCGGCGGATCATCCTGCGCGGGGACGTCCCGTCGCCGGTCAACCCACCGTCGGGGTGCCGGTTCCACACCCGCTGCTGGCTGCGCACCCAGCTCGGCAACCCCGATCGCTGCGCCACCGAGCGACCCGAGCTGCGGACCGTGGGCGGCGGCCACCAAGTCGCGTGCCACTACGCCGAAGAGCTGCTGGAACCGACCACCCGTCAGCGGCGGATCGCGGCCGCCGCCGCCGGGAGCTCCGGGCTTGCCTCGGCCGAGGCGGCCGACGAGGCCGCGCCGGTGCCGACCGAGGCGCCGGTCGGCTAGGCTTGGCGACGTGGAGGTCCGCGTCGCGCTGGCCCAGGTGGCACCCCATCTGGGTGAGGTGGCGGCCAACCTCGAGATGGCCGCGGAGCGGGTCCGGGCCGCGGCGGCCGAGGGCGCGGACCTGGTCGTGTTACCGGAGCTGGCGCTCACCGGGTACCTGCTGAGCGACCTCGTCCCCGAGGTGGCGATGCCAGCTACCGACCCGCGTCTGGCCGCCGTGTCTCGGGAAACGCCCGGAATGCTGGTGGCCATCGGCTTCGTGGAGGAAACGGCCGAGCATCGGTATGCCAACAGTGCCGCCCTGTTGCGCGACGGGGAGCTGGTCGGGCTGCACCGCAAGGTCTACCTGCCCACCTACGGGATGTTCGACGAGGGCCGCTTCACTCGCCCCGGCGACCGGATCCGGACCACCGAGGTCGGCGAGCCGCTGGGCCGGGTGGGTCTCAGCATCTGCGAGGACTTCTGGCACCCGTCGCTGCCCCTGCTCCAGGCCCAGGACGGAGCCGCATTGCTCATCAACCTGGCGGCCGGCCCGGCTCGCG
>JBKJVN010000137.1:0-3225 GCA_046717345.1 Candidatus Limnocylindria bacterium | reverse complement strand
TGGCGCAGGCCACAAGGGATGGACGAGAGTCATCGTCGAGAAGCCGTTCGGCTCCGACCTGGTCACCGCTCGCCAGCTGAACCGCGAGATGAGCGAGGTCTTCAACGAGGACCAGATCTACCGGATCGATCACTATCTTGGCAAGGAGACCGTTCAGAACCTGGCCGTCTTCCGTTTCGGGAACGGCCTGTTTGAGCCGATATGGAACCGGCGCTACATCGACTCGGTGCAAATCACGGTGGCCGAGACGGTCGGCATCGAGGGGCGCGGCGAGTTTTACGACCAGACCGGTGCGATGCGCGACATCGTGCAGAACCACGCCCTGCAGCTGCTGGCGGTCTTCGCCATGGAGCCGCCGATCGAGTTCCAGGCGTCCGACCTGCGCGACGAGAAGCTCAAGGTGCTGCGCGCCGTCAAGCCAATGACCCGGCGCGAAGTGGCCCTGAGCACGGTGCGAGGGCAGTACACGGCGGGCTGGGTCGCCGGGGAGCAGGTCCCGTCCTATCGCGAGGAGCCCGAGGTCGCTCCCGACTCGCAGCGTGAGACCTACGCGGCACTGAAGCTGGCGATCCAGTCTTGGCGCTGGGCGGGTGTGCCGTTCTACCTGCGGACCGGCAAGGCCCTTGCCACGCGCGCGACCGAGATTGCGGTGCAGTTCAAACAGGCCCCGCTCGCGCTCTTCGAGCGGGCCGGTGCATCGTCGATGGACCCCAACGTGCTCGCCATCCGGATCCAGCCCGACGAGGGCATCCTGCTGCGCTTCGGCGCCAAGGTGCCGGGCCCGGGGCTCCAGATCCGCGGGGTCAACATGGACTTTCGCTATGGATCGAGCTTCGCCGTCGACTCGCCCGATGCGTACGAGACCCTGATCCTGGACTGCATGATCGGCGATGCCTCGCTCTTCACTCGCGCCGATGAGTTGGAACGGGCATGGGAGATCCTGGATCCTGTCCTGGCAGCTTGGGAGTCGGGCGAAGGTGGCGAGCTGCACTTCTACGAGGCCGGCAGCTGGGGTCCAGCCGCCGCCGACGAACTGCTCGAGCGCGACGGGCGCACCTGGCGACACCCATGAGCCGGCGGCCGGCGGCCGAGCGCGCGCTGTCAGTGCATCGCCACCTGATGCGGTTCGGCCAAGCCGAGTCACTGGTCGCACCGCCGTGGGGGGAGCAGGGGACCACGGTGAGCCGGGTGGCCGCGCAGCTGACCGAACTCTGGTCGCACCCCGGACCGGAGGATGAGCCGCTGGTAGTCGAGAAGGGTCTGCCCCACGCCCGCGCATCGGTCCTCAACCTGATTGTCACCGTCCCCGACGCCGTGGCCGCGGAGCGGGTGGTCACCACCATGCAGGGGCTCGGGTTCCGTCATCCATCGCGTGCAATCGTGCTGGTGGCTGACCGGGCAGCGGCCGGACCACCGCTGGATGCCGCCGTCAGCGCGCACTGCAATGCCGGACGGGACGGCGGCGACCAGGTCTGTTACGACGTGGTGGTGCTGACCGTTCGCGGGGAGGCCGCCGAGCACCTGTCGGGCTTCGTTGCACCGCTCCTGATCCATGACCTGCCTACGCACGTCTGGTGGCCCGGCAGTCCGCCGTTCGGCGATCCGATCTTCGATCAACTCGTCGAAATGAGCGACCGGGTGATCGTCGACGGCAGCGACTTCACCGACCTGTTGATCGGCTTCCGCCGATTGGGAACCCTTCGTCGCCGCAGCGGCGTGGGCGACCTTGCCTGGCGACGCCTGGGGTGGTGGCAGGAACTCACCGCCCAATTCTTCGACGCGCCGCGCTTTCGGCGCTACCTGCCCAACCTCAACGGGCTCGCCATTCGGTATGCCGTGGCGCCCGGAAAGCGCGCCCCCGGTCGCCCGCGACGTCGCCCCGACGTCGCCGACGTGGCTCCCGGGGTCAGCTCGCCGCTTGCCGGCCCGATCCTGTATGCCGGCTGGATCGCCTCGCGCCTGACCTGGCGGCGATACCGGACCACGGTGCAGCTTGGTCCCGGCGGGTTGCGATTGGTGCTGGAGGGACGTCACGAGATGGTCGATCTGCGGCTGGAACCGGTGGAGAGCGCTGCTGATCTGCCCGGCGAGCTCATCTCGGTGCGTCTCCGGGCTCGAGGGGAGATGGGCGCCGCCGAATTCATCATCGACCGCACGGCTGATGAGGCAACGGTCGCCACCAATGCAGACGGGATGACCGCGCTGTTACGCCGGGTGACGATGGAGCCGCAGACCGAATCGGAGGTGCTGGCCACGGACCTGGTCACCGATCGCCACGACCCCACCTACGAGGCGGCGCGGCGCGCCGCGGCCATCTTCCTGGATGCGGCACGGCCAAGCGAGTTGAGTTGAGCCGCCGGGTGGTGGTCCTGGCCGATCCGGCGGCGGTGGCGGCGGCGACCGCTGACCGCGTGGTGGCGGCCGCACGGAATGCGATTCAGCGGCGCGGCCTCTTTCGCTTGGTGCTGTCAGGAGGAGCAACGCCCTTGCTGGCCTACCCGCTGCTGGCGGCACCTCCGCGGGTGGAAGGGGTCGACTGGTCGCGGGTCGAGTTCTTCTGGGGCGATGAGCGACCCGTGCCGCCCGACCACCCCGACTCCAACTTCCGCGCAGCACAGGCCGGCCTCCTCTCTCGGCTGCCTGGTGTCCGGCCGGAGGCGATCCATCGCATGCCGGCCGAGCGACCCGACCTGGACGCGGCCGCCCGCGACTACCAGGCCGAAATGGCAGGCGCCTTCGGCCCCCCGGCCGATGCAGCGAAGGTCCCCGTCTTCGACCTGGTCTGGTTGGGGATGGGCCGCGACGGCCACACTGCCTCGCTCTTTCCCGGATCGGCCGCTTTGGCCGAGCGGAAGCGCTGGGTGGTCGGCAACTGGGCGCCCGGCCCGGCCGCATGGCGGATGACCCTCACCTACCCGGTCCTGAATGCCGCGCGCGAGGCGCTCTTCCAGGTGTGTGGACCCGGCAAGGACGCCGCCTTCGCGACAGTCCGCGCTGGTTCGGATGCATCGCCGGCCGCGGCGGTCCGCGCGCGGCGGACGCTGTGGATCGTCGACGTGGCCGTTGCGGGCGGTGCGGAGTACGCCGGGTGAGCAGCGTGGTCTGGCTGATCGGCGCGCTGGCGGCCGGAGCGGCCGCGTTCGTGGTGGCTGTGCCGGCCTGGCGCAGCCATCAGGCCCGTCAGCGACGCGACCTCAACGCGGAGCGCTACCTGGCGTGGCGCGG
>JBKJVN010000136.1:0-15055 GCA_046717345.1 Candidatus Limnocylindria bacterium | reverse complement strand
GCGGCACCGATCTGGCGGGCGACCGGGTCGACCTCCTCGTACTCAGGCTTGCCGAGGGTGAGCTCGCAGACCATTTCGACCAGGGCTGCACCCAGGGCACCCGCCAGGGCGCTGGCGCTGCCGCCGCCGGGCACCGGGGCGCGCGACGCCAACCGCTCGGTAAGGTCGCGAACGGTCAGTTCAGCGAGTGGCGGGCTGCTCATGGGCAGCCGATTGTACGGGGAGCGGAGAAGGAGCCCGGCAGGCCCGCGGGAGAGGGACGCGGCGCCCGCCGGGCTGTGCGATGAGCCCCCGAGGCGCTGTCAGGCCGCGGGGTCCAGGGCGTCGACGAACCAGCGGCGGCGCCGCGCGTCGAAGACCAGCTCCAGCGACTCCCCGGATTCGACCTCCACCACCAGCATCAGGCGTGGGGAGCTCCCCGTTGGATACGCTGCACGCTCGTCACGGACCGTGGCCAGGCGTGCCACGCGCAGCTCCCGGTCACCGAAACGGATACGGGTGGGTCGGACGTGGCGCGCATCCCAGGTGACCGACGCCGGGACGGGGGTGATGGAGACGAGTGCCATACCCGGAGAATACGAACATATGTTCTAGTTGTCAAGACTCCGGTGGACGCTCGCTGAACCGGCGTTCGGGCGCCTCGCGCAGCAGCCGGGCCAGAGTGATGGCACGGTCGCCGAACTTGTCGCGGACCGCGTCGGTGGCCTCCGCCAGCCGCTGAACACGCAAGCCGTCATCGAACAGGGTCAGCTGCTGGGCGTCGACCAGCGAGATGGCGGTCATGCCGATCAATCGCACCGCGCGGCCGGGCTGCAGGGTGCGGTCGAGGAGGCGGTGGATGACGCCCAGCAGGACCTGGGCGTCCGTCGTCGGGTGCGGCAGCGTCGCCTGCCGCGTCAACGTTTCGAAGCCCTCGTACCGAAGCTTGAGCTGCACGCCACCCGCCGCCATGTGGTGGCGCCGCAGGCGCCCCGCCACCGACTCCGACAGCCATAGGAGGGTCCCGTCCAGCCCGGTCCGCTCGGTGACGTCGGTGTTGAAGGTGTGCTCATGACCGATGGACTTCGGCGCATGGCCCGGCACCACCGGCGACGGATCAATGCCGCGCGCGCGTTGACCGAGGTCCACTCCGTGGCGACCGAATCGCCGACGCAGAGTCGCCGCGGGCACCGCCGCCAGTTGGCCAATGGTCGTCACCCCGTAGTCCGCGAGCGCCTGCCGGACCCGGGGGCCTACGCCCCACAGGCGGGACACCGGCAACAGGGCCAGGAACACAGCCTCGTCGCCAGGCTCGACAACCACCAGGGCATCGGGCTTGCGCAGGTCCGAGGCGACCTTGGCCACGAGCTTGTTGGTGGCCACCCCGACGCTGACCACCAGGCCCGCTTCGGCGCGAACCCGATCCTTGATGGCCTGCCCGATGGTTCGCCCATCGCCAGCGGGAGCGCCGGTGACGTCGAGGAACGCCTCGTCCAGGCTGATGGGCTCGACCAGCGGCGTGAACCCGTCGAAGATGCGCATGACCTGGAGGCTGACTTCCGCGTAGCGTTCGAATCGGCCGGGCAGGAAGACGCCTTGCGGACACAGCCGCGCGGCCGTGCGCAGGGGCATGGCGGAATGGACCCCGAAGCGGCGCGCCTCGTACGACGCGGCGCTGACGACGCCCCGGTCGTCGGGCCGGCCGCCCACGATCACCGGCAGACCCCGCAGCGACGGGTTGTCGAGAACCTCCACCGAGGCGTAGTACGCGTCGAGGTCGGCATGGACGATCGTGCGCATCGGGCGGGCCATGGGTCCCACCAGCCTAGCGGCGGCACGGCCGCCGCCATGGGTCAGTTGATCAAAGCTTGCGGATGACTCCGACCACCTTGCCCTGGATCTGGAGCTCGGTGGCGTAGATGGGTTCCATCTCCGGGTTGGCGGGCTGAAGGCGGATGCGCCCCTCCTCCCGGTAGAAGCGCTTCAGGGTGACGCCGTTGTCCTCCAGCAGGGCGACCACGATGTCCCCGTCGTGGGCAGTGGCCTGGGGCTGAACGACGACGTAGTCCCCGTCGTCGATGAGCGCGTCGACCATGCTTCGCCCGCGCACGCGCAGGACGTACGAATCGTCCCGGGCCTGGAGCGAGCTCGGGACCTCGAGCGTCTGGCTGGGGTCCTGGTAGGCCTCGATGGGCTGGCCGGCCGCGATCTCGCCGATCACCGGGAGCCGCAGGACATCACGCTCCACGGGCATCCGGAAGGGAGTGACCGCCCCGCGCGCAGGCCGTGCGGGAGGCGCCATGCCTTCCGCGGTGGCGGTCAGGCGAAGGGCACGAGACGAGCGGTTGCCACGTTCCAGCTGCCCGGCGCGTTCGAGGGCCACGAGGTGGTGATGGACGGCCGATGTCGAGGCGAGGCCCACCGCTTCCGCGATCTCGCGGACCGAGGGCGGATAGCCCCGCTCGGCCACGGTACGGGCGATGTACTCCACGATACGCTGTCGGCGTTCGGCGTCGTGCCGGGTCACGCAACGCACCCTAGCAGAACACCTGTTCTATTGTCAATCGCTTGGTATCATCCCGGCCCACCCCACCTCGTCGGACCGGAGGAGGCCGAACTCGAGTGCTGCGTCCCGGCCGTTGGCGCTATCTGCGCACCGCCAAAGTCCTCCTCCAGCTACCCACGTACGCTCGCCTGGTGTGGGGACTGGCCCGAGATCCCCGGACCCCGCTCGGCCTGAAGGCGCTGCTCATCGCCGCCCTGGCCTATGTGGTGCTGCCCATCGACCTGATTCCCGACGTCATCCCCATCCTCGGCGCCGCCGACGATCTAACCGTCCTCCTCCTCGTCCTAGACGTGTTCCTCAGCAACGCGCCCGCGGCGGTCCGAGAGGAGCACTTGGCCCGGGCTGCCGCCGGGCAGGCGGTGCTGGACGCCGACCTGGCTCGACTCCGCTTGCTGCTCGGGGACCGCTACGATCGAATTCGGGACGCGTTGCCCCAGCTCCTGGGTCGGTATGGTGGGCTTCGGGACTCGACTGAGGTCAAACGTCAGATCGGGAAGTGGCGCGCGACGCGGGCGAAGGCTCCGGTGGACGTGGAATGAAGGTCATCCTGAAGCGCGACGTGAAGGGCCTGGGCCGCGAAGGCGACCTGAAGGACGTCAAGGACGGGTACGCCCGCAACCACCTCATCCCCACCGGAGCGGCCGTCCTCGCCGACCTGGGTGCCGTCCGCAATTGGGAGCGCCACCGCGAGCAGCGGGACGAGCGCGATCGGTCCCTGCGCGCTGACGCCGAGGCCATCGCCGCGCGCCTCGGGGAGCTGACCGTCCAGATCGGCGTCAAGGCCGGCGAGCGAGAGCGGCTGTTCGGGTCGGTGACGACGCGCGACGTCGCGGATCGCCTGCGCCAGGAGGGGATCGAGATCGATCGGCATGACATCCACCTTGGCGAGCCGATCAAGACCGTGGGCGAGCACGTGGTGCGCGTGCACCTGATGCCGGGCCTCGAGGCCCAGGTCCGGGTCGAGGTCGTCGCCGAGCACTGAGGGGCAGCGACCGCGCGACAGCGTAGGTGTCGCGACCGGGGGCGACCATCTGTGCACCTTGTCCACATCGAATCCCCGTCCGGATCTGGGGCCTGTGGCTAAGCCTGTGGTTAAAGCCCTACCCAAGTGCCGGTCGCGCTCCTAGGGTCAGGCCCACGCCACCATGAGCATTGACCGAGTCGCCCCCCAGGCGGTCGAGGCCGAGCAGAGCGTGCTCGGCTCGATCCTGATCGACCCCGAGGCCATCCTCAAGGTCGCCGACTTCCTGCACTCCGGCGATTTTTATCGCCCCCAGCACGCGGACATCTACGAGGCCATGCTGGCTCTCCATTCCCAGCGGGAGCCGATCGACCTCGTCACCCTGGGCGACGAGCTGACCCGGCACGAGAAGCTGGACGGGGTCGGTGGGCCCGCCTACCTGGCGACCCTGATGAACGCGGTTCCGACAGCGGTGCACGTGGAGCACTACGGCCGGATCGTCGAGCAGAAGGCGGTCCTCCGGAACCTGATCGCGGCCGCCGGGCGCATCGCGGCGGTGGGGTACGAGGAGGCCCATGACACGGCGGCCGCCATCGACCGGGCCGAGGGCATCCTGTTCGAGATCAGCCAGCGCCGGACGGTCGCCGGGTTCGAGACCCTGGCCACGCTCCTGGGAGAGGCCTATGACCGGCTCGAGTATCTCCACGAACACCGAGGCCAGATCCTCGGCATCCCGACCGGGCTGGCCGGGCTCGACACGCTCCTCGGCGGGTTCCAGCCGTCGGACCTCATCATCCTGGCCGCGCGCCCCAGCGTGGGAAAGACGAGCCTGGCCCTCAACGTGGCCCTCCATGCGGCCGTCCACGAGCAGAAACGGGTCGCCATCTTCTCGCTCGAGATGAGCCGCGAACAACTCGCGCTCCGGCTCTTGTCCTCGGAGACCGGGATCAATCCGCGCCCGCTCCAGACCGGGTTCATGGAGGAGACGGACTGGTCGAAGATCGCCAAGGTCATGAACGACATGGCCAGCGCCAGGATGTGGGTCGACGATTCGCCCACCCTGTCCGTCATGGAGCTGCGCACCAAGGCCCGACGGCTGGAGGTCGAGCAGCAAGGGCTGGACCTGGTCATCGTCGATTACCTGCAGCTCATGCAGGCCTCGACCCCTACCCGGGAGCCGAACCGGGTCCAGGAGGTCAGTGAGATCAGCCGCGGCCTGAAGAACCTGGCCCGCGAGCTCAAGGTCCCGGTGCTGGCCCTGTCCCAGCTGTCCCGCAACGTCGAGCAACGCGGGAGTGCCGAGCCACGACTCTCGGACCTGCGTGAATCCGGATCGCTGGAGCAGGATGCGGACGTCGTCATCTTTCTGTATCGGGCCGAGGGCGAACCCGTCGCCGACGCCGACCTGGAGCTGGTCAAGGCCAAGATCGCCAAGCATCGCAACGGGCCGATTGGCGAAGTGCCGCTCCAGTTCCGGCGCACTCACACCCGCTTCTACGGGGTCGCCGCCCGGGATGAGGTGGAGGTCACCGCCTATTAGAGGGTTCCCGACGCTTGACCTGCGTGGCATCATCGGCGGCTGGTAGGTCCGGAACACCAGCTCATCCCAGGTCGCGATCCACGGCCCGAGGAGCCGGAGAACCGAGGGCCGGGCGACCACGACACGGAGGAGAGGGCAGGTGTTGACCGACAAGACCATCACGTGCCGCGACTGCGGGATGGACTTCGTCTTCTCGGCCGGGGAGCAGCAGTTCTACCAGGAGAAGGGGCTGACCCACGAGCCCCAGCGCTGCTCGAGCTGCCGCGCGGTTGCCAAGCAGAACCGCGCGCTGGGCATCGGCACGGGGGGCGGGGCCCGCGAAATGCACGCGGCGGTGTGTGCGGAGTGTGGGGGGCAGGCCCTTGTGCCGTTCCTCCCGCGCAACGACCGCCCAGTCTATTGCAGCAGCTGCTTCGACAAGGTTCGCGCCCGATCCTGAGCCTGGCCTGATCGGGCCCGGCGCCGCCTATACTGCGGGCCCACATGGAGTCCGGCACGTTGCTTCGCCCACCGACTGAGGTCGGTGGGCGCCTGCGTCGGGCGTACGGCTTCGAGGAGATCTCGCTGGTCCCCGGCGCGGTCACGGTGGAGCCGGCCGAGGTCGACACCGTGGTGGAGATCGGCCCGCTGCGCCTCGAGATCCCGTTCCTGGCCGCCGCCATGGATGCGGTCAGCGACCCGGACATGGCGGTGCGGATGCATCGGCTGGGCGGGCTGGCGGTCGTCAACCTGGACGGCCTGTACACCCGATATCCGGACGCCGGGCCGATCATCGAGCAGGTGGTTGAAGCCCCGGACGCGGTCGCCGCGGCGCGGGTCCTGAGCGAGGCCTATGCGGCACCGATTCGGCCCGAGCTGATCGGCGCCCTGATCACCCGCATCAAGGCTTCCGGGGCGCCTGCCGCGGTGGCCACCACGCCGGCATCCGCCTGGGACCACGCCGCGGTGGCGGCCGAGGCCGGGGCCGACCTGTTCGTCGTCCAGTCACAGGTGTCGAGCGCGCGTCACATCTCGACCTCGGGTCGCGTCCTGTCGCTGTCGGATCTGACCGGTGCGCTCCGCCTCCCGGTCCTGGTGGGCAACACGGTGAGCGGCGAGGCGGCCTACCAGCTCATGGAGCAGGGCGCCGCCGGCATCCTAGTCGGGGTTGGACCCGGGGCCGCATGCACCACACGCGAGGTGCTCGGGATCGGCGTGCCGCAGGTTTCTGCCACCCTCGAGGTCGCCGCCGCCCGTGATCGGTTCCTGGCCGACACCGGGCGATACGTGCCGGTCATCACCGACGGGGGGATGAGGACCGGCGGCGACATCGCCAAGGCCATCGCGTCGGGAGCCGATGCGGTCATGCTGGGGACGCCGCTGGCCGCCGCCATCGAGGCGCCGGGGCGCGGGTTCAACTGGGGCATGGCGGCTCCGTCCCCAACGCTGCCGCGCGGGACGCGGATCCAGCTCGGGGAGCGGCTGCCACTGGAGCAGATCCTGTTCGGTCCGGCCCGAACGACGCACGGCACACAGAACCTCGTTGGAGCGCTGCGCCAGAGCATGGGTGCGCTGGGGGCGCGAACGATCCGCGACATGCACGAGGTGGAGATGGTCGTGGCTCCGGCCATCATGACCGAGGGCAAGTCCTGGCAGATGGCCGCGGACGATCCGCAACGGTGATCAAGGTCAACCGCAGGGTCTCGTTGGCCGCCGGCCCGGAGACGGTGTGGCCGTATGTCGCTGATCCCACGCGGTTCGCCGAGTGGCGGCGGGGTGCTGGCGTGACGAGCGCCGTGCCGATTGGCGAAGGGCCGATGGCTGTCGGCAGCCGATTTCGGATGGATGTGACAACCCAGGGGCAATCGGGCTCGCTTGAATGCACCGTCACCGCGCTTGAGGAAAATCGCCGCTTCGCGTTCGAATCGATCGACAAATCGGGGGTCTCCGGATCGGCTGATACGCGGTTGGAGGCGGACGGCACCGGCACCCAACTGGCCTTCGCGTTCGAGCTCCGCCTCCCCGGGGCGTGGAGGATGATGCAACCGGTGATCAGCCGCGTCGTCAACCAGGCCGCGGACACCGATTTCGCGACTTTGCAGGCAAAGTTCGCACCTTGAGCGACGCCGGCGCGGTCGAGACTTACCTCGAGCCGGCCGATGCGGATGCGTACGAGGGCGCCGCGGAACTGGTCGCTGACCCGCAAACCGTCATCGTGCTCGACTTCGGCGGCCAATACGCCCAGCTCATCGCGCGTCGCATCCGGGAGCTGAACGTCTACTCGATGCTGCTTCCCCACGACACCCCGTGGGAGGAAATCGCCCGTCGGCGCCCGGTCGGGATCATCCTGTCGGGCGGTCCCGCATCGGTCTATGACGACGATGCGCCTCAGGCGGACCCGCGCATCTGGGAGGGGAGCGTCCCCGTCCTTGGCATCTGCTACGGGATGCAGCTGATGGCCCACCAGCTCGGCGGCCGGGTGGCACCCGCCGAGCGCCGCGAATACGGCCCCGCCACCATCCATGCCGCGCCGGGCGAGCCGCTGCTGGTCGGTCTGCCGGCGGCCGCAGCGGTCTGGATGAGCCACGGTGACTCCATCCTGGAGCCGCCGCCCGGCTTCCGCGCCCTTGCATCCAGCGAGTCCACGCCGTACGCGGCGATGGCCAACGACCACGGGCTGATGGGCCTCCAGTTCCACCCCGAGGTCGTCCACACCCCCCAGGGGCGGCAGATCCTGGCCAACTTCGCGTTCGACATCGCGGGCGCGCGCGGCGACTGGACGCCTGCCGGCTTCATCGGCGCCACGGTGGCTGCCATCCGCGCCGAAGTCGGGACGGGCCAGGTGATCTGCGCGCTGTCGGGCGGCGTGGACAGCGCGGTGGCGGCGACCCTCGTCCATCGGGCCATCGGAGACCGGCTGACCTGCATCTACGTCGACACCGGCCTCATGCGCAAGCGCGAGTCAGAGTTGCTGCGGATTACCTTCGAGCAGAACCTCGGCATGCAGCTGCGGATGGTGGATGCGCAGGACCGATTCCTCCACCGTCTTGTGGGTGTCACCGATCCCGAAGACAAGCGCCGGATCATCGGCGACGAGTTCATCCGGGTCTTTGAGGAGGAGGCTTCGAGGCTGGGGCCGATTGACTTCCTGGTCCAGGGAACCCTGTACCCCGACGTCATCGAGTCCAAGACGGTCGAGTCCAAGGCGGCCGCCAAGATCAAGACCCATCACAACGTGGGCGGCCTGCCCGCCAACCTGCGCTTCCGGCTCATCGAGCCGCTGCGTCACCTGTTCAAGGACGAAGTGCGGCGCGTGGGGACCGAGCTCGGCCTGCCGGAAGCCATGATCGAGCGCCAGCCGTTCCCCGGTCCCGGCCTCGCCATCCGGGTCCTCGGCGAGGTCACCGCCTCTCGACTGGAGACGTTGCGCGACGCGGACTGGATCGTCCTCGACGAGATCAAGGCCGCCGGCCTGTACCAACAGCTTTGGCAGTCCTTCGCCATCCTGACCCCCGTCGATACCGTCGGAGTCATGGGAGACGGGCGCACCTACGCCAACGTCGTGGCTGTGCGAGCGGTGACTTCTGAAGACGGGATGACCGCGGACTGGGCTCGCCTGCCGTACGAGGTCCTGGCCCGCATCAGCGCCCGCATCGTCAACGAGGTGCCCGGCGTGAACCGGGTGGTGTACGACATCAGCTCCAAGCCGCCGGCCACGATCGAGTGGGAGTAGCCGATCCGCCGTAGTATGCGCGGACCGATGTCCAGCTGGTTCGACAAGCTCCTCGAAGAGATGCAGCGCCGGCAGATGGAGCAGGACTACGCCCGCGAGGGACGACCCCTGCCCCCTGATGAGCCGGTCGGTCCTCCGGAGGAGCAGATCCCCGATGACGAGGGCGGCGACGAACCGCCTCCGCCCAGACGTCTACGGCCCCGAGGCGGCCGCCCAAGCCAATCCCCAGCCAACTGGATTCGACCGGTGCTGTTCCTGGTGGGCGCATTCATCGTGCTCCAGCTCCTCGGCGGCCTGGTCGAGCTGTTCACGGACCTGGCCTGGTACGACGCCCTGGGCCGCCGCGAGGTGCTGTTGACCCGATTCGTCGCGCACCTCGGCTGGTTCCTCGCGGGACTGGCGTTGTTCACGATTCCCGCCCTGCTCAGCCTGTGGGTCGCCGGCCGGCTTGGCCCCCAGGTGCCGGTTCGCCGTGTCGGACCGGTGGAAATACCCGACCTGTCGCGCCCGGTGGGGATCCTGCTGGTGGCACTGACTCTGCTGGGTGGGTTGGTCAGTGCGTTCGCCTGGGGCGGCAACTGGCAGACCGTGTTGCTGTTCTTCAACGGCGGGGACTTTGGGACCACCGACGCGGCCTTCGGCCGCGACATCGGCTTCTACATCTTCGACCTGCCCTTCTGGCGCTTCGTCCAGGGCTGGGTGGTCACCGCGCTGGCGGTCATCATCGGTCTGACGGTTGGGGCCTACGCGGTGTCCGCCACCCGGTGGTCGTTCCAGCTCACGGCGCCCGTCCGCGTCCACCTCAGCCTGCTGGGGGCCGCCCTGCTGGTGGCCATCGCCGCCGGCTACCAGCTCGACACGGCCGAGCTGGCGTACTCGACGCGGGGCATCGGCGGCACGGTCCAGGCGGCGATGTACACCGACCTCAACGCCCAGGCCCCGGCCTATCTCATCCTGACCGGGGTGGCCCTCGTGTCGGCCGGGCTGCTGGTGGCCAACATCTGGTTCCGGACCCTGTGGCTGATTGGCCTGGCTGCGGGCGCGTGGTTCGTGCTGTCGCTGCTGGTGGGCGGCTTCTATCCGGGCATCGTCCAGCGGTTCACGGTTGAGCCCAACGAGCTCGACCGGGAGCGGGTCTACATCGAGCGCCACCTGGCGGCCACCCGGGCCGCGTATGACCTGGATGCGATTGAGCTGCGCGAATTCAGCGGCGAGCAGCGCCCCACTCGGGCCCTGTTCAACGACAACCCCGAGACCCTCAACAACCTGCGCCTGTGGGACTACCGCCCGCTTCTGGTGACCTTCGGCCAGCAGCAGATCCTGCGCCAGTACTACAATTTCCACGACGTCGACATCGACCGATACGAGATCGATGGCGAGCAGCGCCAGCTGATGTTGTCCGGCCGGGAGATCGAGATCGACCGCCTGGCCGATGCGGCCCGGACCTGGACCAACGAGCGGCTGGTATTCACGCACGGCTACGGCTTGACCGCGGTGGTGTCCAACGCCATCACCCCCGAGGGCCAGCCCGACTACCTGATCAGCGGCATCAACCGCAATCCCGAGCTGCCGATCGGCGAGCCGCGGCTGTACTTCGGCGAGTTGACCGACGACTACGTGGTGGTCCGGACCCAGACCGATGAGTTCGACTACCCCCTGGGTGACGAAGGAGGCGAAACGACCTCCTGGGCCGGCAGCACCGGGGTGCGGGTCGACAACGTCCTGTCGCGCCTCCTGTTCGCGATTCGGTTCGGCGACCTGAACCTCCTCATCAGCGACCAGCTGACGAGCGACTCCGCCGTGCTGTTCCGCCGCGCCATCTGGCAGCGCGTTCCGGAGCTGGCTCCCTTCCTGACCTACGACGGGGACCCATACCTGGTCACGGCCGATGGCCGCCTGGCATGGTTCTGGGACGCCTACACGACGTCGGACCGATACCCGAACGCCCAGCCGCTTCCCGCCGAGACTGCCTTTGGCGGTGCGAACTACGTCCGCAACGCGGTCAAGGTGGTGGTCGACGCCTACACCGGCGAAATGCGCTTCTTCGTGGCCGATGCGGACGATCCGATCATTGCCGCCTGGGGCCGGATCTTCCCGGGCCTGTTCGAGCCGCTGGACGCCATGCCGGAATCCCTGGTTGCCCACCTGCGCTACCCGGAGGACCTGTTCACGGCCCAGAACAGCGCCTACCTGCTGTACCACATCGCCCCGACTGATGCCGGGGCCGGCACGTTCTACAACCAGGAGGACCGCTGGTCGTTCCCGACCCAGCAGACCGATGTCGCCGGCGAGGGGCGGCAGGTGGAGCCGTACTACGTGGTCATGAAGGTCCCCGGCGAGGAGACCGGGGAGTTCGTCCTGATCCAGCCCTTGGTCGCCGCCAGCCGGCCCAACATGATCTCGTGGGTCGCGGCCCGGATGGACCCCGGGGTGTACGGCGAGCGGATCGAGTTCCGCTTCCCGGTCGACACCACGACCCAGGGGCCGACCCAGATCCAGGCCCGCATCAACCAGGACTCGCGGATCAGCGCCCAGTTCACGCTGTGGAGCCAGGCTGGGTCGGAGGTCGTGCGCGGCGACCTGCTGGTGCTGCCCATGGGTGACTCCATCCTGTACGTCGAGCCGATCTACCTGCGCTCCACGCAGGCCAGCTTCCCGGAGTTCAAGAGGGTGATCCTGACCGACCAGACCCGGATCGCCTTTGCGGAGACCATCGACGAGGCGCTACGCCAGCTCCTGGGCGAGTCGGAGATCCCGGACCCGGGCGGCGGCGACGGTGGTGGCGGCGGTGGCGGGGTGCTGCCCGACGATGTCGCGGAGCTGATCGCGCTGGCCCAGGACCTGTACGACGACGCCCAGGCGGCCCTGGCCACCGGTAACCTGGGCGCGTACCAGGACGCGGTGGACGAGATGGGCCGCGTCCTGGACCGCATCGCGGAGCTGACCGGCTCTCCGCCTCCGTCACCCAGCCCCTAGGCCGCGCCCCGGTGCGCGACTGGCTGGGCGGCGGGCTGGCCGCCGCCCGCGTGGTAACCCGTCGGGCCGATCTGTGGGTCCCCGGGGCCATGGTCCCGTTCGCGTTCGTGGGTTGGGCCGTGTTCCTGGCGGTCGTGGCCTCCCCGCCCGACGAGGGAGACGCAGTTTTCCTCGGGCTGCGCGTGGCGGCCAGCCCGTGGTGGCCCTGGAACGCGGTCGCCCTGGTGGTCGCGGTGCTGTCCGGATTGGGGACCATGCTGCTGGCGGTTGCCTTCGGAGAGGTGGCCCTCCTGATGAGGCTCTCCGACAACCGGCATGGTGTTCCATTGAGCGTCCCACGTGCCGCGGGCAGGCTTGGGCTGGCCGCCGTCCCGGTCGTGATCCTGGCCGCCGTGCTGCTGTGGGCCTCGGCGCCCGCCTTCCTCGACGCGTTCGGCCAGCCCGACCCCTCCACGCCGTACCTGGTTCGCGTGATGGGAATCATCTGGCCGGCTCTCCTCGCGCTGGCCGCCGCCGCATCCGTGGCCCAGGCCTGGGGTGCGCTGGCCCTGCGGCTGCCATGGCGCCTCGCGCTGGCGACGCTGCGACATCGGGCGCATCGGGTCATTCCACAGGCGACGCTGACCATGGCCGCGTTCCTGGTCGGCCAGCTGCTCACGGTGGTCGCGCTCAGCGCGGTATGGCAGCCGCTCTCCGGGCGGCTGGCGGAGGGTGGCCTGTCGGAGCCGTCGACCGCCATCCTCCTGCTAGGCTTCGTGTGGATTTGGCTCCTGCTGGTGATCCTGGCCGGAGTCCTCCAGGCCTGGATCTCGGCGTGGTGGACCGAGGAGCTGGCGCCACGAGCGGAGCGTTGAGCCGATGGACATAACACCCGACTTGCCGATCGTCCTCCAGGTCGAGTTGGCCTTGCGTCTGGGGATGAGCCTGGGACTTGGCGCGTTGATCGGGCTCGAGCGGGAGTATCACCGACAGGCGGCCGGCTTCCGGACGCATAGCCTGGTTGCGCTCGGCGCCGCGCTGTTTACCATCGTGAGTGCATACGGGTTCGAAGGTGCCGATCCGACCCGGATTGCGGCCCAGATCGTGTCCGGCATCGGGTTCATCGGAGCCGGCACCATCCTCCACTACCGGGGCAGCGTGCGGGGCCTGACGACGGCCGCCTCCCTGTGGGCGGTGGCCGCGGTCGGCATGGCTGCCGGCGCCGGCCTGTACGTGCTGGCGTTCCTGGGGGCCGCGCTGGTCCTGGTGGCGCTATGGCTCATGGATCGACTGGCGGATGCGGCCCGTGACGCCGGCATGCTGCCGGCCGCGCCCGAGGCCCAGCCAGAGGAGCACGGGGAGGACGTCCGATGACCGACGGCTCCACCTGCCGCCGCTGCGGAACTGCCAATCTGCCGGGGGTCTCGTTCTGTGCCAACTGCGGCCAGCGGCTGGTGGCCGCCGACGAAGCCACGATGAGCCGCCCGGGCCCCGCCGCCGAATCAGCGCCCTGCCCGCGCTGCGGCGCCCTCAACCGTTCGGGATCCGCGTTCTGCTCGGAGTGCGGATTCAACATCCGTCCCGCGATGACCCCGGCCACCGCTCCGGTGGCCGCCGACGGCACCGCCCCACGTCCCGTGGCGGCCGCGTCCGCAACACGGCGACCGGTCCGCGCCTGGTTGGGGCCGATGGTCCTCACCATCGCGGCCGTCGGCCTGGCAACCGCGTGGTTCCTGCCCTTCTCGCTGGCCGATGGCTCGTTGGCCGACCAGGCGCTGGGTCCGCGCGGCTACGGGCTCGCCTTCTGGTCCGCTTATCCCGCCGATGCCGGCCTCCTGCAGACGACCTACTTCGGGGTGGCTGCTCCGTTGCCGGTGGCGGTCGGGCTGCTGCTGGTCCTGGCCGCCGTGGGAATCGTTCGAGGCGCGCCCGGCCGGCCCCAACGGATCGGCCTTGGGATCGCCTTCGCGTGGTGCGCGGCGGTGGCCATCCTGTTCGTGCTGGTGGAGATCGGCTCGGGGCTGGGGGACGACCTCATCGGGCTCTTGCGAGGGCTGTCGCCTGCAGGGCTCATCGGTTTCCTGTCGGGGATCATCGGCGCCATCGGCTCCGTGACCCGGCTGGCGGGGGGCTGAGGCCGGTCTAGCCGCTCTGCTCGGCCGCGGCGGGCCGCGGGCCGGACACCCGGATCGCGGGCTGGGCCTCGCTCTTCGGGGTCGGGGTCGGGGTCGTGGTTGCTGCCGGGGCGGAGCCATCGGCGTCAACGGGGCCGTGCGCGTCGACGGCGTCGACCATGCCCGCGTTCAGCATGGCCGCGGCCTTGGGGTCGATGGCCTCCAGGCCACCTTCGGCGTGCGCATGGAGGCGGTGGACCTCCTCCTGTCCGTCAACCGGGACCTCGTCGCCGAAGATGGCGACGAAGACCTCGACCACGGTGGGATCGAACTGGGTCGAGGCGTGGCGTTGCAGCTCGGCGAGGGCCTTCGAGTGGGACAGGGCAGCCTTATAGGGCCGTTCGTGGACCATGGCGTGGTAGGCGTCCGCGACGGCGACGATGCGCGCGCCGAGTGGAATCTCCTCGCCCCGCAGACCGTGGGGGTAGCCCGTCCCGTCGTACCGTTCGTGGTGATGGAGGACGATCGGGACCGCGTCCCGCATGCTCGTGGCCTGCTCCAGGATGACCTGCCCGATGCGGGGGTGCTCGCCCACGACCTGCCATTCGATCTCGGTCAGCGACGACGGTTTGTCCAGGATCGAGCCCGGGAGGGCCAGCTTGCCCAGATCGTGTAGGAGGGCCGCGATCCGAATCCGCTCCATCTCGACCCGCGACAGCCCCATGTGAAGCGCGACACCGATCGACAGCGCCGCGATCATGTCCGACGGCCGGCCGCGATGGTTTGGCTGGGGGGCCAGGACCGATGCCAGCGCCCGTGCGGCGCTGGCGCTCGCCCAGCGGCCGATGGCTGCCGCCGCATCTCGCCGCTCCGGCGTGATGGCGGCGCGTCGCACCATGGTCTCGTCGTCGACTCTGCCGAACAGGTAGCTCCGATTGCGCCCTTCCGCCTTGGCGACGTACATGGCGGCGTCGGCGGCATCCACGATCCGGTCCACCTGGAGATCGGATCCATGGCCCCCTGCCACCCCGATGCTGATCGTGGCGTCGACCAGGATCCCGGATGCCACGCTGAGTGGACGACGCATGACCATCTCGCGCAGCTCTTCAACCAGGCTCAGAGCGTCCTCGGGCGTGGTCTCGGGGAGGATCAACATGAACTCCTCCCCGCCGTATCGGCCGAATATGTCGCTGGCCCGGATGCTGCGGGTGATGAGTCCAGCCAGCTG
>JBKJVN010000135.1:0-9579 GCA_046717345.1 Candidatus Limnocylindria bacterium | reverse complement strand
ACGGCCAGCAGCGTGGCCAGGAACGGTGGCGCGCCGCGTTCGAGCGGATAGAGGAGGAAACCGGCCGCCACCACGACCAGCTCAGCGGCCACGATCCAGCGCAGCCTGATCCAGAGGCTCCGACCTGGTCGGTGATTCGGGCGGAGGGCCTCGAGCGGGCTGACCCGAGCGGCTTCCGCGGCGGGGACCCAGGCCGCCAGCATCGTGACGGCCAGCCCCAACCCGAACGCGAACGCGAGCACGGCCGGATTCAGGGTCAGGTCCACCACAAGCGCGGCTCGCGTGCCGGCAACGGCGTTGACCAGGAGCGCTCCGATCCCGATCCCCATGGGCAGCCCCAGGGCGGATCCGAGCAGCCCCAGCGCCAGCCCCTGGCGGATGACGAGGCCGCGCACCTGACGCCCGGTGGTTCCCGCGGCTCGGAGCAGGCCGATCTCGCGGGTTCGCTCCGACAAGGTCATGGCCAGTGTGTTGGCGACCAGGAAACCCCCGGCGCTCAGCGCCACCAAACCGAGCAGGAAGGCGATGCCCGCAAACCCGGCCTGTGCGCGTTCGAAGGCAGCCTCTGCGTCGGCGACCGTCTCGACCACGAACGGCTCCGTCAGACTCCGATCCAGACCCGCTTCGACCTCGGACATCCGGCCCTCGGCGACAGCCACGTCCACCGCCGTGACAGGTGATAGGACCTCGAAGGCGGCATTCAGCGTGTCTCGGGCAACGAGGATGACTGATCCTCCGGCCTGCGCCCCGAAGCCGCTGTTGGCGAGCAGGCCGATGATGGTGAGGGGCGGCGTGTCGAGCCGGGCGCCGGTCAGGAGCAGCTCGTCGCCCAAGCCGAGGCGGTGATCGGCGGCCCACTGTGCGGCCACCAGGGCACCGTTCGGCCGCTCGGCGTCCAATGGAACTCCGGCCGTGAGGCTGGGACGGCCGAGGGCTGCCTCAGCCGAGGGGTCGACGCCCACCGCCGTGAGGGTGAAGACCTGCTCATCAGGGCCCGGCTGGGTGGACAGCGTCAGGCGACGCTCGGCCAGGGGAGCGCTGATGGCGACCCCGGGGATGACCCGAATGGCCTCCACTGACCCGGCGCGCAGGCCGTCGTCGTCGAACGCGCGGACCCGCAGGTCCGCTTCACCGTACAGGTCCCGGGCGGCCTCGGCGACGGCCCGGGTGGCGGCGTCGGCGGTCAGGAGGGTGCCGGCCACGAGAGCCACCCCGAGCGCAACGCCCATCCCGGTGAGCGCGGTCCGCGCCGGTCGAGCGGTCAGGCTCCTCCAGGCGATGGCAGACAGGCGCATGCGCTCGAGGCTCGGAGGGGTCTCAGAGGCCGAGTTGGGCCAGGCGGGTCAGGAGCTCACCTGGGTCGTGGTCAGGCCGGCGCCCCAGCTCGATCTGATCCAGGATCTGCCCGTCACGCACCACCAGTACGCGGTCCGCATACGCGGCCGCGCGAGCTTCGTGGGTCACCAGCACGATGGTCTGGCCCAGCTGTACGCAGGAGCGCCAGAGCAGATCGAGGATCTCGCCGCCGCTCGTGTAATCCAGGTTGCCCGTTGGTTCGTCCGCCAGCAGGAGGGCCGGCTCGGTAGCCAGCGCACGGGCCAGGGCCACCCGTTGCTGCTCCCCGGCCGATAGCTGGTCGGGCGCGTGATCGGCCTTGCCTTCCAGGCCAACCATGGCCAGCAGCTCATCCACGCGCTGGCGGCGCTCGTGCACCGACTCTCCGCCGATCAAGAACGGGAGGGCCACGTTTTCGCGCACCGTCAGCAGCGGGATGAGGTTGAAGAACTGGAACACGAAACCGGTCTTGTCGCGCCGCGTCAGCGTCGCCTGCTCATCGTCGAGGGTGCTGATGTTCACGCCGTCGATGACGACCTGGCCCGAGGTGGGCTTGTCGAGGCCGCCGAGCAGGTGGAGGAGGGTGGATTTGCCCGATCCGGAGGCTCCCATGATGGCCACGAACTCTCCGCGCTCAACCGCCAGGCTGATCCCGCGCAGGGCGTCGACCTGGCCATCCCCGACCGGGTAGCGTTTGACGAGGTCTTGGGCCTCCAGGATGGCCGTCATCGGGCGACAGGATACGGCCGGGGGGCGAGCCGGGGAGCGGGTCAGCCGAAGACGAACCCGATCAAGGCTCCCAGGAGCGTCTCGAAGACGCCCTGGTCGGCCGGACCAGCGGCATCGACCCGCAGACTGGCGACGGCCGGTTGCTGGATCGGCGCGCCGCGTGTGTCGAGACCGGCCAGGGCCCGGTTCGGGACGTTCAGCGCCGCCACGTGAACCAGGCTGCCGCTTCCGTCAACGGGTTCAGCCGAAGTAGGGCGCACGGGGTCCGGCACGATGCGCGGAGGGAGCGTGGGCGCCGGGGCCGGCTGGTAGGCAATGCCGCCGCCGCCACCACCTCCACCGCCACCACCACCGCCGCCTCCCCCTCCCCCACCGGGCGGCGGTGGAGGGGGAGGAGCCGAGCCGGCGGCGGCCATGAAGAGCTCGGTGTACACCCGCGGGCTGCGGAGGGATCCGAGGAATTGCACGTTGTCAGCCGCCCAGGCGCCAACGCCACCATGGGTCCAGCTGGCACCCAGGATATTGGCGCGGTGGCCGGGGGAGCCCATGAAGCCGTTGTGCGCGGCAATCGGGGAGTCGGCATCCGAGTAGCCGTTGTTCCAGGCAATGTTCTCGCCGCCCAGGGAGTAGCTCAGCCCGTTGAGGTCATACCAGTGGTACACCTGATACCCGGTGCCCAGGACGGTGTGGTCGAAGTAGTTGCGCTGGATCATGTCCTGGCTTCGCCAACGAGCAATCGATACCAGGGTGCCGTGCTGGACCAGCACGTTGAGCCCGTTGTTGGCTCGGGCGCCGTTCAGGAGCTGCCACAGCGTCGCCTCGGCCGTCGCCTGGTTCCAGCCGCTGGCGGTCGCAGGCCCTGACCAGGCCAGGAGCGCAGCAGCCATGAGGGCCGTGCCCGCCAGCCCCGTGGCGCGGAGGAGGACGTTCGGTTGACGCCGAAGCGCAGCAGGCGCTGAGCGCATGACGATAGGCACCCCTGGATCGGTCCGCCATTCGCGACGGACGTACCAGGAGGCTACGGTGACCCGGAGCCGAGGTCTGTAGCGCGGTCGTCCCGGCCCGGGCCGGGACCATCAGGTCGCCAGGCCCGGACTGTCGCCGGGCCGCGGTTCGGGTGGGGCGCACGACCACCCTCCTCGATATGGGGTGGCCTACGGGGCTTGAACCCGTAACCTTCGGAGCCACAAGCCGCGGAGCCACCAGCTAGTGCGCGGCCGGATTCTACGCTCGCGCGCGCATCCATAGACAGCGCCGACCGAAGGTCTATGCGGCCTTCCCACTTCGGCGGGCCTGCCCTATCCTCGATCGTGATGTCCGTTCGTAGGCCCTGGCTGCTTGCCCTCATCGGTGCCGCCTGTGTGGTCGCCGCCTGTACGCCCAGCGCCGCGCCCCCGACATCCGTGCCTCCGACCGAGAGTTTGCCAGCGGAGGTCCGCAATCTGCCCCCAGGCTGCGACCCGATCGACCTGCGATCGCCAGACGGGCAAGCCGTGGACCTCAATGGGATCTGGATTCAGGGCGGCGAAGGGGGTGGGACACCGGCGACGTGGTGGATCCGGACCGTGGGCGATTGCATCTGGGGGACGGGGATCTTCGATGACTACGCCGAAGGCGTATTCGCCTTCGAGTACTCCCCGGATGCCGTCCAGGGACTCCAGGGCAGGATGGGCGACGACTTCGTGATCGACAGCACGATCGTCTTCCTGGGTCCATGCCCCTGCGGCGTGCAATACCTCGCCGAGGCCCGGATCATCATCGACTTCGACGACGATGGCCAGATCATCCTGCGCGAGGACCGGGAGCCTGGGGCTGAAGGCCCGCGCTGCCCGGTCTTCTACTGCCCGGACCCGCTCGTCCTCAGACGGAGCGGCTGACATCCGCCACTGGGCCGGCGGAGGGCGCTCGCTCCCAGCTAGGGCGCGGATCGGCGAGCAGGCGCCTAGTCGAAGTCCGCGGCCAGCACCAGGTCGGTCATCTCGGTCGCGGGAGCGGGCTGGGTATGGTTACGCAGTCCGTCGAGCGTCTTCGTCACTCCACGAGTCGGAACTGGGGCACGTCACCGACCAGCGGCCCGACCAGGCCGCGGCGAGCGAGATCATGGCGCAGCGCATCGGGAAGGTCGTGCGACTCGAGCCACTTGTAGACCGCCTTCCGCTGCCGGTCGATCGGCTCTTCGGAGACTCCTAGCTCGTCGAGCAGCGCGTCCGCGGTGCGCGGTATCGGTGGGGCAGGACGGCGATGGAGCCGGTCGATGATCTGCTGCGCCCGCGACTCGTCGATCTCGTCAATGTCCGCCTCGGGCTCGACGATCGCCCATCGGTAGAGCGGCTCGAGCGGCGCCGGGTGCCAGTCATGGCCGCCGACGTCGTAGACCTGGACGCGATCGCCGCGGAAGATCCGGAAGACGTAGAACGGCTCCCGGATCGTGCCCCGGACGAAGTACCGGGTCGGCATCGGGAGCCTCCTTGCAACACCATTCTACGCCCGCGGATCGTTCTGGACGAGGGGTACGTTAGACTCGCGGCCGCGGTGGGATAGCATCCGATCCGTGGCCCGGCGGCTATCCCCGCCGGGCCGCCTCGACGACGGCGCGTGGATCAGCCCGGAACAGCTAGCACCGCGGCGTATCGTGTCCCTGGACCAGTACGCCTGGGAGGGGATCGTGGGGTTCCTGAACCGCTTACGGGGAATGCCCCCACCGCAACCGTGGCCGCCCCCCGGGCCGATCACGACCTGGCCGCGGGGGCCGCTCAAGCTGACGACCGAGGTGACGGCGGTCCTGCTCGACCCCGGTCGCCAGACGGTGGACGTCGTGGGCGAGGGCGCTTACCAGGGAACCCTCGAGCGTGTCGCGGGCGGCCGGACCGAGAACGGCGCCCTGAACCGGGACCACCTCGCGTTCCTCTTGCCCGAGCCATCGAACCCCTACGACCCGAACGCCGTCCGCGTATTGATCCCGACGGGCGGCACGGTCGGCTACTTGTCGCGCGAGAACGCCGTCGCCTACCGCCCGGCGATCGAACGGGTGGCGGCCGTCGGGAAGCTCCTCGGCTGCCGGGCCAGCCTGTCCGGCGGGTGGGATCGAGGACCAGATGACCGCGGCAGCTTCGGCGTGCGCCTATTCCTTGAGGATCCGGATCAGGTCATGGCGGAGATCGAATCCGACCCCGACAATCTCCGACCGTGGGGGGGCGGAGGGTGACGGCGGTACGCGAACGGATCACGGCGTTCATTGACCAGCATGAGACGCCGTGGGAGCTGACGATGGCCGGCCTGGCCGTCGCGTTCGTAGCCCTGGCGTTCGTCGAACAGACCCGAATGGTGCTGGCCCTGGACACCGCTCTGACCGTCATCTTCCTGGCCGAGTTCAGCCTGCGCTTCTGGGCGGCAACCAGCCGCGCCGCCTACGTCCGCGGCCACTGGATTGACCTGCTGGCCCTGATCCCCGCCATACGGGAGTTCCGCATCCTGCGCCTGGCGCGACTGCTGCGCGGGGTCCGCGCCTTCAGCGGGGTCTATCGCGCCCTGGCCCGCTACGGCTCCCTGGCCCGGAACCGCGGGTTGCTCGGCCTGTTCGCGGTATGGGCCGTGGTCATGGTCCTGTCGTCGCTCGGCCTATACGCCGCGGAGAAAGGGGTCAACGCGGCGATTGATTCCCCGTTCGATGTGTTGTGGTGGGCCGTGGTGACCATGACCACTGTCGGCTATGGCGACGTGACCCCGGTCACCCCCGAGGGCCGCCTGGCCGCGATGGTCCTGATGATCCTGGGCATCGGCCTGTTCGCAGCCATCACGGCGACCGTCACCAGCTCGCTGATCGGTGGAGGTCGGACACGAGACGACCCGGTGGCCCGCCTAGACCGGCTGGACGGGCTGCTGGCTGCCGGGCGGGTTACCCAGGCCGAGTACGACGCGAAGCGGACCGACATCCTGGACGGAATCTAGAGGAGAAGACTTGTGGCACTTCTGGCAGGCCGGCTACGCGCGCGAGAAGGATCTCGGCCCGTTCCGCTCGACCTTCGGCCTTGCCATTCCACGCCCGCCCCGGGCCCGGCTCACGCTCACGGAACGCGGAATCGGGCCCCGAATCCGCCGGGCTCCGAAGGTGTAGGGCGCTTGAGACGGCCCGCCGTGCGAGGCGCCGTAGGCGGCGCGGTGCCCCTGGCGATTGCCGAATATCCGCACACCGATCGGCCCACCGGAACGCCGTCGCGGCCGTCTGGTGAGTTCCCGGGCCCGCGCGGTCGGTAGCGAGCTACTCCCCGGCCGCGGGATCGTCGTCCGGGATGACGCCCTGCTCGCGGTAGATCTTCATCACTTCGGCGATGAAGTCCGGATCCTTCTCCGCGTGGATAACCCGGACCGGGCCGGCGTCCGCGTCTCCGCCGACGCGGAGGCGATCGACGCGCCCGTATTGCGACGGCCGAGTTCGCTCGAGGATCCATGCGGCTGCGCGCCAGTCCGTCGCGGAGGCGCGCTCGATGACGCGAAGATGCCGGGGCTCGGCCGCGAGTCGGGCTTCCTTCACGGCCGCGGAGAAGGCCGCGAACGGGCGTCGATCCTCCGGGATCTCGGCCGGATCCGCGGCGCCCTCCCATTCCTCGCCGGCCGACTGCCAGGCGAACGCGGTCCGGCCTCCGACGCCGCACGCCGCCGCGGCTGCCTCGAGACTGCATCCAGCCGCGACATACTCGACGAGCCGCTCGGGGAGTGGGATCTCGCGCAGCTCCCCGCCGGTCGGCCGTTCCTCGCGGATGACGAAGCCGGTAAGGCGGTCACCGTCGGTGGCCGCGGCCACCACCCTGACCGCGACGGGCGCTGATCGTCCAGGAACAGGCGACGTCGCGGATCCGGCCCTACACCTTCGGCCTGCGTCGGCCAGTCTCCCCCGCGGCGGCCCGGGCGAGCGTGGATCCGACCGCCTCGCCACGTCCCGGAACGTCCGGCTTGCCGCTCCGAAGGTTGAGGCTATTACGCCGTGTCCGTGTCGGTCCGCTTCGTGACCGCGACGTAGCCGACGATCGTCCCCGCAACGCCGAGCCCGAGGGAGATCGCCGCGCCGCCCACGTCCCCGGCAATCGCCAGGACGAGTGGCGGGAGCCCGACGATCAGCACTAGCACCGCGGCCAGCTTCCAGTTCACCTGGATCCAGCGGTGCGTCACCGTTCGCCGCCACTCGTCGTCCTGATGTACCTCCTCCGTCATCGTCCGCGTGAGAAGCTGCGGCTCCCGCGGCGGCCCGTCCGGCGCGCCGTCGGTCACCGCCGGTCCCCCTTCTTGCCGAGGATCCTGTCCACGGTCGAGTGCTTCGCGGACTCGTCCTGCGCGCGCTCCATCGCTAACTGACCGGCGTAATGCCTCAACATCGCCGGACTCCTCCAGCCGCCATGTTCCATGACGCTGCCTTCGCTCTGGCCGTCCGCGAGCCGATCGTGGGCCATCGTGTGCCTGAACCGATGGATGTACGCGCCGTCGATGCCGGCCGCCTTCGATCGTCGCCGAAGTACCTGGAGGATCCCGTTCCCGCTCAACGGCGCGAAGCCGCGCACGGAGAGCCATAACGCCTCCAGGCCGGCGGCCGGATGCTCCCGCCGGACGCGGAGGTAGCGGTCGAGGTAGTGGGCCGTGCCGGCGCCGATGGCGACCGTTCGATCGCGCCGCGTCTTCGAGTTCTCGGCTCGGAAGGTGAGGAAGCCGCCGCGCTCGCGTCCGCCGTGGATGTTCACGTCGGCCGTCCGCAGCCCGGCGATCTCGCCGCGTCGCGCGCCAGTCTCCGCGATGACGGCGACGAGCGCCGCGTCGCGCCGTTGCTCGAAGCTCCGGCCGGGGCCCGCGGCGAGGAGGCGCAGGATCTCGTCATCGGTGAGCGGCTTGACGAACTTCTCGGGGACCGGCGGCCGCTTCATCCGCTCCATCGGGCTCGCCTCAATCTCGTCCTCCTCGAGCGCCCACGAGAAGAATGGGCGGATGGAGCGGAACGTCTTCGCGATCGACGCCGGGGCCATCTTCTGGCCCTTCCGTCCAGGGGCGTCCCGGAGTGAGACGAGATACGCCTCGACGTGTTCCCTTCGGATCGCGCCGACGCGTCGCGAGTGCCCGACCGACGCGAGGTAGCGGTCGAGCTTCTCCAGCTCGGGGACGTACATCCGATCGACGGTCGCGTCGGCCTTGCCGGCAGCCTGTAACGCGAGCCGATAGCTCGGAATGCAGGCTTGAATCGTCAGCGACGTCGAGCCGAGATCGGGCGCAGTTCGCGGGATTCTTGCCGTTGTTCGAGTCGTGGAAGCCATGAATCTATCCCTCCAGGCGGTCTACAGGCCCGGTGAATCCGAAGCTCTAGGGAGCATAGTGCGCGGAGGGAGGGGACGTCAAGCCGCGCAGTCCGATGCTCTATCCACGCTCAATATGTGGTAATTGGGGTGGCCTGCGGGGCTTGAACCCGCAACCTCCGGAGCCACAATCCGATGCTCTACCAATTGAGCTAAGGCCACCGTGGCTGAGGAGTGTAGCCCGAACGGCGCTGAAATCGAATCAGCGGTCGTACCATCTCAACCATGGCGCTGCCGACGCCCACCGTTCACATCGCGCGCGATCAGAACCATCTGGCCTGGGATCCCGCCATCCCGCCGGTGGCCAGCGTCCAGTCAGGGGCCGTTGTCGAGTTCGATTGCCTCGACGCCTCGTTCGGCCAGCTCACCGAAGCTTCCACCATTGCGGATATCGCGACCCTCGATTTCGCCCGCGTCGACCAGGTCAACGGACCGGTTGAAGTAGTCGGCGCCGAGCCGGGCGACACCCTCCAGATCGACCTGCTCGCGTTCAGCCCCGCGGACTGGGGGTGGACCGCCTCGATCCCCGGTTTCGGGCTCCTGGCCGACGAGTTTCCCGGCGCCGCCTACAAGGTCACCCGACTCCCCGCCGGCGCCGACCGGGTGGAGTACTGGCCCGGCATCCGGATCCCGCTGGCCCCGTTCTGCGGCGAGGTGGGGGTGGCCCCCGAGACGGGGCCGCGCTCCACCATCCCGCCCGACCTGCACGGCGGCAATATGGACACCCGGCACCTGGTTGCGGGCAGCACCCTGTTCCTACCCGTCTTCGTGTCCGGGGCGCGCCTGTCGATGGGGGACGGGCACGCCACCCAGGGAGACGGCGAGGTGTGCGGCACGGCCATCGAGACCCCAATGCGGGCCGTGGTGCGGGTGACCGTCCGCAAGGATCTGCACCTAACTGGGCCCGAGTTCGTGGCCGCGCCGGACCCCTGGGCCGAGCTGCGCCAGGGCCGACGCTACGCGACCGATGGCATCGGCCCCGACCTCATGACGGCCGCGCGCGACGCCACCCGGCGCATGATCGAATGGCTCGCCCGCGAGCATGGCCTGGATCCCGTCCAGGCCTACCTGTTGTGCAGCGTGGCCGTGGACCTCCGCCTCAGCGAGGTGGTCGACATCCCGAACTTCGTCGTCACCGCCCATTGCCCTTTAGGAATCTTCGATTGACAACGGGGCCGGCGCG
>JBKJVN010000134.1:0-82034 GCA_046717345.1 Candidatus Limnocylindria bacterium | reverse complement strand
TCGTGCGCCGGCTCGGCCGAGCGGTGCCCCGCGATCAGGTAGTCGTGCAGCGACGGCTCGATCCGGCAGGCGGCGAGAGCGGCGACGCCGGTCGCGAAACCGTCGAGGAGGACCGGGCGCCGAGCGGCTGCCGCGGCGAGGAGCGCTCCGGCGAGCGCCGCGAGCTCGAGCCCGGTGCCGCGGCCACAGACAGCCGCGGCCGGAAGGCCCGTGAGGGCGGCGAGAAGCGCGCTCGCTACGGTCGTGCTGCCGATACCGATCTCGCCTAGCACGAGGAGGTCGGCAGTGCTCGGCCAGCTCGGCTGGCACCGCTCGCTGGGGGAGCGAGCGCGGTCGAGTACGATGGATCCGATGGTCGACAGTTACTTCATGCCGATCGGATCGCCGATTCCCACTCGCGTCGCCCCACGATGGGATGTTTGCTAGGACAGCCCTGTCACTTACCGGGGACGCCGCGATCAGGCCAAACGGCCCTTCCCCGCCGATGCACTCCGTCCCACCATCGGTCTGACCAAGCCTGATGGGAGGCACCCATGGGCACCCGGGAGCCGGGCTGGATCGTGTGCGAGGGCAAGACTCGACCGATCGTCGACGCCCGGGTCGAGGCCCGCTCCGTGGTCCAGTAACGGCCGCGGAGTGCCTCGGTTGCCGGCTCCTGGTCACCTCGTCGGGCGGAGCGGAGCGCTCGAGGCCGGTGTGTCGCCGAATGCGCGGCTCTGCCAGCCTCAGCGGCTCATGGACAAGACGTTGGGAGCGGCGCTGGCCTGGGCTGACTCGAAGTCAGCCCGGGTGCGCAGGCCGTGGTAGCCCTCGGCCACCAGGAGCTGGCCGGCCACGCCGCCCAGCGTGTTGCCCGGCCCGGTCAGGACCAGGACCTGCGGGGCGTACTCGCGCAGCGCGACCCGCGCCCCGGCCGCGAAGTCGTACGGGGTGATGAGCTGCTCGCCCAGCGTGTAGCGGGCCAGGTCGGCCGGATCGGTAGCCCAGGGCGTGAAGCGCGCCCCGCGGCCGTCGATCAGCGTCAGGCTGGGTGCCCGCCATGCGAGGCTGCTGAACCGCTCGGCCGCGGCCTTGGCCACCCCTGATAGGAGTGGGCTGTGATACGGCCCATGGAGCGCCAGGCGAAGGGGGAAGTGCCGCTCGCCGATCTGGACCGGGGGCAGGGTTTCGAGTAGCCGGCCGATGCCGGCATCGGTCCCTGCCAGGACCAGGTACCCGCCCAGGTCCACGCTGGGAAACACCTCGCCACCGTCGACCAGTGCGGCGTCGATGGCCGCGGCCAGCTCCGCGGCGGGCTGCCAGTCGGCGCCGAAGCGGGGATAGATGACCTGACCGCCGCCGGCGCCAGACGCAGCCTCTTCCTGGTCCTGGGCGATCCCTTGCACCAACCGGAAGGCGTCGTCGAAGTCCAGGGCATCCCCAACCGTCAGGGCGGTGTACCAGCCCAGCGAGTTGCCGATGACGGCCACGACCCGGTGGTCGGCCATGGCGCGCTCGGCGTCCAGGAGCGAGATGAGCCAGATCAAGGGCGAGGCGTTGGCGGGCCGGAGATGGACGGCGGCCTCGAACTCGTCGGCGGCGTCCAACGCCAGCAGACTGTCGAGCCCCAGGTCAGCGCGCAGCGCCTCGGCCCGCTGGACGAATGGGTGTTCGGCGGGGAGAGATCCCAGCGACGCGGCGGTGTAGGCGCCGCGTCCGGGGAAGACCAGCACCGCCCGGGGCCGCTCGTCGATCATGATCGACTGCCCGACGTGGCGCCGGCGCGGCGCCGGGGTGGCTTGACGCGAGCCTTCGAGCGGGCGGTCTTGACCGCCGCGCCCACGACGTGGTCCAGACCCACCAGCACTGCCGAACTGGCAGTCCCCAGCGGGACGAACGAGTCGACCGCTCGAACGCTGGCCAGCCGGCCCGCGAACGAGCGCTCGGCGAGGTCCGCGATCAACGCATCGGCCACGCCGCCGCCGGTGGCACGGCATTCGTCGACGATCAGCACCCGCCCGCAGTCGGCGGCATGGGCCCGGACCGCTTCATGCGGGAGCGGCGCCAGCCAGCGCAGATCCACCACTCGGGCCCCGATCCCGTGCTCCTGCGCCAGGATGGCCTGGGCCTGGAGGGAGAGGCGGAGCCCGTTCGCGTAGCTGACCATGAGCAGATCGGTCGCATCGGCTCCGTACACCCCCACTTGACCCGGCAGCAGGTGCTTGGGTGGGGGTGGGTAATCGGCCAGCCAGCCGCCGTCGCCATCGGTGTGCAGATCGCGCTCGTGGTACAGGGCGATGGGCTCGAGGAAGATCACGACCAGTCCGTCTTCCCGCGCCATGGCAACCGCCCCGCGGAGCATCCGGGCCGCGTCGTCGCCCCGCGCCGGGACGGCTATCACCAGGCCGGGGATGTCGCGCAGAGCGCCGATGCTGTTGTCGTTGTGGAAGTGGCCGCCGAAGCCTTTCTGGTAGGCGAGGCCCGGCACCCGGACGACCATGGGGTTGCGGAACTGGCCGGAGCTGAAGAACTGGAGCGTGGCCGCCTCGCCCCGGATCTGGTCCAGCGCGTTGTGGAGATAGGCCAGGTACTGGATCTCGGGGATGGGCAGGAGCCCGGCGTGCGCCGCCCCCTGGGCGATGCCGAGGATCGAGGTCTCGTCCAGCAGGGTGTCGAATACCCGACCGGCCCCGAACCGCTGCTGGAGGTCGTGGGTCACGTTGTAGACGCCGCCCTTGCGAGCGACGTCCTCGCCGAACACGATCAGCTCGGGGCGGCGAGCCAGCTCGTCGGACAGCGCGGCGTTGATGAGTCCGGCCAGGGTCCTGGAGTTGGGCTTGGTCGCCTCCTCGGGCAGGGTCCCGCCGAACGTTGCGCGCCGGACGTCCGCCTTGAGCACGGGCTTGGCCGCCCGGGCTGCCACCCGCTTGGGATGGTAGGGGGCCAGTGGAGCCGTCACCTCGGCGGTGGTCGCCAGCCGGGGGCGAAGGGTGGCTTCCTCCGCGGCGGCCTGGATTCGGTCCCTGGCATCGGCCACCAGGGCCCGGAGCTGATCGGGCGTGGCGGCACCGGTCTCCACCAGGCGCCGCGCATTGCGCAGCAGCGGATCGTGGCTTTCGGTGGCGGTGATCTCGTCCAGCGATCGGTACGCCTGCTCCGCGTCGCTCCCGGCGTGACCCCACAGCCGCACGACGTCGAGGTGCAGGAAGAGCGGCTCGCGGGCGGACCGGACGAGCCGGATGGCCTCCGCCACCGCGTCCCACACCTCGTCGACCTCGCCCGACGCGTGCCGGTAGTGGAGGTGGGTTTGGGTCGAGAACGTCTCGGCCAGCCAGCCTTCCGGGGTGGGCACACTGATGCCGGTCTGGTTGTCCTCACACACGAACAAGATGGGCATGGGCAGACCGATGCGCGCGCCGTAGCGCGCGGTGTTGAAGGCCGCCAGGGCGGTCGCGTGGTTCACCGTGGCGTCGCCGAACGAGCACATCACGATGGCGTCGGGTGGCAGCTCATCCCCGAGCCCCAGGCGACGGGCACGGGCCAGCGAGAAGGCCATCCCCACCGCCTTGGGCAGGTGGGAGGCGATGGTCGAGGTCTGCGGCGGCACCCACAGCGGGCGGCTGCCCCACACCTTGTGCCGTCCCTGGGCGATGGGGTCCTCGCTGGATGCGACGATCCCCAGCAATGCATCGAAGGCCGGAGTGCTGCCCGGCAGCTGCCGGGCCCGGGCCATCATGAATCCGCCCGAGCGGTAGTGGAGGAATGACGGGTCGGTGATCCGCAGCTGGGCGCCGAGGACCGCGTTGTTCTCGTGGCCGGCACCGCCGATGGTGTGGAAGCTTCGGTTGGTCTTCTTCAGCCGCCGAGCGGCCACGTCCAGCTGGCGGCTGGTGACCTGGTCCTCGAACAGCTCGACCGCCCCCCGCGCAGTCAGGGTCGAGCCCGGGCGCAGCGGCGCGTCGGGTTCCAGGCGGGCAGCGGGCGTCAGGCCGGTGAGGAGTCCGTCCAGGGCATCCTCGACCACGGCGACCCGGTCGAAGGTCATGCGCGCCGATCATAGCGCCGGGCTGCCCCCCGCCCGGCGATCAGCTCGGGAAGCCGCCGCCGGTTGTCGCGCGGGTGTGCGTCGACATCGGTCCTCCTCCGCGAGTGGCTGGCGGGAGGAGAACCGATGGGTGGTTACCGCGCGCTTACGGGCGGATTATCAGGCGCTTGTGGGCGCCTCAACGGCCGAGCGAGATGAGCACGATCCCGGCAACGGCCAGCAGCACGCTGAGGAGTCCCAGGCGCGGCAGTCGCTCCCCGAGGACGACCCGCGCCAGGATCATGGTGGCCAGCGGATAGAGGCCCGACAGCGGAGCGGCCAGCGCCACGCTGATGTCGTCGCGCGCGAGAACGAAGAACACGTTGGCCGCCACGTCGAGCACGCCGGCCGCCACGATGAGCGGGAAGACGGGTCGGAGGGCGGGCAGGCTCGACCGAGCGCGCGTGAACGCCACGATGGCGACGGTCACCGCGACGGCGGCCGCTCGGCTGGCTACCAGCGCCCAGAGCCCGTTCTGCTCGGCCGCGCGGTCGATGATCAGGTACCAGGTGCTGAACCCGACCGCCGCGCCCAGCGAAAGGAGTAGGGCCGAGCGGCTCGCGGCGTCGCGCGAAATATCGGTAGCCGCCACTGCCGCGGCGACCACGCACCCCACCCCGACTACCGCCACCAGCGCCAGCTCGGCTCCCAGCAGGACCGTCACCAGCAGAGGGATGACGGCCGCGCCTGCTCCGGACAGCGCCGACACGAGGCCCATGGCCCCGGTCGACAGGGCCTGGTACAGGAAGGCGAGACCGAGTCCGCCGCCGATCCCAGCCAGGGCGCCGAGGGCCAGCGTCTCGGGTGCCGGGGCCGCGGGCCCCAGGACGACGAGCCCGACCAGGAGCGCGAGGAGCCCGATGACTTGCGATCCGGCCGTTACCGCGATCGGCGCCACGCGCCGCGAGGCAAGGCCGCCGGCGAAGTCCGCCACGCCCCACGCGGCGCCGGTCGCCACTCCCCACAACACTCCAGGCTGGATCACGGCTCCCTCCGGGCAGGTCCCGGACTGTATCAGTCAGCGGTATTGACACGGCCGCATCACGCATCGCAGAGTGCCCCAATCCTCGCGCCGCCCCAGGCCGGCGTGACCCGATCCCGAGGTGCCCGTGGCGATCGACTCCGCTCCGCGTCAGGCCGAATCCGGCACACCCGATTCGATCCCCGCGGTGAGCTTGAAAGGGCTGGAGAAGACATTCGGCGACATCGTGGCGGTGGCCGGAATTGACCTCGACATCGCCGACGGCGAGTTCTTCTCGATGCTCGGTCCCTCCGGGTCGGGGAAGACGACGACGCTGCGCCTGATCGCCGGGTTCGAGCTCCCCAGCGCTGGCCGGGTCCTGCTCCACGGCCATGACGTCACCGGCGTCCCGCCCTTCGATCGCGACGTGAACACGGTTTTTCAGGACTACGCCCTGTTCCCACACATGACGGTCGGTCAGAACGTGGCCTACGGTCTCGAGATTCGTAAAGTGCCGAAGGCCGAGCGCGAGACGCGAGTGGCCGACGCCATGCAGATGGTCCGCCTGGAGGGCTTCGAGAAGCGGAAGCCCAGCCAGCTGTCCGGCGGCCAGCGTCAGCGAGTGGCCCTCGCCCGGGCCCTCGTCAACCGGCCTCGTGTGCTCCTCCTGGACGAGCCGCTCGGAGCACTGGACCTCAAACTCCGGGAGCAGATGCAGATCGAGCTCAAGGAGATCCAGAGGGAGGTGGGCATCACCTTCGTCTACGTCACCCACGACCAGGAGGAGGCGCTCACCATGAGTGACCGCCTGGCGGTCTTCAGCCGCGGCCTGATCGAGCAGGTCGGTACGCCGGCCGACGTGTACGAGCACCCGGCCACCACCTTCGTGGCCGGATTCGTGGGCACCTCCAATCTGCTCAAGGACGAAGCGGCTCGTGCTGTCATCGGTCGGGATGGCATCTTCACGGTCCGCCCCGAGAAGATTCGGATCGGAGAACCCGACGCCGTCCCGGGCGATGACGAGCAGTCGGTCCCGGGGACCGTGCGCGAAGTTGTGTACCTCGGATCCGAAACCCGATATATCGTTGCGCTCGATATCGGTGGCGAGCTAGTCGTCACCCAACAGAACCTGCAGACCTCATCGATGGAGGCTCTGGCCGCCCAGGGTCGGCCTGTTCGGCTGATCTGGAAGCGGCAGCACGTGTTGAGCCTGGCCGTCGGCCAGGAAGCGGAGGGGGCACAAGAGGGAGTGGAAGGTCCATGAAGCGACTACGGTTCCCGACCCTGGTCATCGTCGCCGGCCTGTTCGTGGCCGCCTGCGGGACGGCCGGGCCAAGCGGGATGCTCCAGCAGCTCGGAGAGGGCGAGGGCGAGCTGAACCTCGTCATCTGGGCCGGTTACGCCGAGGACGGGTCGGCTTTTCCCGATTTCGACTGGGTGACGCCATTCGAGGAAGAGACCGGCTGTATCGTCAACTCGACCCCGATGGCCGACTCTGCTGCTGGGGTCCAATTTCTCCGGTCGGGCGAGTACGACGGCGGTTCATTCTCCGGCAACGCGACCGATCGGCTGATGGCAGCCGGGGACGTTGCGCCGGTGAACGTCGAACTGCTCCCGAACTACGCCAACGTGTTCGAGGGCCTGAAGCTCCAGGCGCACAACTCGCTGGACGGGGTCCCGTACGGCGTGCCGCACGGGCGCGGACCGAACCTTCTGATGTGGAACAGCGATGAGGTCGACGCCCAGACCACCTGGGATGGCATCTGGGAGAACGCGAGCGACTACGAGGGCAAGCTCAGCATCTTCGATTCGCAGGACTTCATCGCCGATGCGGCCCTGCACCTGATGGCCACCCAGGAAGACCTGGGCATCACCAACCCCTATCAGTTGACACAAGAGCAGTTCGATGCGGCAATTGCGCTCCTGGAAGCGCAGTTCGAACATGGTCCCCAATTCTGGTCCGGGGCGACCTTCACGGAGCAGATCACGGCGTTCGCCGCGGGTGACGTGACCATCGGGACGACCTGGCAGTACCAGGTCAACTCCCTGGTCGCCGAGGGCGCTCCGGTCGAGGCCATCAAGCCGGCCGAAGGAACGACCGGGTGGTCCGACACCTGGATGATCGCGTCCGAGGCTGCTCACCCGAACTGCATGTACATGTGGATGAACCACATGATGTCGGCCGAGGCCAACGGACAGGCCACCGTCTACTTCGGTGAGGCGCCGACCAGCCAGGAAGCCTGCGAATACGCGGAAACGATCGCGCCGGGGCACTGCGAGCAGACCCACGCGACCGATGAGCCGTACTGGGAGGACATCTGGTACTGGAGCACGGCGCGGGAGGACTGTGCTGACGACGACGATGCCACAACCTGCGTGGACTTCGACGCCTGGGTCGAGGCCTGGACCACCCTGCGGGGTGGCTGAGCCTTCGACCACCGGCCTGAACTGACCTGATGCTCCCCGGGGGGTCCGCTCCCCGGGGAGCCTCGTTTTGAACCGATGACGACCGATGCGCCGGCCATCCCCCCGGCAGCCGCGTCGAGCCGCGCCCGGCGGGTGGCGACGTGGCTCCATGCCCGGCCGCGCATCCAGTTACGGCTGCTGCTGGCGGCCCCGTTGCTGTGGCTCGTCCTGGTCTATCTCGGCTCGCTGGCGATCCTCCTCCTGAACGCGTTCTGGACCAGCGACCCGTTCACCGGCAAGGTCAACCCATTCGATTGGTCGCTGGACGCGTTCGTCCAGATCTTCAACAACGACGTCTACCGGACGATCGCGATCCGGACGGTGGGCATGGCCACTCTCGTCACCGTGACCGATGCCCTCCTGGCCTTCCCGATCGCGTACTACATGGCCCGTGTGGCGAGCCCGCGGGTGCGCGGCCTGCTGGTCGTGGCCGTCCTCATGCCCCTGTGGGCGTCGTACCTGGTCAAGGTCTTCGCCTGGCGGACCATCCTCCAGGGCAACGGGTTCCTCTCGTGGGTCCTGACCCCGTTCGGCATCGCCGGCCCGGGCACCGACGAGATTGCGAACTCGTGGCTCGTCTTCAGCTACCTGTGGCTGCCGTACATGATCCTCCCCATCTACGCCGGCCTGGAGCGGGTCCCGACTTCGCTGCTCGAGGCGTCGGCTGACCTGGGAGCGCGGGCCCGAACGACCTTCCGACGAGTGGTCCTGCCGCTGGTCTTTCCGGCCCTGGTTGCCGGATCGATCTTCACGTTCTCGCTGACCCTGGGTGACTACATCGTTCCCGACCTGGTGAGTGACGCGAAGTTCATCGGCAACGTGATCTACGACAACTCCTCGCTCGGCGACTTCCCGGTCGCGGCGGCCTACTCGATGCTGCCGATCATCATCGTGGTCGTCTACCTGGTCGTCGCCCGGCGCCTCGGCGCATTCGAGTCCCTGTGAAGGTGGCGCACGGTGGTTGAGTCCGGTTGGGTCCGGGTCGGCCTGCGCCTCGCGACGTGGCTCATTCTCGGGTTCCTGTACCTGCCGCTCATCATCCTCGGGATCATGGCCTTCAACGAGAGCCGGTTCCTGGCGTGGCCGCCACCCGGCTTCACGCTCCACTGGTTCGGCGAGGCGCTCGCCAACCCGGCCATTCCGCAGGCGTTCGTGAACTCCATCGTGGCTGCGCTGGCGGCCGTGTCGATTGCCCTGGTCCTGGGCACCCTGGCCGCCATGGCGGTGCAGCGCTTCGCCTTCTTCGGCCGGAACTCGATCAGCTTCCTGCTGATCCTGCCCATGGCGTTGCCGGGCGTGATCACCGGCATCGCCCTGAGCACGACATTCCAGACGTTCGGGATCGAGTTCAGCCTGATGACGATCATCATCGGCCATGCCACGTTCTGCATCGTGATCGCCTACAACAACGTCGTGGCTCGCCTGCGCCGCCTCCCACGGTCACCGGAAGAGGCCTCGGCCGACCTGGGCGCTGACACCTGGATCACGTTCCGACGGATCACCATGCCCGGCATGCGGACGGCGCTCCTGTCCGGTGCCCTCCTCGCCTTTGCCTTGTCGTTCGACGAAGTCATCGTCACCCTGTTCACCGCGGGGGCCGGGACGCAGACCATCCCGGTCTGGGTCCTCTCCGCCATGCAGCGGCCGACCGAATTGCCGGTGGTCAACGTCGTGGCCCTGGTCCTCGTCCTGTTCAGCGTGATCCCGGTTTACATCGCCCAGCGCATCAGCGGCGGCGAGGCAGCTGGAGCCCGGGTGTAGATCGCCGCCCCGCTACGCCGACGGCCCCCGACCGGGGGTGGGCCACGGGGTGGTGCGGCCGATGGGGCGGCCTTGGGGGTCGCGCTCCAGCTCGTGGGCTCCCGGGGTTGCGGGTCTGAACCGCAGCCGCTCCACCGGCTCCCCAGCGACCAGGTGGCGCTCCACGATCTCGGCCGTGTCGGCAGGGCTGACCGCCGCGTACCAGATCCCCTCGGGGTAGACCACCACCATCGGTCCGTTGCCGCACTGCGAGAAGCAGCCGGATTTGTTGACCCGCACCCGGTCGGCCAGGCCGGCATCCGCCACGTGGGCCTTCAATGTGGCATGCACGCCCAGCCCGTCACCATCCACCGTGGGGCACCACTCCCCGGAGGTGCAGACGAAGACATGGCGCTCGAACAGGGACATTTCCTTCCGAATGTACTCCCGCCTCGGACCGAATGTACCGGGGGTCCGCAGAGCACCGGAACCCTACTATCCGACCACGAGCCGCGCCGACCAGTACCCTCCGAGCCGGCGCGGCTCATACCTCACCAGAGTGGTTGGGAGAGCAACACCACACATGATGCAAGACGAAGGCGGCAAATTGCTGACGGCCACCGAGGTGGCCGAGATGCTGCATCTCCATGTCAACACCGTGAAGCGCCTAGGCGACCGCGGCGAACTGCCGTTCTTCCGCGTCGTCAAGCGCGGCGACCGCCGCTTCCGGTACAACGACGTGGTGGAGTTCCTGCACCGGGCCAAGTAAGCCGGCGCACAGGGCTCCCATAAGACCACCGCCCGGGGCGACGGGCGGGCAGGCCCCTCCAGGGGGGCGCAAACGACCGTCGGACCCACGTCCGGCGGTCGTTCGCATGGCTGGCATACTACGCCGGCATGTCCGCCGACCCGATGGCCGTCCTCGCCGAGGCGCGCCGCCTCCTCGACTCGGGCGACCCCGAACGGGCCATTGCCGCGGTCGAGGACATGACCCGGTCCGGCGATCCTGAGCTGGCCGGCGCGGCGTGGATGCTGATCGGCACGGGGCGCTACCGCATGGATGACGAAGCCGGCGCCATGCAGGCGTGGAGGGCGGCCGCGGACACCGAGAGCGCCGCCTCGTGGATCGGCTGGCGGTCGATGGCCGAGCAACTGGTGCGCGATGGCGATCTGAATGCCGCCATCGAGGCCTACCGCGAGGCCGATCGCCGGGCCCCGCCCATGGAACGCCCGCCCATTGCCAGCCGGCTGGCCTGGCTGGCCAAGGAGACCGGCCACGACTTCACCGCCCGCCGGGAGTTCAACCGATCGCGGGGGGCGTATGCCACCTACGCCCCGTTCGTGACCTGGGTCCTCATAGGCGCCAACGTAGGCGTGTTCGTGCTTGACACGGTTCTGGGCGGTGGGGCTCTGGGGGCGAGTGGGCCCTTGCTGGAGGCAGGCTTCGTGAGTGGCGATGCAGTGGCGGCCGGCGAGTGGTGGCGGATCCTGTCCAGCGCGTTCCTGCACGTCAACCTGCTCCACATCCTGTTCAACATGTGGGCCCTGTTCTTGTTCGGGCCGCTGCTCGAGCAGCTGTACGGGCGCATCGAGTACCTCTCCATCTACCTGCTGTGTGCGGCGGGAGGCTCCGTCCTGACGATCCTGGCCCAACCCGAACAGCAGGCGGTGGGGGCCAGCGGCGCCATCTTCGGGCTGCTGGGCCTGGCGTTCGCCGTCTCCCGGCGCCGCCATCTGGCGCTGCCGCGGCAGACGCGAATGGTCCTGGGGCAGATCGGCTCACTGCTGTTCATCAACCTGGCCTTCACGTTCTTCGTGCCGGGGATCAGCGTCACCGGGCACCTGGGCGGCCTGGCGGTGGGCCTCGTCCTCGGCTGGCTGCTGCCGCCGTCGCCGGCATTCACCCTGGCCGGCCAATGGCAGGTCGCCGGCGGGGCTGTCATCGCCGGCATGCCGATGCTGATGCGGGTGGCCGTGTACCTGGGGGTCGCCGGGTTGTTGGTGGCCGGCATCGCGGTGGCGATGCTCAACATCGCCTGACCGATGTGCCATCCGGCCGATGCCCGCCCGCCGCTGCCCCCCATCCGCGGCGGTGCCGTCGACGCCCGTGACCTGTTCCTGACCTCGGCCGACGGCACTCAGTTCGCGGGCCATCTCTCGCGCGCTGCCCCCCCGGGCGGGCCCGGCATCGTCGTCCTACCCGACGTCCGCGGCCTGCACCCGTTCTACGAGGACCTGGCCAATCGGCTGGCCGAGGCCGGGGTGCATGCCATGGCCGTGGATCTGTACGCGCGGACCGCAGGCCCGGGGCACCGAGGAGCGGACTTCGACTACGGGCCGCACGCGGCGCAGGTCCGCCACGACACGATCTCGGCCGACGTGCGGGCCGCGGCCGACGCGCTAGGCGCTTCCGAGGGCGGGGCGGCAGAGCGTGTCTACACCCTGGGCTTCTGCTTCGCGGGGCGGGCGTCGTTCCTCCAGGCCGGCGAGGGGCACGGCCTGGATGGGGTCATCGGCTTCTACGGCCCGCCGACCGGCCTCATGCGGTCAGGTCTGCCGGACGCGGCGGAGCGCGCGCCACATTTCGCGTGCCCCGTCCTGGGGCTGTTCGGCGGCGCCGACCCGGGCATCCCGGCCGAGAGCATCGCCGCCTTCGATGCCGCGCTGAAGGCTGCCGGCGTCGAGCATCGGCTCATCACGTACCCGGACGCGCCGCACTCGTTCTTCGACCGCAGCGCGGACGAGCATGCCGAGGCCGCCGCCGACGCATGGCGCCAGGTGCTGGGTTTCGTGGGGATTCCGGTCGGGGACTGAGCCCCGGCCTAGGCCTTGGCGGTCGTCTGCTCCACCGGTCGGCTGGCTGCCTCGGCCGGCCGGAGCGGCCGGAGGTAGAGCGGGAGCACGACCACGATGTACCCCAGCCAGGTCAGGAACGTGACCCACTCCGGTTGAGACGTGTAGCCGAACATCGCCCGAAGGAGGCTGCCCAGGAGCGCCGCCAGGCCCTCCCCGGAGTGGGGGAGGATCCCGCTCAGGTCGAACGCGGTCTCGGTGCCGATGGTGATCACGCCGATCTGCACCAGCTCGTGAACGGCGTGGCTCAGCAGCCCGGCGGCGATGAAGATCAGCGCCACCCCGGTCCAGCGGAAGAACGTGCGCAGGTTGATGACGTGGGCGCCGCGGTAGAAGCCATAGCCGATGCCGACCGCGAGTGCCAGACCGATGAGCGCGCCCAGCAGGACGGCCAGCGACCCGCCGGCCGCGGATGACGCGGCGGCGACCTGGCCGAGCAGGAAGAGCGAAGTCTCGATCCCCTCGCGGACGACCGCGGCGAAGGCCAGGATCGTCAGGCCCCAGACCGACGCGTCGGTCAACGAGCGGTCCACCGCGGCCTGGAGCTCGCCGCGCATGTTGGCCGCCATCCGCCGCATCCAGAACAGCATCCAGGTCACCACGCCGGCGGCCAAGATCATGGCCGCGGCTTCGAAGACCTGCTCGGCGGGCTGCGGCAGGCCGCCGATGGTCGCCCACAGCGCGACCCCGATCGCCACGCTCAGCGCAACCGCCGCGCCGACCCCGACCCACACCCGTTGGAAGTGGCGCCGGTTTCCGGTCCGATCCAGGTAGGCCAGGATGATGGCGACGATGAGGGCGGCTTCGACCCCCTCACGCAGGCCGGTGATCAGACCGGAACTCAGGGCACCCAGTTCCATCCACGTCTCCTGTTGGGGCCGGCGGGCCGGACGCACAGAGCCCGGCGGCGCACGCCCCAGCCATGCTACGCGGGACCTGCCGCGACCGTCAATTCCCGACCGGCGATATCGGAATTCAACTGACCCAGCGACGGCGTTTCAGGGGGCTAGAATCCGGCACCAATGGTCGACTTCTCCCTGACCGATGAGCAGCGCGAGGTGCAGCGCACCGCCCGCGCCTTCGGCGAGCGCGAGATCGTGCCCCGCATCCGAGAGCTCGACTCGACCTCGACCTACGACCGCGGCCTGTACGAGAAGATGGGCGCGGTCGGCTTCCTGGGGCTGCCCATCCCGGAGCGCTATGGCGGGTCGGGGATGGACTACATCGCGTTCGCGGCGTTGTGCGAGGAGATGGAGCGGGCCGACACCGCGTTCCGGGTCATCCTCAGCGTCCACACCGGGCTGAACTCGCTGACGCTCCTGCAATGGGCGGACGAGGACCAGAAGCAGCGCTACCTCGTCCCGCAGGCGCGCGGGGAGAAGCTGGCGACCTTTGGCCTGACCGAGCCGGGTGTGGGAAGCGACGCCGCCAACCTGGTCACCACTGCCCGGCGCGACGGGGATAGGTACATCCTGAACGGATCGAAGGTCTGGATCAGCCTGGCCGATACCGCCGACTATTTCCTGGTCTTTGCCACCCTCGACCGTTCGCTGGGCCACAAGGGCATCACCGCGTTCATCGTGGAGCGCGCGTTTCCGGGATTCAGCTCCGATTCGCTCCACGGCAAGCTGGGGGTCCGGGCCGGCAACACCGGGATCCTGTACTTCAGCGACTGTGAGGTCCCGGTGGCCAACCGGGTGGGCGAGGAGGGAGAGGGCTTCACGATCGCCATGAGCGCGATCGACCAGGGTCGGTACACGGTAGCGGCGGGAAGCGTGGGGCTGGCCGTCGCCTGCCTGGACGCATCGGTCAAGTACGCGCACGAGCGGAAGGCGTTCGGGGAGGAGATCGGCCGCCATCAGCTGGTCAAGCAGATGCTGGCCCGCATGCAGCAGGGGATCGAGGCCGGGCGGCTGCTGGTCTGGAAGGCCGGCTGGCTGAAGAACCAGGGCCTGCGCAGCACCCGCGAGACGGGCCTGGCCAAGTGGTTCTGCACCGACCACGCGGTCCAGTGCGCCCTGGACGCGATCCAGATTCACGGGGCCTACGGCTACTCGGACGAGTACCCGGTGGAGCGCTACCTGCGGAACTCGAAGGGCTCGGTCATCTACGAGGGGACGAGCCAGATCCACACCCTCATGCAGGCCGACTACCTGCTCGGCTACCGCTCCGACAAGCCCCTCCGCATGCCCCAGCCTGCCTGGGAGGGCGAGTCCTAGCCCGATTTGGCGCGCCGGTTCCGCGGTCCGATGCGGAATCTCGCCAAATGACCAGCGTTCTGAACCCTAGGCGTGGATCGAAGGCGTGTCGGCTTGCCTGGGTGGTTCAATCGCCTCGCCGCAGAGCCTCACGTGCTCAGTCATGACCTCGTCCGTCGCACCCGCTGCCGTCCCGCGCGCCTAAGGTCGCTGTGGTTGTCAACTGGCAATTTCGCAAGCAGAAGAAGCCCGCTCACTCCCACCACGGGGGACCGGATCCACCTTGTCGCCGACCAGCCGCGAAGCGCGAACCTGGCGAAGAGGATCGGATGCTCGGAAAGTCGGCGTCGGTTCGTCGTGCCCTCGGCCACCACCACGGCCGGGACGACGGCCCGCGCAGCCCAGCCCCACTCGCGAGCCATTGAGGGCGCGAGGCGTGCCTTCACATCCAGACCACCCAGGAGGTGCTGGACGTCGACGATCAGTGTCTTCACTTCGACCACCAGCAGGATGCGTACATCCGGGTGATACGCCAACAAGTCGACCCGGCCACGCTCTCCGTACCGGCTGAAACTCACTTCGGGCCGGACCTCCCACCCCGCTTCGGAGAGTTGCCGGGCGGTAGCCTCGGAAAGGGTCGCGTGATCGGCATCTCGAGCCCGACCAAGCTGGGGAGCGGGTCCGGTGTCCCAGCCTAGGAAAAGTCCTGCCGCTGACGCTACTCGCCTAACGGTGCGAATCGTCAGTCGCTCGGCTTGGCCGCGCTCGACGAGCCAGACGGAGGTCCGGCTGACGCCGGCGCGGCGCGCGATGTCCGCCTGGCGCCAGCCCCGGGCGTGACGGAGGCTTCGAATCGCCGCGCCCAACCGCTGATCGTCCATGCGCGTATGGTCCCGGGCGGCCCCTATCGCGCCGTGACTGCCCGCGTATCGCCGGCCCCGTGGTTGGCGACCGCAGGGTATCGGCCGCATACTCCGCCCCGTGAGCCGGACCCTGGAGCTGACGGTGGGCCTGATGCTGCTCGTGATCGGGATCATCGTGCTGAGCTCGACCTGGATCGGCGACTGGTTCGCTTCCCACGGCCTGGATGCCGACCTGCTGGCCTGGTGGCCGCTGTTCCTCGTGTTCCTGTCGCTGTTCTTCCTGATCCCCATCCTGTTCTCGCGGTTGTCGCGCCGGCTCCGGGCCGGCATGGTGATCCCCGGCGTCCTGCTGCTGCTGGTGGGTCTGGCACTCCTGTACACCAGCCTGACCGACCGATGGTCGGATTGGGCCACGCTGTGGACGGTGGTTCCCTTCAGCCTGGGCCTGGGCCTGTATGCCGCCGGCTGGCTGGCCGATGCGCCGGCCTTCAAATGGATCGGCGCCGCGGTGGCGATTGCCGGTGTGGTCGCCTACATGGCCCTGGCGACCGCCTTTGGCGGTGAGGCATTCCGCCTGATCGGGGCGCTGGCGATCATCGGCCTGGGCCTGGCGTTGACCGTTGGCGGGTTGGCCCAACGGCTGGCGCGGAAGTCGCCGCCCGTCCCGCCGTCGCCTTCCGGCTGACCGATGCCCCCGCCGCCCGGCGGCGCCCCGGTGGAGGGCCCTCTCACAGGCTGAACAGGAGCTCCGTCAGCAGGACGGCGGCGAACCCGCCCGCCATAGCCGGAGACAGGTAGCGCCGCAGCCGCCCGGCCGTCGCGAGGAGGCCGGCCAGCGCCGCCGCGGCCAGGGCGCCTCCCGTCCCGGCTGCCGAAGCCGCCGCCGCGCTACCGAGTGCGGACCCGTCGGCGAGGATGGTGCCAAGGGCCACCACGCCCAGGGCACCGAAGAGACCGGCTCCCAGGGTCACCAGCACCGCCCTCCAGCCTCCCCGCTGGCTGGCTCCGGTGACGGCCGCGCCGGCGGCCAGCGTGGCCGCGAGGGCTGAAATGCCGGGAATCGCCGCATACGGATCGGTCGGCGGGGCGGCGATGAACCACCCGGCGGCCACCGCCGGCGCGGCCAGCATGCCGCCGGCCACGACCCAGGTGAGCGGCCGACGCCAGTCCTCCGGGTCCTCGGGCGGGACGACCTCCCCCAACTGGACGCTGGGCGGGATGTGAGGCGAGGCCGTCATGCGGCCGGCTCCAGGCGCAGGCCCAGGATCCGGGTCGCAAGATCGCGCAGGACCGCTCCAGCGGCTTCCTGATCGGCCGGGCCCCGGTCCGATCCGAGCGCCAGCCCGGCCAGCTGATCAAGGGTGGTCACGACGAGAGGTGTGTCGAGGTCATCGTCCAGGGCAGCCAAAGCGCTCTCTCGCAGCGCGGCCACCCCTTCGGGAACCTGCATCCGGTCGCCCGTCACCGTCGGGGTCGCCGGCGCCCCCGGCGCAACCGCTGCCGCTTGCGCCCAGCGCCGCACCGTCAGTTGGGCCTCCGCCGCCAACCCATCGGTCCAGCTCAGATCAGCGCGGTAGTGACGGCGGGTGAGCGCCAGCCGGATCGCATCCGCCGGCCAGCGCTCGAGCAGGTCTCGGATCATGACCAGGTTGCCCACCGACTTGCTCATCTTCTCATCGGCGTAGTGGACCATGCCGGTGTGGACCCAGTGACGGACCACGGGCCGGATGCCGGTCGCGCCCTCCGACTGCGTGCGTTCGGTCTCGTGGTGAGGGAAGGCGAGGTCCCGCCCCCCGCCGTGGATCTCGAACCGGGGTCCGAGGTGGGTCACGCTCATGGCGGAGCACTCGATGTGCCAACCCGGCCGCCCGCCGCCCCAGGGGGAGGGCCAGGCTGGCTCGTCGGGGAGCGACGGCTGCCACAGCACCGGGTCCAGCGGGTCGCGCTTGCCGGGCAGGTCCGGATCGTTGCCGCGCTCATTGGCCAGCGCCAGGCGATCCGCCGCCGGCACGTGAGCCAGCGACCCGAACTCCGGGTCGGCGGCCACCGACAGGAACACGTGTTGGCCTGCCCGATACGCGAGGCCGGCCGCCAGCAGCGGCTCGATCATCGCCACCATGTTCGGGATGTGCTCCGTGGCGCGCGGGTATGCGCTCGGCGCGAGCCAGTTCAGGGCCGCCATGTCGGCTCGGAAGCGGTCCGTGTGCCGGCGGCCCATGGCCAGGTAGTCCTCGCCCTGATCGCGGGCGTGGCGGAGCATGTCGTCGTCGACATCGGTCAGGTTCTGGACGTAGCGGACCGGGTGGCCGAGGTACTCCAGGTACCGGTGCAGGACGTCGAACGCCAGGTAGGTGAAGGCATGGCCCAGGTGGGTCGTGTCGTACGGGGTGATGCCGCACACGTACAGCCCGAGGGGTCCGTCGCCAATCGGCTCGAGTGGCAAGACTCCGGCCCGACGGGTGTCGTACAGGCGCAGGTTGAGCTGGCGCGGAGGGGGCACTTGCGCCGCGGCCCTAGAATCCGTGGACCATGTGGGAAGTCTTGAAGTGGCTGGGCGTCTTTGCAGTCGCCCTGCTCGTCATCATCGTCGGGGCATCATTTGTGCTGGGCACGCCGAATCCGCTCGATCGACTCTTCTGACCGACGGTCCCGGCAGACTCACCACAGCTGGGGCTTGGTCATCATCAACAGCCCGATGACGCCGATGGCACCCGCCATCCCGTACGCTAAGTAGCGCTGCCGTCGCGCCAGGCGGGCCCAGGTCTCCTGGTCCAGCGCCCCCGATAGGCCGAGCAACCGCCGCAGGTTTGGCCGCGCCACGACCGCCGCGACGACCAGGTTGGCGCCATACAGGCCGAGCGCCACCAACAGCCAGGGCTGGGTCAGCAGCTCCAGGCCGATGACCACCAGCAGCCCGATCCCGGTGATGGCCACGCCGAGCCCGATCCAGAACGAGCCCGGACCCTGGAGCGTGAGCACCAGTCGAGCCAGGCGGCCCTGGCCTCGGGTCGCGGAGTCACGGCGCAGGACGAACGGTGCCAGCAGGTTCGGCAGCAGGAGCAGGATGGCCAGGCTGACGTGGGCGATGATCAGCGGGACGGGGCTCATGGGCGGACCGATGCTAGCGCACCGGGGGCGGGTAGACTCCGGGGCCGATGGAGCTGATTGACGCCGCCAGCCTGCGCTCGCTGGTTCCCATCGAGCGCCTGCTCGACGCGGTCGATGCCGCGTACCGTGACGTGGCGGCCGGCCGGGACCGCTCCCCGTTGCGTCACCACGTCGAGCTCGGTGGTGGCGGGTTGCTGGTTCTCATGCCCGCCGTGCGCGAGGGTGGGTCCGGGGCCGCCGTCAAGCTCATCAGCTGGGTCCCGGGCAACCCGGAGCGGGGTCTGCCCACCATCCAGGGCATCGTGACCTGGTTCGACGCCCAAACCGGCGAACCTGCGTTCCAGCTCGACGCACCGACCGTGACGGCCATGCGGACCGGCGCCGCGTCCGGGGTCGGCGCGCGGCTCATGGCCCGTTCCGACGCCACCGTGATGGCCCTGTTCGGCGCCGGGGTGCAGGCCGAGTGGCAGATCAGGGCCGTGCTCGCCGCGCGGCCGATCCGCGAGGTCCGCGTCTATTCCCGCACTCCGGCGCCCCGAGAGGCGTTCGCGGCGTCGATGGATGCGCAGGTGCCCGCCACGGTGCGGGCGGTGGACTCGCCCGAGGCGGCGGTCCGTGGCGCCGACATCGTGTGCTGCGTCACACCGTCCCAGACGCCGGTGTTCGAAGCCGCGTGGCTGGAGCCAGGTGCCCATGTCAACGCCATCGGGTCGTTCCGGATGGGGATGGTCGAAGTCCCGCCCGAGGCCTTTGGCCGCGCCGCGCTGGTGGCCGTGGACTCGCGCGCTGCGGCCGCCGCCGAGGCGGGCGACCTGGCCGCCGCGGTTGCCGCCGGCCAGCTGGACGCCGACGCGTACGTCGAGATCGGGAGCCTGGCGCCCGGCTGGGCCGCGAGCCGTGACCCGGCGGCCATCACCATCTTCAAGAGCGTGGGACTGGCGATCCAGGACCTGGCCACCGCCGACCTGGCGGTGACCGCGTGGCGGGAGGCCCGGGCAGCGGGGTAGGCGGGCGCGTTCGGCCTAGCGACCGATGACGGCCGGAAGCTCCACCGGTGGCGCGGCCATTCCCGGGTCGGAACGCCCGACGAACAACGGGATGGCCAGCCGGACGGCCAGGTCGCGAATCGCCGCCGCCGCCAGGGCGCGGAACATCGGAGACTCGTGGGTCGCCGCCGGACCTGGCGAGGCCGGCCGGCGGAGCCATGGCGCCGGCCGGGATGCTCCCTGGCTGGGTGCGGCTGAGGCAGCGACCGCGACCGTCACCTCCCCCGGGTTGGCCGCCGGCGGTGGCGGGGGAGTGGACTGACCGACGATGCCCGATTGCCCGCCGCCGGGGTTGCCACCCGGGGTCGGGGCCGGAGTCGGCGCGGCCGTGGGTGCGGGGGTGGGCTGGGGCGTGGGCTGAGGGGTGGCCGTGGGGGCCGGCGGCCCGGCGGGTGGCAGGCTTGGCACGGGGGACGGGGTCGGTGGCGCGGGCGGGGAGGGGGTCGGGACGGGTGTGGGTACCGGCGTTGGCGCGGGCGGCGGTGGCGGGGCATCGGTCACCGTCCAGTTGGGGTAGTAGTACGTGAGCAGGATCTGGGCCGCGCTCAGGCCGGCCAGGCCGCAGGCCTGGGTGCCCCACTGGTACATCCGCCAGCCGTTGGCGTTGGCGCCGCAGGCCTCATTCGCCGCGCCGGCGTTGTAGTAGGTCGGGTAGATGCTTCCGTCCTTCAGGGCCCGGGTGCCCCAGGTGGCGTCGACCGCCGCCGCGGCGCTGGTCCACGTGGGCTGGGCCGGGTTGTAGACCTGGTCCCGGGTGTCGTCGTAGACGTCGAAGCAGGCGCCCTCGGCGTTGGTCAGACCGCGCCAATGGAGAACGTGGTACCAGGCGTACATCTTCACCGCCACCCCGCCGGAGCGCAGCGACTCGGTCGTCCACCAACCGATCCACTCGCGGCTCAGGACGTTCTTGGTGTAGACCTTGAAGTCGACCGTGTCGACCGCTCCGGTGGCAGCCCGAAACACACGGATGGTGGGGGGCGGGGTCGCTTGGCTGGTCCAACCACTGCACGAGGATGCGGTCGCAGGAGCGATCTGCCCCGGGAACCCGCTGCCCAGGAGGGTGGCCGCGGCCAGCAGCGACGCCGCCAAAGCACGGCGCAGCATCGCCTCCCACGGTATCGGCGGGCAGCGCCGGGGTCAGCCGGGTCAAAGGTCCGGGCTCTGAGGCGGCGAGGGTACCGATCCGATCAGGCCCAGCGGTGGACGCGCCCCGGAACCGACTCGAAGCCGAACTCCGCGCACAGGGCCAGGAATGGCTCGCGCGGCACGCCGCGCCAAGCGAGGTCGGCCAGCGTGCCGGGAGCATCCGAATCGGTGCCCAGGATGGCCAGCCGGCGGTATAGGAGGGCATCGTCCCGGTGCTGGCGCAGGGTCGCGGCCAACCGTCCCGTCCGGCGCACGTCGACCTCCCAGGTCAGCGGATCGTCGGGGATGGACTCCAGGTGCTCCCACCGGGCCAAGACCGCGGCCGCGCTCCGGGCGCCCCAACCGGGGAGGCCCGGATAGCCATCGGAGCTGTCGCCGACGAGGGCCAGGTAGTCGGGGATGCTGGTCGGGCGGACGCCGAACTTGGAGACCACCCCCGCCTCGTCGTAGGTGATCTTGCGCATCCGGTCGCGGAGGACGATCCGATCCCCGCGGACACACTGGGCAAGATCCTTGTCCACGCTGCAGATCACGATCCGCTCGACCCCAGGGTCGGTCGCCAGCCGGGCGGTGACCGTGGCCAGGGCGTCGTCGGCCTCATCCTCGACCATGGCCCAGCAGGTGATGCCCAGCGCCCGAATGGCGCGCTCGGCATCGGCGAATTGGGCCAGCAGATCGCGCGGGACCCCGGCGCTGGATTTGTAGCCCGGATACACGTCATTGCGCCAGCTTTCGATGACGTGGTCGGTGGCGGCACCGACGTGGGTCACATCCGGCTCGCGCAGCAGGCTGAGCAGGGAGTCGACCAGGCCGCGGACGGCGTTGACCGGGCGGCCATCCGGGCCGCGCTCAGCCGGCCGGGAGTGGTAGGCGCGGAACAGCTCGAAGGTGGCGTCGACGAGGTGAACGTCCACGGCGCTCAGACGGCGAGGGGCTCGCGGTACTCCCCGAAGACACCGCGTAGAACGCCGCACATCTCGCCGATGGTGGCGTAGGCCTCGACCGCCTCGACGATGGCCGGCATGAGATTGACGGCCGGTCGGGCCGCCTCCTCCTGCAACCGGGTCACGGCCCGCGCATGCGCGTCCGCGTCACGCTCGGCCCGGACCCGCGCCAACCGGTCCAGGTGGCGCCGCTCCATGTCCTGAGTGATCTCCAGCAGCGGGACGCCCAGCTCCTCGTCGCGGTCGACGTACCGGGTGACCCCCACGATCTGGTGCTCCCCGTCTTCCAGGGCGCGGCTCTGGACATAGGCCGCGTCCGCGATCTCGGCCTGCGGGAACCCGTCCTCCACGGCCCGCAGCATGCCGCCCATCTCGTCGATGCGCCGGATGTAGTCCCAGGCAGCGGCCTCGGTCTGGTTGGTGAGTGCCTCCACGAAGTACGAGCCCCCCAACGGGTCCACCGTGTTCGCCACCCCCGACTCCTCGGCCAGGATCTGCTGCTGGCGCAGAGCGAGCAGGGCGGCCGCTTCCGAGGGAACCGCCCACGCCTCGTCGTACGCATCGGTATGCAGCGACTGGGTGCCACCCAGGACCGCGGCCAGGGCCTGGATCGCGACCCGGGTCAGGTTGTTCAGCGGCTGTTGGGCCGTCAGCGACACGCCCGCGGTCTGGGTGTGGAACCGCATCCAGGTCGAGCGCTCGTTCTCGGCCCCGAAGCGCTCGACGCACAACCGGTGCCACATCCGGCGCGCGGCCCGGAACTTCGCGACCTCCTCGAAGAAGTCGTTGTGGCTGTTGAAGAAGAACGACAGGCGTGGCGCGAAGTCGTCGAAGCGCAGTCCGCGGGCCCGGGCGTCCTCCACGTACGCGATCCCGTCGGCGATCGTGAACGCCAGCTCCTGGACCGCCGTCGAGCCCGCCTCCCGGATGTGATAGCCGCTGATGCTGATCGTGTTCCAGCGCGGCATCTCGCGGGTCCCGAACTCGACCGTGTCGGTGACCAGGCGCAGCGAGGGGGCAGGCGGGAAGATGTACTCCTTCTGGGCGATGAACTCCTTGAGGATGTCGTTCTGGAGCGTGCCGGTGAGCTCGGCGCGGGGGACGCCTGCCTTCTCGGCGGCGACCAGGTACATGGCCCAGATCATGGCCGCCGGCGAGTTGATGGTCATCGAGGTGCTGATCTCGCCGATCGGCAGCCCCGACAACAGGATTTCCATGTCGGCCAGGCTGCTGACCGCCACGCCGCAGGTCCCGAACTCGCCCGCGGCATGCGGGTCGTCGTGGTCGTACCCGTACAGGGTTGGCATGTCGTACGCGATTGATAGACCGGTCCCACCCTCCGCGATGAGGCGCCGGAAGCGGGCATTCGTATCTTCGGCCGCGCCGAACCCGGCGAACATCCGCATCGTCCACAGCCGCCCCCGGTGGCCGGTGGCGTGGATACCCCGTGTGAACGGTGGCTGGCCTGGCTCGCCCAAGTCGCGCGCGGGATCCCAATCGGGCAGGTCGGCAGCGGTGTAGACGCGATTGATCTCGACCCCCGACTGGGTCGTGAAGCGTGGCTTGCGCTCGGGGCCCGGTCCTTCGCTCACGCTGTCATCTTCGAGGCTGGCTCTTCGAGTGGCAACTCCGCGACGTCGCCACCCACCCCTACGGGTAGAGGCCGCGGAGGGTGGTCGCGTCGGCCGTGCGCCCCACGGCCACCATCAGGGCGGCCGTGCGCAGGTCCGCGTGGTGCTGCTCGGCGGCCGCCATCACCGCGCGCGCGGCGTCATCCATCACGCGGTCGAGCTCAGCCGCCACTTCGGCATCGGTCCAGAAGAAGGACTGCAGGTCCTGCACCCACTCGAAGTAGCCGACCACGAAGCCACCCGCCGTTCCCAGGATGTCGGGGATGACGATGACCCCCTTGTCGCGCAGGATGCGATCCGCCTCCGGCGTGGTCGGCCCATTCGCGGCCTCGGCCACGATCCGGGCCTGGATCCCGGGTGCGTTGGCCCGGGTGATCTGGTGCGAGAGGCCGGCGCTGATGAGGATCTCGCATGGCTCTGCGAAGACCTCGCGGCGGTCCATGGCTTCGGCACCCCGCAGCTCAGCGATCGTATCCCGCTCGGCCATGTGCGCGACGGCCGACCCGATGGCGATGCCGTTGGCATTCCGGACCGCGTGGCGGTCGTCCGCAAGGGCCACGACCCGGGCGCCGGCCGCGGCCAGCATCTCGGCCAGGATGGTGCCCACCCGCCCGAAGCCCTGCACCACGACGCGGGCCCCGTCCAGTGCCACCGCGTGCTGGCCAGCCACGGCCTGGATCGCCCGCAGCGCCCCGCGGCTGACGGCCTCCCGCTGTCCGCGCGAGCCGCCGATGGACGGAGGCTTGCCGGTCACCACGCCGCGGATCGTGTAGCCGCGATGCATCGAGAAGGTGTCCATCATCCAGGCCATGGTCTGCTCGTCGGTGTTGACGTCCGGCATGGGGATGTCCTGGCTGGGACCGATGAGGGGGCTGATCTCGGTCGTGTAGCGGCGCGTCAAGCCCTCCCGCTCGTGGGCGGACAGCTTCTTGGGGTTGATCACCACGCCGCCGAAGGCGCCCCCGTACGGGATCTCGACCAGGGCCGCCTTCCAGGTGTTCCACATCGCGTTGGCGCGGACAATGTCCAGGGTCAGGTCGGCGGTGTAGCGCACGCCACCGGTGGAGGGTCCGCGGTTGATGTTGTGGTGGACGCGCCAGCCGGTGACCGCCTCCACGTGGGCATCATCGAAGCGCACCGGGAAGTGGACCTCCAGCTCGCGCTTCGGGACGCGCAGGACGCGGTGCATCCCGTCGTCCAGGCCCAGGCGCTCGGCCACGGCGTCGAGCTCGGCCTGGGCGCCCGCCCACAGCTGGGCGCCGTTGTCGGTGGGCCGGTCGGCGGTCATATGGCGACGGCGACGGTCACAGAACCATTGTGGGCGCCTCGGCGGCGGACCGCCGGGCGCCCACGAGAGGTGTCGTGTGCGGGGTGGATGGAATCGCTAGAGTTTTTCGTCCTCATCGCGCGCGGCCGCCTCGCCGCCAGACGACGTCTCGCCGCCGGTCGACGACCCGGCCGAGCCACTCCACGAGCTGGCCGCTGGCGGGCTCATGGCCGGCGGTTCGGGCGGCGCGCTGATGGCCGGCGGTTCGGCCGACGGGGCCGCGGTCGGAGCCGAAGTTGCCGCGGCCGATCCTCCCCCGCCCATGCCAAAGGCCCCCATGACCGCGTCCATCATGCCGCCAGAAGTCGACTGTCCGAAGGCGGCGCGGACGGCGGGCGTGGTCAGGTAGTAGATGACTGCCAGGTCGATGGCGACCGAGATAGCCGCGCTGGCAATGCCGCCGCTGTAACCGAGGGGGATCTGGATGATCGTGATCACTGCCCCGATCACCATCAGGATGATGCCCCATCGCCACGCGGACGGCCGCAGCTGCCAGAAGCCCCAACCGATCCAGAGCGCCAGCGCTCCCCAGACCAACGCATATATTCCGAAGAAGACCGCCAGTCCTCCGAACTCGGCACCTGCCAGGAAGCCACCGAGACCCAGCAGGGCAAGAGCGCCGAGTATCGAGAGGATGCCTCCTACAAACGCCAGGATAGCGAGGATGGTGACCCCTGTTGGCCGCTGGTTCATGGCTCCACGGACCTCCAATGGTGTGGGCCGTCAGACTTGGGCGGCCGTCCGGGGTGTTGTAGCACTTGCCGATACTCCGGGGTAGCCCTTTTGCGCGTCGCGGGCGCGGAGTGGCAACATGGCCGCGCCAACCTTCACCGAGACGTCGGCGGCTCGCTGATCCCGACCGACGCCCCCAACCGAGGTACAGCCATGGCCCCCCGGGTGATGACCGTTTCTGGACCGATCCCCGCGGAGCGAGTCGGGTTTGCGCTTCCCCACGAGCACACGACGATATCGCTGTGGCACATCCCGGGCCGGTTCGATTACTGGGAGCTGGCCGCCGACGAACTGACGGTGGCCGAGGAGCTACGCGACTTTCGGCGCCGAGGCGGACACACGCTGGTCGATGTCACGCTGCCCGGCATCGGCCGCGATCCAGAGCGGCTGCGGCGCCTGGCAAACCGCACCGGCGTTCAGATCGTGATGGGATGTGGCTGGTATCACGCGCCGTACTACCCGGTTGAGGCCGGGATCGATCGGCGCACCGTGGACGACCTGGCCGATGAGCTGGTGGGCGAGTTCGAGCAGGGGGTCGGCGAGACGGGCGTCCGGCCCGGCATCATCGGTGAGATCGGAACGGACAAGCCCTGGGTCAGCGCCATCGAGGAGCGGGTGCACCGGGCAGCCGCCCGCGCCGCCCAGCGAACGGGGATGGCGATCACCACCCATGGCGTCCAGTCCGCGGTTGGCCGCGCGCAGCTGCAGATCTTCCTGGACGAGGGAGTTGATCCGCAGCGGGTCGTGATCGGTCACGCCGACTCGTGGCCGGACCTCGATCACTACCTCGCCATCCTCGAGCGTGGCGCGAACCTCGAGTTCGATTTTCTCGGTCATCGGTTCGACCCGGTGGACGAGCCACGCGAGCCGCGGATCGTGGAGCTGCTGGTCGAGTTGCTGGACCGCGGTTTCGGCGCGCAGATCCTGCTAAGCCAGGACGTATGCCATGACATGCAGCTCAAGGTGAATGGCGGCTTTGGGTACACCTACCTCCAGCAGCATTTCCTGCCGGCGCTCCGGACGGCGGCCGTCGGGGAGGGCGAGCTGGAGCGGATGACGGTCGAGAACCCGGCCCGCATCCTGACCATCGCCGAGCCCGGGTCGGGCTAGACTCGGGTCGGCCAAGACCAGGCGCCAGTGTCTGTGGAGGAGGAACCGATGTCGGTTGCCAGGGTTACCGAGCTCAGCTGCACCTCGAATGAGAGCTTCGAGGACGCGGTGCGGCAGGGCATTGCCCGCGCGCGACGCACCTTGCGGGGCGTGAAGAGCGCGTGGATCAAGGAAATGAGGGTCAGCGTCGGCGCGGATGGGGAACTGGAGTTCCAGGTCAATATCCTGGTGACGTTCGTCCTGGAGGACTAGCCGGCGAGGCCGATCTTTCCCTCGCGGCGCGTGAATCGGCTCCGATAGCGGGGGTTCGAGACCCGGACGCTGACCGCGGTCGCGTCCAACGGCTTGCCGCTGCGAGGCGGTGCGTAGATGCCGCGGGCGATCACAGCCTCCGCCAGCTCGCCCGCACTCAGCGGTCCGCGCTCGGCCAGAACAGCCGCGATCTCCTCGTGCAACGGGATCGCTGGGTTCTTGCCCCGGGCGCGGTTGACCTTCCTCGTCGCGGCCGGGGTGGATGCGGACTTTGGCGGGCGGCCGCGGCGCCGGGGCGGCGCCGGTTCGGCCATCACCGGATCGGCCGTGCCGGCCGCGGCGCTCGTCGCGCCACTGGCGGCTGGAGTGGCGTCGCGGGACGCCAGCCCGTCGACGCGCCGGGTCAATGCTTCGATTCGATCGTTCAACGACTCGAGCACCGGCCCGACGTCGATGGGGGACGGAGCCCCGCGGCGCTCGGCGTCGAGCCGCTCGGTGACCCACAGCGTCACCAGCTCCCCGGGGCGCACCCCGGCCTCGGAGGCGAGGGCGCGCAGGGTGCCCAGGTGCCGCGGATCGAGGCGAAGCGACATGGCGCCCTCGTCGGGGCCGCCGGGCCGCGGAGGTCGGGGTCCGGAGTCGAATGGCGGTCGCGGCCCGGACTGGAACGGCGGCCGTCCGCGGCGCGGGCCAGGCCGGTCGCTTGGCCGATAGCGGTCGGGGCCCGGCCGACGGTCGTCTGGCCGGCGGGGCCGGCGGTCGCGGTCATATGTCATGCAGCCACGATACCCAAAGTTTGAAAAACGCGCCACTCAGTTTGTAATGCGCGCCTAGAAGCCGCCGCTGGCGCCCCCGCCCCCGCCGCCTCCGCCGCCACCGAAGCCTCCGCCGCTGGACGACGACGGGGCGGACCCGATGCTGCCCACGGTCCCCAACATGCCTCCGATGTCGGGGATGCCCGACCCCGAGAAGAGGCCTCCGCCGCCATCGCCGGCCCCCGACGCTGTGGATGAGCCCAACCACATCGGGTAATAGGCGCCCGAGGATTGGCTCATGGCCTGGGTCTGGGGGTCGGCCATCTCACGGGCCAGGACCTCGCCCACCTCCTGGTGCAGTCCGAGTGCCACGCCCCACACCACGGCCTTGTCGGGCGTGTCGGCCAGCACCCGCACGGTCGGATCCTGCACCACTTCGGCCATGGACCGCGCCTGCTCCAAGGTCTTCTCGAGAGTGCGGCGGTAAGCCTTCAGCATGGCGTCCACGTACGCTCCGTTCGGCGTTCGCTTGGACATCTGAAGGCCGAAGGCCCCCGTCACCAATCCTCCGGCGACGAGCGCGCCTCCAACCAGGGTCAGCCCGCTCATCGGGATCGTGTTGCCCAGGAAGATGGCTCCGACGCCGACGGCGGCCTCAACGACCCCGAGGAACACCCAGCGGGTGATTTCCGGGGTCGGGAGGCGCGTCAGCCACCCCAGGCGGACCGCCTCCTGCTCGAGCTGACGCTTCATCGGATCGAGCGCCTGGTTGACCCCCCACAGCGCTTCCCGGCGCAGTGACCGCATGGACCCGCCGCGGACCACAAGCTCGCGGTAGGCCTCGCCCAGTGGGCCCGACGGCAGTGGCCGGTCGACTGGCGGGTCCAGCACGTCCAGGGCTGGATCGGTCAGGGGATCCGGATTGTCGGTGGACTTGACCTCCTTGGCTCGATCCAGGTTCCGGAACCGGATGAGGCCGCCGCCAGCGAGCTCCACGAGGAGTGTGCGAAGGGCGTTCGATCCGGCCCGCCCCTCACGGAGGACCGTCGCCAGCGGCGGAGTCATTTCGGCGGGCGGCCCGGCCATGAGCACCGAACGCGAATCGATGAGCTCCGGATCATCCCCGTGACGGCGCCAGGCGACGAACGCCGTCCCGCCGGTCAGGACCAGGGCCAGGATCCCGCCCGGGATGCCGATGAGGGCGTTGACCTGCCGGTACGTCTCCAGGCGCTCGGTGGCTGCGGGGGTCACGGCGGCCTCCGCCTCCTCTAGGGCAGCCATCAGGCCGGCCCCCACCTGCCCCGCGCGAAAGTCGGGCGCCATGACCTGATTGATGAGACGCTCCTGGTCATCGACCGACAGGTACGCGGCCTTGAAGCCGCTGCCGGCATAGGTGCTGATCACCCCGTGGACCAGGTCCTCTTCGAAGCTGACCAGGATCACGAATCCATCGTCGTATCCGGCGCGGCCGACGCCCCACTCGTTCATCAGGGCCTCAGCCAAGGCGACATTGGTCTCGAAGTCCTGGCTCGGGTCGACCTGGAGGTAGATGGCGACCTCCGCTCCGCTCCGCGCCTCGAGGGCATCGATCCGCTGCTCGAGGATCGTTTCGGTGGCGGCGTCCAGCACCCCCGCTTCGTCGTACACCGCCTGGTCGAACACCGGGTCGGGAAACAGTGACGGGCTGGCGCCGAAGAGCTGGGAAATGACGGCGATGGCCGCCACGATCGCGACTCCGCCAATGAGGATGGCGCGAAGAGCTGTCACTGGCAGCGGACCACGACCCGGGACGGGTCGGTGGTCAATCCCGGGATCTGGGCGTCGAAGGGAACGGAGCCCCCGGCCGGCACCTGCGGCGACAGGGCCACCGTCCGCGCCACCGGGCTGCCCGCTCCGTTGACGGCGGTCAGCTCACACCGAGCGCGTCCCGCCCGCGATCCCTGGTTGTTGACCTGCAGCGTCACCACGACCGATGCCTCGGCCACCGGGCCCACCGCCAGCACGTCACTGGTGAACGGCCCGACCCCACCCACCAGGATCGAGGCCACCACGCCCATGGCGACGACCGAGCCCACGATCGCCACCGCCACCGTTCCGTGCATCTGGGTCGCGGCCGGCGCCGTCATGCCGGCGCGGTTGCAGACATCGCACATCGTCTCCTGGAGGTCGATCGGGCGTCCGCACTTCAGGCACCGCCCGGGCGTGCCGAAGGCGGGAAGCTCGCCCGGCGCCTGGCTCATGGCAGACGGCCGTCCAAGCCGGTGTCGAGCCGCTCGCCGGCCTGAATGGCCACGGCGAGCCAGTTGTCGCGCGGCGCGAGCGGGCAGCTCCATCGGGGGTCGTACGTGCACGAAGGGTGGAATGCATAGTTGAAGTCAAGCACCAGCCGATCCCCGTCTGACCCGAGGTCGGCGCCCTTGACCGAGTCCCACAGGTAGCGCCCGCCGCCGTACGTGCCCACCCCGCTGGTCGCGTCGCGGAACGGGATGAAGATCCCGCCCCCGTATCCCGCCAGCCAGTAGACCCCCAGGCGCTGGACCGACCCGCTCACCTCGAAGCTCACCCAGCCGATCCGGCTGAACGCGAACGGGTCTCCGGTGGACACCGGCAGGTCGAGCGGTGGCCCCTTCGGATCGGGCTCCAGGGTGGCCGTCAGCCGGAGCGCCGGGTCGTGCGGCCAGTAGGCGAGCCCGCTGAAAGCCGGGCGCTCGGCCGCGGGGATCGGTGATTGGGGATGGTTGCGGAACAGCTCGTCCTTTACGCCCCGGAATACCGCCAGGTTATCCGGGCCTGGATCCGCGTCGGCGCGCAGCTCGGCGTACAGGGCCGATACCCGCCGTCTCCAGTCAGCGAGATCCAGGTGCTCGTTCATCGGCGACCCATCGCTGATCCATCGTTACAAGCATAAAGGTGGCCGGCCTCGCGGCCGGCCACCATCGGTCTGGGCTGCTCTGAGCGCAGCCGTCAGATCAACCCGCGGTCCTCCAGCCAGGCCTGAGCCACCTCCGCCAGGTCTTGGAGTTCGACGCTGACCAGGAGATTGAGCTCGCTCAGCTCCTTCGTGGTCAATTCGCCCGAAACAGCGTTCAGGGTGGACTCCAGCAGGTCGCCCCCGGCGGCCGCCAGATCCTCCGTCACCACGGGGGCCAGGTTTTGAGCCGGATTCAAGCCCTGGTCGTCCTCCAGCACGACGAGGTTGTACTGCGCGATCTGCGCCTGGGTCGTGCACACCCGCGCGACGCCGATGGCTCCGGCGTTGAGCGCCTCGGCCATGGCGGCACTGCAGGGCGCCAGGTTTTCAACCCGGATGGCGGTCACGTCGATGCCGTACACAGATTCCAAGCCGATCCCGCAGAGCGGCCGCTCGGCACACTCCGGGGGCAGCCCCCAGGTGAACTGGTCGGCTATCGGCGCGACGTCGCTCATCGTCGCCAGGTCGAACGCCTGGGCCGTCTCGGCGGTCACCGCAAACCCGTCCGAGTCCTGCCCGGGCGAGAAGTTGAAGGCTGCCAGGCCGCGGTCCGCCAGAGCGGCATTCAGGTTAGAAAACGTGACCGCCGGGTCGGCGTCCGCGGTCGCCTCCAGCGCCTCGGTCAGGGAACCGATGTACTCCGGCATGAGGTTCAGCTCGCCACTCTCCAGGGCCGGCAGGGTCGTCTCCCGGGTCCCGAAGAACAGGTGGCGCTCGACGGTGAATCCGGCGGCCTCCAGGGCCTGAGCGTAAATCTCGGCCACGATGGCCGACTCGTCGAAGTCGGCCGAGCCGACGATCACGGTGGGGAGTTCCGCGGGTGTCGAGGGTGCGCCGGAACTCGGTCTTGGGCTGCTGCCGTCACCCGGCTGGCAGGCACTGAGCAGCAGCGCCAGCGCAGTCGCCCCGACGGCGAGCATGCGGATCTTCCGCATTGGGTCCTCCTCTATGGTTCTCGATCGGTTCGCGCCGACCCGGGCTCCGCCCAACGCGTGCCCGCCCGCGGAGTTTAGCAGTTACCACCGTTCGCCGGACGGCGGTTACAGGGCGAGGCCCGCTGCTCCCGTCTCGGGAAGGCGAGCGGAGGCGCCCCGCAGTCCCGGTGACACGGCGGAGCGCTGCGCGAGCGCGAAGAGCGCCTCGCTGGTCAGAGCCAGGGTCATGACCAGAAGCGCCCCGCCGAACATCAGGGGGTAATCCTGACGGGCGAGGCCGTCAGCGACGTAGCGGCCCAGGCCGCCGGTGGACAGGATGGCGCCCAGGGTGGCAGTGGCGATGACCTGGATCGACGCGGTCCGGACCCCGGCCAGGATGACCGGCAGCCCGATGGGCAGCTCCACTCGACGCAGGACCTGGGACTCGCGCATCCCCATTCCACGAGCCGCCTCCACCAGGTCCGGTTCGACGTCGCGAATGCCCACGTAGGCGTTCAGGACGATGGGCGGGATCGCCAGCACGGTCAGCGCCAGGAGCGTGGGAGGCACCCCGATGCCCCAGCCCAGCTGGAGGGTGAGCGGGAGGGCGAGACCGAGAATTCCCACCGATGGGACCGCCCGCCCCACGTTGGTGATGGCGACCACGGCGCCGGCCCAGCGCCGGGTGTGGCCGATGAACAGTCCCAGGGGCAGGGCGATGGCCAGGCCCGCCAGGAGGGAGACGCCCGACAGGGCCACGTGCTCGCCAACCCGGGCCGGGATGGCGTCGCGGCCAGACCAGCTGGCCGGGTCGGTGAACCAGGCGGCCACCTCGGCCAGGAAGTCCATCCCGTCAGCCCTCTCCGGATCCGGCGCGCGCCCAGGGCGTCAGCGCCCGTTCGGCGAGCACCAGGCCGCGATCGGCAAGCACGGCCAGCACGACGGACAGCCCGACGCCCACCAGGATGGCGGTCGGGAAGAAGCGGTTGATGCCGATGGTGATGATCACAAATCCCAGACCACCCTGGCCGATGAGGGCGGTCACGGCCACCAGCCCGATGGTGGTCACGGTTGCGATCCGGATGCCGGCGACGATGACCGGGATGGCCAGCGGAAGCTGGACACGCCACAGCTGCTGGATGCGGGTGTGGCCCATCCCCGTCGCCGCCTCCACGATCTCGGGCGCGACGCCGTCCAGTCCGGCCAGCCCGTTGCGAATGAGGATCAGGAGCGTGTAGCTGACCAGCGCGATCTCGGCCGTCACGAGCCCGATGCCGGTCACCGGGATCAGGAGGCCGAACAGGGCGAGACTGGGAATGGCGTACAGGACGCCCGCGAAGCCGAGGACCGGGCCGATGAGCCGCCGGCGCCGATGGATGAGCAGGGTCACCGGAAACGCGATGAGGACGCCGAACCCGACACCGATGAGGGTCAGCACCACGTGCTCCGCGGTGCGCTGGGCCAGCATGTCCAGGTTGTCGAGGACCCAGTCCAGGCGGAAGAAGGGCGCCTCTTCGGTCATAGCGGCGGGCTCCCGGCGCCGTCCTGCAGGGTCCGCGAAATGGCGGCCACGCTGATGACCCCGAGCACCGCGTCGTGCTCGTCCACCACCACGCCCAGCTGGACCGAGGAGACCAGCATGGCCGACAACGCGTCGCGCAGGGTCGACTCGGGTTGGAGGAGTGTGGATCCGGGGACGGCCATGGCCGCGTCGACCGTGCCCTCGCCGGCCAGGTCGTCGGCCGCGATCCAGCCCAGCGGCCTGTGTTGGGCGTCGATGACCAGGGCCCACGTCGTCCTATCCGGCAGTCGCCGACGGGCCGCGGCGAAGGACTCGCCGACGGCGACCGTGACCGGCGATTCGAGCGGGAGATCGCGGACGCGAGCCAGGGACAAGCGCTTCAGTCCGCGGTCAGCGCCAACGAAGTGCTCGACGAACGGACTGGCGGGGGCAGCCAGCAGGCGATCGGGGCTGTCGTACTGGGCCAAGACGCCACCTACCTGCAGGATCGCGATCCGGTCGGCCATCTTGATCGCCTCATCCACGTCGTGGGTGACGAACACGATCGTCTTGCGCAGCCGCGCCTGCAGGCGGAGGAACTCGTTCTGGAGGCGCTCGCGGCGGATTGGATCCACCGCCCCGAACGGCTCGTCCATGAGCAGGACGCTGGGATCGGCGGCCATCGCCCGCGCCACTCCCACCCGCTGGCGCTCGCCGCCGGACAGGGCCGCGGCATAGCGGGACCGGTAGGCGCCCGGATCGAGCCCGACCAGCTCCAGGAGCTCCTCCACCCGGGCCCTGATTCGGGCCTCCCCCCAGCCCAGCAGGCGCGGCACGACGGCCACGTTCTCGGCGACCGTCAGATGCGGGAAGAGCCCCACCTGCTGGATGACATAGCCGATCCGGCGCCGCAGGTCGACCGGCGGCAGGGACGCGACATCGGCCCCATCAATCGTTACCCGACCCGATGTCGGCTCTACCAGGCGGTTGACCATCTTCATGGTCGTCGTCTTGCCGCACCCCGACGGGCCGACCAGGACGCAGATCTCCCCGGCGCGGATCTCGAGCGAGAGATCGGTCACCGCCGGCGGGCCGTTCCCGTAGCGCTTGGTGACGTGCTCGAAGGCGACAACGGAGCCGCTGGCGACCAGAGACGCCTCGAGCGGGCGGTCGCGTGGCGGGAGGCTCACCTGAGCCATCATACGAGGCGTGCAAGCGCTGGTAGCCCGGCCTGCCGTGCTCACCGGAGTGGCCCTCGTCGCGGTCAGCGCGGCCGCTGCCGTCCTGGCCGCTCGCGTCAGCTTTGGTGCCGACGGGTGGTTGTGGAACCTGGACATGCCGAAGATCCACTATCCGCTGGCCGCCTTCTTCCACGAGGCACTCCGGCAGGGCCAGCTGCCGCTATGGGAGAACGACCTCGGCCTCGGGTTCCCGCTGTACGCCGAAGGTCAGATCGGCGCCTTCTATCCCCCCAACTGGCTCATCTTCCAGCTGGAGCCGCTAGTCGCGATTGACGTGACACGTCTCCTGCACCTGACCATGACCGGGGTCGGCGTCGGTGTGCTGTCGCTGCGGGTGGCCGGTTCTCGGGCCGGCGCCCTGGTGGCGGCGGTGGTTGTCGTCCTGTGCGGAGCCACGGTCACCAAGCTCGAGTGGTGGAATCTGACGGCGTCCTTCGCTTGGCTGCCGTGGGTGCTCCTGCCGCTCTCTGCCCGGCGGCCACCGCGACGGACGGAGGTCCTCGCCGCCGGCCTCCTTTGGGGGATTCAGGCGTTTGCCGGGCATCCGCAGACTTGGCTGCTCACGGGCCTCGCGTCCGTGGTCATGCTCGCGCGCCAACCGTGGCTGCCGTCACTTGGCCGCATGGCGGTGTTCGGCGGGATCGGTGTCGCGGTGGGAGCGGCGCAGCTCATTCCGACCTACCTCCTGCTCGAGATCTCCGATCGGGCGAGCGGTCTGCCCGCCAATGAGCTGTTCGGCAATGCCTGGACCGTGTTCGACGTCCTGGGTCTGGGATTCGCGAATGCATTCCTTCAGACCTCCGGCGGCGATTGGGACTACTCCACGACGTGGTACCCGGACGGCCATTTTCCGCTCCTCAACGCGGGCCTGTACGTCGGCCTGCCGGTGTTGGCCCTGGCGGGGGCGGGAGCCCCAACCAGGCGCGCCAGGCGGTGGCTGGCGCTAGCCGGCCTCATGGTCCTGATCCCGGCGATCGCCGCTCTCCAGCCCGCATTCTGGCAAGACGCTCCGGTGCTGAACGGTCTCCGTTCTCCGGTGCGCTCGTACATGGTGGTTTCCGTCGCGATCGGGGTCCTGGCTGCCATTGGCGTGTCTCGCATGGGTCGCCACCCCGCCAGCTGGCGGTGGGGCTTGCTGGTCATGGGTGGGGTGGTGGGGGCTTACATCGTCGCGACCGCCTTGGCGCAATTTGCTCCGACCGCCTTCGACTGGCTCACCGTCCTTTCCTGGTGGCAGGTCGGTCCGGATGCCGTGGATGGCATTCGAGGTCTCGCCATTGCCGCATTGTCGACCCCGTGGCCCATGCTCCTCGAGCTTGGCCTGGGTCTCGCGGCGGCCATCCTGATCAGTCGTCCCCGCTCGCCCGCGGTGCCGTTCATGGCCGTCCTGCTGGCCGCGGCGCCGTTGGCCCTGCTATCGCCGACCGTCAATCCGCTGCGTCCGGAGGCCGAGTTCAGCGGCGCCGACTCGTCCTTCGTCGCGATGCTCCAGGCGCAGCGTGCGCATCGGGTCCTGACCATGGGAGCTCCGTCGTTTTATCCGGGCATGCCGGACCAATTGGCCGCGGCGGGCGTCCCGGACATCGCGATGTTCACATCGCTGAACATCGACGCGGTTGATGATCTCGTTCGGGGCCTTCGCGCCGAGGGCCCGGCAGGCCCGTTGCGGCGGGCGGTCGGGATTGACCGGGTGGTGACCTTCGAGGCGCCCTGTTCCGGACGGGTGGTGGCCATCGATCGATCACAGCGCGCGTACGTGTGCGCCGTCGTCGGGACGACCAGTCCGCCGTATTGGATTCCCGAGGCCCTGGCCTCCATCCCGGCCAACGAAGCGTCCACCGATGCCATCCATGTGGACCTCGATGCGGAGGCGGTGGTCGACGCGGCGCAGTCGGTGCGCACAATCGACCGATCGGCGCTGCGTCACGACGTGACGCTGGAGGCGCCGGCCCCGGGCTGGGTATTCTTCGACAGCGCGTGGTGGCCCGGCTGGCAGGTTACGCTCGACGGTGAGGAAGCCCGGCAGTACGAGGCGCTCGGGGGCCGTCTCGTGCCGGTGCCGGCGGGGAGTCACATGCTGGTCAGTGAGCTCACGCTGTGGGAGGTGCGACTCGGTGCGATGATCGGCGCTCTTGGCCTGGTCCTCGGCGTGGCGTGGGCGCTGTGGCCGCGTCGCCCGCGGGCGCGGGTCGGCGCATCTACCGAGGCAGGAGGCGGAATACCCTGACCGTCCGGTTGGTGTAGGCCTCCGTGAACTCGTCGCTGGCCGCGAAATCCACGGGTGCCTCGCAGTTGGGGCCCTCCTCCGCGATGACGTATTCGGCTCCGAACGAGCGCATCAATTCCGCCGCCCGCGCCGCATCGCCCCCGCATCGGATCGCGCGGACCGCAGCCTGGCGCGCCCCCGGGTGGTAGCCGAGGTTCGCGATGTACGGCCCGAAGCTGGTCAGGCGCAGACGGCCCACCGGGTCGGTGGGAGCGATGATCCAGTCGTCGGTCACGAAGACCGCCCGCTCCGGCGTTTCCTCCGCGATCCAGGTCGCGGCGGCCAGCTGGTCGGAGCTCATCAGAAAGTTCTGCGAGAACGCCGTATGCACCGACGCCAGCACCGGTGAAGCGAGGGTCACGACCAGAACCCCCGCGACGACCAGGCCACCCGCGCGAGCCAGGAGCCAGCCGGCCAGGACGGCGACCGCGATCCACATCGCCTGGAAGTACTTGTTCATGTCGAACGACACGAAGCTGACCTGCACCACGTTCGGGATCAGGAACAGGATCGCGATCCACAGGGCCAGGAAGGCGCGCGCCGGTGTCTGGCGCAGGGCGAGGGCCAGCAGGGCCAACGCGAACGGGACCCCCAGGTTGGTGGCGTAGAAGAAGAGGACGGCGCCAGGGCCATCGCCCACCGGCGCGGTGGGCCAGCCCGCCACCAGCCGGAGCCAGCCCGAACCGGTGGCCTGGCTGAACGCCGCCAACGCGAACGGGATGGCCAGCAGGAACGGCACTGCGAAGCGCAGCGCATGGAGCGGCGCGGTTCGGTCCAGGAGTCGTCCACTGACCACCACCCAACCGAGGACCAGGAGGGGGACGACCGGGAAGAAGAAGAAGTGGAACGGCGCCAGCAGTGCGCCCGCCACCCCAGACAGGATGATGGGGCGCGGATGGTCCGTATAGCCCGCGCGCCGACGCCGTGCGGACGGCAGTCCCGCCACGATGAGCAGGATGGCTCCGACCAACAGCGGCAGGCCCGCGGTCGTGGCCCGGTGGACCAGGAGCCCGGTGGTCATCACCGACGGGATCGAGAAGTACGGCCAGTCGGTCAGCCACTGGTTGTCGTAGGCATGGGTCATCAGGAGATCCCAGGGCGCCCCGTAACCGTTTGCCAGGTCACCCACGAGCCGCATCCAACCCAGTCCGCCGCCCAGCACGACCAGGAGGGTGGCCAGGAATGCGGTGCGGCGGGCGGACCAGTCGCGGACGAGGGCCAGCGTCAGCCCGTGGACGACCAAAGCCAGCGATCCTGCCAGCACCGCGGACTGGGCGACGAAGACGGGCACCGCGAAGAATCCGGCTGCGGCGGCCAGCAGGGCAGCATGAAAGTCGGCGAACCAGTGGTAAATCAGCGGCTCGCCGGCGAAGAACGGGACCTGGGGCGGGAAGTTCCCGGCGTTGACCGACTGGGCGATCGACAGGTGCACGCCGAGGTCGCTCCAGTTCGACCCGCCCACGTCAATCCCACGTGGGTTGACCTGCCACAGCCCGCGGGCCAGGACCAGGCCCACCCACGCGGCGGTGGCGATGCCGAGCCCCAAGCCGCCGGGATGCCGATGCGCGACCCGCAGGACGCGCGTCACCGCGGCCGACACCCACGTCCCAGGATGGGTCGTCGCCTTCCATACTGCGAGCGGCACGGGAACCGCGAGCACGGCGGCGGTGGCAAACACGACCTCGCGCCCATAGTCCCCGGTCACGGTGGCCAGCCACCAGGCCAGGTGAGCTGAGATCGCCACCGACAGGACGACGGCCAGCCCGAGCCGGCCGGTGGCGGGGACCCGAGCCCTGCCCCGGCACCCCCACGCCACCAGGGCCCAGCCGGGGACGACCAGCAGGAACGGCCAGACGGTCACGACCGCCAGGGGTGGCCAGATCCAGCCCGCCAGGAGGCCGATCCCGACCGCGCCGGCGGCGAAGGTCGCGCGCAGGGCGCTCATCCAGTGATCACGACCTGACGATAGCGCGGCCCCCAAGAGCGGGCCAGCCCGGCCGGGGCTCCATGATCGGCTGCTAGCATCGGCGCATGGACCCCGATGCGCGGACATCTCCACTCGAGGCGGCGGTGCGGACCCTCCTGGCCGAGATCGGCGAGGACCCCGACCGCGACGGTCTGCGCGGCACGCCGGGTCGGGTGCGGCGCACCCTGGAGCAGCTGACCGCAGGGTATCGGACTGACCCCGACACGCTCCTGCAAGGCGCAGCCTTCGACGTCGACTACGACGAGATGGTCGTCGTCCGCGACATCGAGCTGTACTCCCTGTGCGAGCACCACCTGATCCCGTTCTTTGGTCGCGCCCACGTCGGATACCTGCCGCGGGGCACGGTCATCGGTCTGTCGAAGATTCCGCGTGTGGTGGACCTGTTCGCCCACCGGCTCCAGATCCAGGAGCGGCTGACCCAGCAGATCGCCGATTTCCTGATGACCCGACTGGAACCCAAGGGGGTGGGGGTCGTGCTCGAGACGACCCACCTGTGCATCGCCATGCGCGGGGTGCGCCGGCCCGGCGCCACCATGGTCACCTCCGCCATGCTCGGCACATTTCGGAGCGACCCCAAGACCCGGGCCGAGTTCCTGACCTTCATTGGCCGCTCGTCCGAGCGGTAGGCCGACCGCCGAACCGATGCCGTACGCCCCGCTGCTGTCCTCCGATGAGATCGGCGGCGCACTCCGGGCACTGCCGGAATGGCAACGCGAGGGGGAGACCCTGGTCCGGACGGTCCGTTGCCCCTCCTTCCGGGACGCGATGGCCCTGGTCAACGCAGTGGCCGATGCCGCCGAGGCGGCCGATCACCATCCCGATTTCGACATCCGCTGGCGACGGGTCACGTTTCGGCTCACCACCAAGGCCGCCGGGGGCTTGACCGGGCGTGACGTCGACATGGCGGCCACGATCGACGGGCTCGTGCCGGGCGACGCGACCGGGCTAGAATCGCCGGGTCGATGACCGCCGACGCGTCCTCCCGCCCGATCCGCGTCCTGCTCGCCAAGCCCGGCCTGGACGGTCACGACCGCGGAGCCAAGGTGCTGGCGCGCGGCCTTCGCGACGAGGGGTTCGAGGTCATCTACACCGGCCTGCGCCAGACCCCGGAGATGGTGGCCGATGCCGCCGAGCAGGAGGACGTCGACGTGGTCGGCCTGTCCATCCTGTCCGGTGCCCACATGACCCTGCTGCCCCGGATCGTGGAGCTCGTCCGAGGGAAGGGGCTTGACGACGTGCTGGTGGCGGCCGGCGGGATCATCCCGGACGCCGATGTCGCCAAGCTCAAGGCGGCCGGCGTGGCGGAGGTGTTCGGCCCGGGGACGACCATCGGCCAGGTGGCGGCCTACTTCCGGGAGCACGCCCGTCGGCGTGCCTGAGCTGGCGGAGCGGCTGCGCGACGCGCAGGCCGGCGACCGCCGGGCGCTGGCCCGGCTGCTGACCGATCTCGAGGACGGGGCGCTGGCGCCGTCCGAGCTCGGAGCCCTCATCGCCGCCGGACGTGACGCCCACCTGGTGGGGATCACCGGGCCTCCGGGAAGCGGCAAGTCGACTCTCGTCAATGCCCTCGTGGCAGCGTGGCGGAGCCGCGGCCGGCGGGTGGGCGTCATCGCCGTCGATCCCAGCTCCCCGATGACCGGCGGCGCGATCATGGGTGACCGGATCCGGATGATGGACCACGCCGGCGATGACGGCGTGTTCGTGCGGTCCATGGCCTCGCGGGGCGCGCTGGGCGGGCTGGCGGCCACGACCTGGCTCACGGCTGCCGCCCTGGACGCGGCCGGCTACGACCCGGTAGTCATCGAGACCGTCGGCGCCGGGCAGTCCGAGGTCGAGATCGCGACCCTTGCCGAGACGACGGTCGTGGTCGAGGTTCCCGAGATGGGCGACGAGGTGCAGGCGATCAAGGCCGGGCTTCTGGAGATCGCCGACGTGATCGTGGTCAACAAGGGCGATCGGCCCGGCGCCGACCGAGCCGCCCGCCAGCTGCGGGCCATGCTTTCCACCGCGGGCGGCCGCGTGTCGCGCCCGGCGCCGCCGGTGCTGGTCTCCATCGCCGTCGCCGGCGAAGGCGTCGAGCCGCTGCGCGAGGCGATCGAGGCCCATCGCGCGGGCCGCACGCTCGAGCAGGTCCGCACCCGCGCCGGGGAGCTGCTGCGCCGGGCCGTGGCCGCCCGCGCATACGAGCGAGCGGCTCGGTCAGCGGACTGGGCGGCGGCCGTGACCGCGGTGGCCGAGCGACGCGAGGATCCGTTCAGTGCCGCCGACCGTCTGCTCGGCTGACGGCGGCTGCTAGGCTTTCGCGCCATGAGCCTGGACCGGGTCTTCGTCCTCGGCGCGGGCTTGATGGGACACGGCATCGCCCAGGTCAGTGCCGCGGCCGGCAAGGCCGTCACCCTCGCCGACCGGACGGAGGACCTGGCGGCCAAGGGGCGGCAGCGGATCGCCGGCAATCTGGCTCGCCAGGTCGAGAAGGGCAAGCTCGAACCGGCGGCCGCGGACGCGGTCCTGGGCCGCGTGAAGACCGGGGTGGGGGTCGAAGGAGCCGGCGGCCACGACCTCGTCATCGAGGCGGTGTTCGAGGACGAGGCCCTCAAGCGCGAGAGCTGGGCCGCCATCACCGACGTCGCCGACGCGGCGGCGATCTTCGCCACCAACACCTCGTCCATCAGCATCACGGCCCTGGCCACGGCCACCGATCGGCCGGATCGGTTCATCGGCCTCCACTTCTTCTCGCCGGTCCCGGTCATGGGATTGATCGAGATCATTCGCGGTCTGGAGACCGCCGAGGCGACCGCCTCCGCCTGCCATGAGTTCGCCGGCCAGCTCGGCAAGACCGTGATTGAGAGCCGGGACTACCCGGGCTTCATCGTGAACCGGATGCTGGCGCCGTTCATCAATGAGGCGGTCTTCGCTCTCATGGACGGGACGGGAACGGCCGAGGGGATCGACAACGGAGCCCGCCTGGGGCTGAACCACCCGATCGGCCCACTCGAGCTGTCTGACTTCGTCGGCAACGACGTGATGCTGAGCATCCTCGATGTCCTGTATCGCGGCTTCGGCGACCCGAAGTTCCGGGCCGCCCCGCTGTTGCGCCAGATGGTGGCGGCCGGGCACCTGGGCCGAAAATCGGGTCGTGGCTTCTATCGGTACGACGAGCAGGGACATAAGATCGCCTGACCCCGGAGGAGAGGAGACATCGATGACGACTGCGGTACCCGCTGCGCCCGAGCCCCCCGCGGTGGCTGGGCGACGCATGTGGAACGAAGTCGAGCCGCTGCTGATGCCCGACGACCAGAAGGCCCGCAACGTGGTGGACCTCATCTATCGGTCGGTTGAGCGCCTGCCCGACAAGGAGGCCCTGCGCTGGAAGCTGCCGAAGGACGGCGGCTGGGTGAGCCGGACCTACGCCGAATTCTGGGACTGGGTGACTCGCGTTTCGCTGGGCCTCCAGGGCCTGGACATCGCCGACGGCGACACCATCTGCATCATGTCCCGCACGCGCCCCGAGTGGCTGGTCGCGGATATGGCCGGCCTGGCTCTCGGTGCGGTCACCTGCCCGATCTATCCCCAGACCGAGCCCGGACAGGCCGCATTCATCATCAACAACGTGGGGGCCAGCTTGATCTTTGTCGAGAATGCCCAGCTCGCCAACAAGATCGAATCCATCCGTGCCCAGTGCCCGACCTTGCGCAACATCGTGACCTTCGATTCAGCCGGCAAGTTTCCCGCCGGGACACTGACCCTCGAGGATCTGGCCACGCGCCAGGCGGATGCGGCCCAGCGCGAGGCCTGGGAAGCGGGCTGGCGGGCCATCCCCCGCGATCATCTGATGACGATCATTCACACCTCGGGGACGACGGCCAACCCGAAGGGCGCGATGCTCACCCACGCCGGCGTCCTGTACAACTACGAGGCCGCGGTCCAGATCGTCGACTTCTACGAGACGGACCTGTTCCTGTCGTGGCTGCCGCTGTCCCACATCTTCGAGCGGCTGACCGGCGAGGTCATCCCGCTGGCCCATGGGTCCACGGTCGCCTATGCCGAGCCGCTCATCGAGCGCCTGGCGGACAACATGGCCGAGGTCCGTCCCACGGTGATGGCCGCCGTGCCGCGCTTCTACGAGCGCGTCTACGGCCGGGTTCTGGCATCGGTCGAGGCCTCGCCGCCGCTGCGGCGTCGCATCTTCCACTGGGCGATCGAGGTCGGCCGCAAGCGGTACCTGAACCACATGGCCGGCAAGTCCGACGGGATGGGGCTGAAGATCCAGCACGCCATCGCCGACCGGCTCGTTTACCACAAGGTGAAGGCTCGGACCGGCGGCCGCGTCCGCTACTTCGTGTCCGGCTCGGCACCCCTGTCCCGCGAGGTGGGCGAGTTCTTTTACGCCCTCGGCATCCTCATCCTGGAGGGGTACGGCCTGTCCGAGACCAGCCCGCTGGTCAGCATCAACCGCCCGGGCGACTTTTTATTCGGGACGGTCGGCCGCCCCTCGCCGGCGACCGAGGTCCGGATCGACCCCGAGACCGGGGAGATCCAGGTCCGCGGACCGCAGATCATGGTCGGGTATCTCAACCAGCCCGAGGAGACGGCCAAGGCCATCGATCCCGACGGCTGGTTCCATACCGGCGACATCGGGGAGCTGGATGCGATCGGGCGGATCACGATCACCGATCGGCTCAAGAACATCATCGTCCTGGCCAACGGCAAGAACGTGTCGCCGGGTCCCATGGAGGCGGCACTCTCAGCCAGCAAGTACATCGCCCAGGCGGTCATCCTGGGAGACCGTCAGCCCTACACCGGGGCGCTCATCGCACCGAACTTCGACGAGCTGGGTCCGTGGGCCGAGGCCAATGGGTTAGGCGGCATGCCGCCTGAGCAGCTGGTCGAGGAGCGAGCGGTCCGCCAGCTGATCGAGGGTGACGTTCGGACGCTGCTGGACGACTTCGCCGTCTTCGAGCGCCCGCGGCGCGTCGCGCTGCTGCCCCGCGCCCTGGACGAGGAAAACGGGGAGCTGACGCCCACCTTGAAGACCAAGCTGCGGGTGGTCGAGGACAACTGGCCGACCCAGATCGATCGGCTGTTCGAGGATGAGGGCACCCCGGCCTGAGCGGATTCGACCCTGGGAATGGCTTTCGGACTAGCATGAAGCCGATGTCGTCGGACGTGTACATCCTGTCCGCCGCCCGGACGCCGATCGGCAAGTTCGGCGGGGGACTGTCCACTGTTCCCGCCACCGATCTGGGGGCGGTCGCCATTCGGGCCGCGGTCGAGCGCGCGGGGATCGCCGGCGAGAAGGTGGATGAGGTCTTCATGGGCCAGGTCATCCAGGCCGGCGCAGGGCAGGCCCCGGCCCGACAGGCAGCGCGCAAGGCCGGCCTGCCGGACTCAGTCAGCGCCACGACGATCAACAAGGTGTGTGGCTCAGGCCTCAAGGCCGTGATGCTGGGCGCGGCCGCCATCCGGGCTGGCGACGCGAACGTGATCGTCGCCGGCGGCATGGAGAACATGAACCTGGGGCCGTATCTGCTGCCGGGCGCACGGGCCGGATACCGGCTCGGCAACCAGGAGTTGGTGGACGCGACGGTGTACGACGGGCTGTGGTGCAGCGCGTGCGACGTCCACATGGGCATCCACGCCGAGCGGGTGGCGGCCAAGCACGGTGTCAGCCGGGAGGCGCAGGACGCCTTCGCCCTGCGATCCCACCAGCGCGCCCTGGCGGCCATCGCGTCGGGCGCGTTCGCCGATGAGATCGTCCCGGTCGAGGTTCCAGGAAAGAAGGAACCAACGGTGGTCGACACCGATGAGGGCCCCCGCTCCGACACGTCCGCTGAGGCCCTGGCCAGGCTCAAGCCCGCCTTTCAGATCGATGACGGCACGGTCACCGCCGGCAACTCACCGGGTATCACCGATGGCGCCGCGGCCCTGGTCCTGGCCTCGTCCGACGTCGTGGAGCGCGATGGACTGCGCCCCATGGCCCGCATCACGGGCTACGCCCAGGCCGACGTCGCCCCCGAGTGGCTGTTCGAGGCGCCGATCGAGGGCGTCCAACGACTGGTCGAACGGGTGAGCGTGCCCCTCACCGATTTCGACCTGATCGAGATCAACGAGGCCTTCGCGGCCCAGGTGCTGGCCGACGGCAACGCCCTGGGATTCGACTGGGACAAGGTCAACGTCAACGGAGGGGCAGTGGCCCTGGGCCACCCCATCGGAGCGTCGGGAGCGCGAGTCCTGACCACGCTCCTGTACGCCCTGCGCCACCGCGGCGGGACGCGCGGCCTGGCCACCCTGTGCCTGGGCGGCGGGGGAGCGGTGGCCCTGGCTGTCGAGCTGGTGTAGCCGGGGCTCGGCTCCGCGCAACGTAGGCGTACGGCGGCCCCGCCCGTATAATCGGCGCGCTTTTTCGCCCGTTCCACCCCGCCACCACGGAGCGTGTCCGCTACCCATGACCGACTACTCGTCTGTCGCCGAGGCGCCGAACATCTGGGCCGTGGCCCAGCAGCAGTTCGACGAGGCCGCCGAGAAGCTCGACCTCGATCCGGGCCTGCGCCGAGTCCTCCGTGTTCCCAAGCGCGAGCTGACGGTCCACTTCCCGGTGACCATGGACGACCGCCACGTGGAGGTCTTCACCGGCTACCGGGTCCAGCACAACCTCTCGCGCGGGCCGGCCAAGGGCGGCATCCGCTACCACCAGGACGTCACCCTGGACGAGGTCCGGGCCCTGGCCATGTGGATGACCTGGAAGTGCTCGGTCGTGAACATCCCGTATGGCGGCGGCAAGGGCGGGGTGATCGTCGATCCCAAGCAGCTTTCGCAGCGCGAGCTGGAAGGCCTGACCCGTCGCTTCACGACCGAGATCAGCCCGCTCATCGGTCCGGATCGCGACATCCCGGCCCCCGATGTCAATACCAACGCCCAGGTCATGGCCTGGATGATGGACACCTACTCCATGCACAACGGCTACACCATCTCGGGCGTCGTGACCGGCAAGCCGGTCGCCATCGGCGGATCGCTGGGGCGCAACGAGGCCACCGCCCGGGGCGCGGTGTTCACCCTCCAGCAGGCCTCCCGGCAGCTGCACCTCCACCTCGACGAGGCACGGGTCGCCATCCAGGGCTACGGCAACGCCGGGTCCATCGCCGCGCAGCTCCTCGCCGCCGAGGGGTCGACCATCGTTGCGGTCAGCGACTCGTCCGGCGCAATCCATAACCCGAGAGGCCTCGACCCGGCCAAGGTCAGCGCGTGGAAGCAGGAACACGGCACGGTGGCCGGGTTCCCCAGCGCGGATGCGGTCAGCAACGAGGAGCTGCTGACGCTCCCGTGCGACATTCTCATTCCCGCCGCGCTGGAGAACCAGATCACGCGCAGCATCGCGGACCGGATCCAGGCCAAGGTGGTGGCCGAGGCCGCCAACGGCCCGACGACCCCGGAGGCGGATGAGATCCTGTACGAGCGCGGGATCTTCCTGATCCCCGACATCCTGTGCAATGCGGGTGGCGTCACGGTGAGCTACTTCGAATGGGTCCAGGACATGCAGTCGTTCTTCTGGACCGAGGCTCGGATCAACGAGAGCCTGAAGGAGATCATGGATCGGGCCTTCGAGGCGGTCCATCGGATGAGCGACCTGCATGAGGTCCACATGCGGACCGCCGCCTACATGGTCGCCGTGTCGCGGGTCGCGGAGGCCACCACGTTGCGGGGCCTGTACCCGTAGAGCCCATGCTCGACCACGAGGAGCGATTTCTTTTCCGGGAGGAGATCCTGACCCTCAGCAACGCACTGTCGGAAGCGGGCCAGCTCGACAATGTCGAGGACCTGCTGGCGGATGTCACGACCAGCCCGCGGTTCGACTCGGACGTCTTCACCCTTGAGCGGTCGCTCCAGGTCATGCTCGGCAACCGGGCCGGGTCCACCCTCATCGGTCTGTTGACCGTCACCCGCGAGGTGTTCGAGGAAGTGGGGCAGATCGGCCTGGCGCCGGAGATCGGCGAGCGGATTGTCAGCTGGCGAGCCCGATTCGGGCTGGCCATCGACAACGCGCTGAACTTCCTGAACAACCCGGACGGGATCCAGGGCCACAACTTCGGGACCCAGGTTCTGCATGGCGAAGCCGGGTCCAGTCTCCAGGGACGGCTGACTCTCGTCCGCTACAACAACGAGCCGCAATTCTTCATCGCCGACGCCGACATCCTGCTCAATATCGCGGCCGACCTCATGGAGCGGCTGGGGGAGCACCTGGAGTCGGACATGGTGGACGCCGAGCTCGTCGCCCGGCTCCGCGAGGCGGTGGAACGGATCGAGCGCCGCGCCGGCCCCAGTGGCGGCGGTGGCTCTGGCAGTGGCGCATCCAGCGGCGGCCGCGAGGACTAGGCGAGGACCCTGCCGGTGCCGCCTGTGCTGCCCTTCACGGACAACCCCGAAGCCAACCGGCTGCTGGGGGAGGACCCGCTCGCGCTGCTCATCGGCTTTGCCCTCGACCAGCAGGTCACCGTCCAGCATGCGTTCAATGGCCCGTGGGAGCTGCGCCGCCGCATCGGGCACCTGGACCCGACGCGGATCGCGACCATGGACCCGGCCGAGCTGGAGCGCGTCTTCCGCGAGCGCCCCGCGTTGCATCGGTACCCCGCCTCGATGGCGGGCCGCGTGGCCGCGCTGTGCCGGGTCATCGTGGACACCTACGACGGCGACGCGAGCCGGATCTGGCGCGAAGCCCGCGACGGCGCCGATCTCGAGGCTCGCCTGCGCGCGCTGCCATCGATCGGCGAATTGAAGGTGAACGGGCTGCTCGCCATCCTGTCTCGTCGGTTTGGGGTCCAGCTGCCGGGACTGGCCGAGCACCTGCCGACCTGGCCCACCCTGGGCGACGTGGACACGCCGGAGGCGCTGGAGCGCTACCAGTCCCAGAAGCGGGCGTACAAGGCGGCCCTCCGGGCGGCTGGTGCAGAAGGCGGAGGCGTTACCAAGAGCGCAGCACGTCGCGGCCCATAGAAAAGGAGGCCGGACGTGGGCACTCGCCGGCCTCCCCAACCCATCCTACCCATCCCGGGGCACCGGTCAGTAGTACTTTCGCTCCGTCTCAGCCCGCCCAGCCTCAGCCGAGCGGCACGTTGTCCGTCAGGCGCGAGCGCCCGATCCACACCGCGGTCATGGCCAGCGCCGGCCCGTCGAGACGCGACAGCTCAGCCAGCGTGACCGCGTCCGCGACGCTCACGTAGTCGACCCGGGCAAGGGATTCGGCGCTGATGTTCTCATTCATCCGCGCCCGAAGAACCTCGGCTGAACGTTCGCCGGCGTCGTGGGCGGCCTGAGCCGCGGCAATGGCCGCGTACAGGCAGGTCGCCGCATGCCGTTCTTCAATGGACAGCCCCATGTTGGCGGCGGACACCGCCAGGCCGTCCGGGTCGCGGAGGACCGGGCAGACCACCAGCTCGACGTTGACGAACAGGTCGCGCAACATGCGCCGGACGACCACCACCCGCTGGGCGTCCTTCTGGCCCAGGTACAGGCGCGCCGGCCCGACCAGGTGGAGGAGCCGCATGGTCGTGGTGGCCACCTCGTCGAGGTATCCCGGTCGCGACGCGCCCTCCAGGCGGCCGGTCAGCCCGTCCACCGTGACCCGGGTGACGTGCAGCGGGTCCACCGTTTCGTGCGACGGCAGGAACGCGACGTCCACGCCCTCGATCTCCAGCAGCGCCAGCAGCCGATCCTCCTCGGTGGCGGCACCGGTTGGGTCGGCCTGGTTGCTGACCACCACTCCGCCGTCGGACTCACGCGAGCGGCGCACGAGCGACAGCTGGCCCGAATGCACCAGGCCCGTGGTGGGGATGAAGCCGATGGCGTGCCCCGCCTTTCGGAGCTCGAGGATCGCGTCCCGCAGCTCGTCGACGCCGCGGACGACCTCCACCCCTACGCGTCCTGTTGGCGGGGGCGACGCGCGGCGCGCGAGCGAGAAGACCGGGCCGGGGTTGAGGTCGGGCGGACCGGGCGACGGGCCCGATAGCGATCGGCGATGAGGTCCCACAGTCGCTCGGCGACCTGGCGCTTGGGGAGCATCGGCCAGTCGGTGAGGGTGCCCTCGGCGCCGAACACGACGACCTTGTTCTCTTCGGAGCCGATCGCATCGAACGGACCACCCACCTTGTTGGCGACGATGAGGTCCAGGCCCTTGTCGCGCAGCTTGCCGGTGGCGTTGGCCTCCAGCTCGTCGCTCTCGGCCGCGAAGCCAACCAGGAACGGCCGAACGCCGTCCGGCATCTCACCCACCTCGGCGATGATGTCCGGGTTGGGGACGAGCTCCAGGCGCAGGCTGCCGGCACTGCGCTTGATCTTGCGGCCGCTGGGCTTGGCCGGGGCATAGTCGGACACCGCGGCGGCCATGACCAGGATGTCGGCGGCCGGGGCGATGCGGAGCACCGCCTCGCGCATGGTCGCGGCGGTCGTGGCATCCACCACGTTCACTCCGCGCGGTGCGGTCACCGACAGGCTGCCCGCCACCAGAGTCACCGCTGCGCCCCTGTCACGAGCCGCCTCGGCCAGCGCCACCCCCATCTTGCCGCTGCTCCGGTTGCCGATGAATCGCACCGGGTCGATGGGCTCCCGCGTCCCGCCGGCGCTGATCGCGACCCGCAGCCCGTCCAGGTCGCCGGCTCGGGCGAACAGGCGCTCGACCGCGGCCAGCACCGTCTCCGGCTCCGCCAGGCGCCCGATCCCGGTCAGGCCCGACGCCAGCGCCCCGACCTCCGGCTCCACGACCAGGTACCCGAAGCCGCGCAGGGTCTCGACGTTGCGTTGCGTGGCCGGGTGGGTCCACATCCCCGCGTCCATGGCCGGCGCCACGACCACCCGGGCCCGGCTGGCGCACACGATGGCAGTCACCGCATCGTCCACCAGCCCGGCCGCCAGCTTGCCCACCAGGTTGGCGGTGGCCGGGGCCAGCACGATGGCGTCCGCTGCCTCGGCCAGGTCGATGTGCGCGATGTGCTCGTCGGGGTCGAGCGCCATGACGTCGGTGATCACCGGGCGGTGGGTGAGCGAGGCAAATGTCAGGGGCGTCACGAATGCCGTTGCGGCCGGCGTCATGGCCACGTCCACGATCGCCCCCGCGCTCATCAGCTTGCGGACCAGGATCGCGGCCTTGTAGGCGGCGATGCTGCCACTGACCCCGACCACCACCCGGCGGCCGACCAGCGTCCCGTTCATCGCTTCCGTCATGCCGGGCTCCCGTCGGCCTCGGCCACGCCGGCCCGCGCGCCCGTCCGGGTAGTGATGTGCTCGTACGCGTACCTGATCCCGCGCAGGGTGAGCTCCGGCTCCACGCGGTCGATGCCGGGCACCTCGGCCAGCCATGGCTGGAGCGAGAAGCCGCCGGTCGCCACCACCGTGACCCGGGCGTCGGCCGGCGAGCGCTCGCCCAGCTCCCCGCGCAGGGCGGCAAGGAGACCGCTCAGCAGTCCGATGTAGCCGTTCACCGTTCCGCTCTGCATCGCATGCACAGTGTTGGTGCCGATGGCGCGCGGTGGGCGCCGGAGCTCGATTCGCGGCAGCTTTGCCGCACGCCCCACCAGGGCGTCGACGGAGATCCCCAGCCCGGGCGCGATCGCTCCGCCGAGATAGGCGCCCTCCGCGCTCACGACGTCGAAGTTGGTGCTCGTTCCGAGGTCCACCACGATGGCCGGGCCGCCGAACTCCTGGCGGGCGGCCAGGGCGTTCACCAGCCGATCGGCGCCGGCTTCCGCCGGGCGGTCGATCTCGATGGCCAGCACGCCGCCCAGCCCGGCCGCGTCCACGACCACCGGCTCAACGCCCGCGCGGCGGGTCAGCATCCGGCGCCAGGTGGGGACCAGCGCGGGCACGACACAGGCCAGGGCGGCTGCATCCAACCCCTCCAGGCGATGCCCGTCCAGGGCCAACAGGCCCGTCAGCATGGCGGCCAGCTCGTCCTCGGTGGCCTGCGAGTCGGTCTCGGCCTGCCAGGCGCCGACCATGACCGCGTCGTCGAAGAGCCCAACCCCGGTGTTCGTGTTGCCGATATCGGCGGCCAACAGTCGCATCAGTCGGACATCGTAACAGCCGTTTCGACCGCTTCTTCCGATGCTAGACTCCGCCAGACCCCGCAGGAGAGACCGATGGAGCCCACGCCCGAACCGCGCGCCAAGCTCTATATCAACACCGGTCTGGTCACCGACAAAAGCGACATCTACAACATCCTGCGTCCGCTCCTGAAGCAGACGGTGACCTACAGCTACTTTCGCGGCAACCAGGTCGCCAGTGGCGGCACCGGCTGGGTCGAGCGGCTGGTGGTCGACCACCCCGAGATCGCGTCCTACTTCACCCCGCTGGCCATTTGCCTCAACCTCGATTCGTTCGACTACCTTCAGTTCGACACCACCTCCGACCAGCTGCTGACCTACACCCTGGTCATCGGCTCCGAGAAGGTGGTCATCGAGTTCGCTCAGACGGCGACCGAGATCGGCATCGAGGATGAGGCGCCGATGCGGGCGCCGGCCACCGCGCCGGACGACCTGGCGCTCGATCCGGACTTCATCCAGATGGAGCTCCTCAAGTCGCCCGATGCCCCCGACGAGGACGAGGACGGCTAGGCGGGGCGCTCCACCCCACGAGCGCAGCGTGCTCCCCAACGGCCTCCGAGTGGTCAGCCAGGCGATGCCGCATGCCCGATCGGTGTCGGTGGCCCTATTCGTGGGCGTCGGCTCGCGCCACGAGGCCGATGGCGAGGCCGGGTTGTCGCACATGGTGGAGCACCTCGCGTTCAAAGGCACCCGGGCCTACCCCGCCCCGGGTGCCCTGTCAGAGGCCATCGAGGCGTGCGGAGGGACCGTCAACGCGTCGACGGACCGCGAGCTGACCGTGTACTCCTCGCGGGTCCCGCGGACCCGCGCCGACCGCGCCTTTGATGTCGTCGGCGAGCTGGTCCTGCGCCCGCTTTTTCGGCCTGCGGACCTGGTGGCCGAGAAGCCGGTCGTGGTCGACGAGATCCGGGCCTATATCGACTCCCCATCGGACCACGTCTTTGCCCTGTTCGATGAGCTCCTGTTCGGCACCCACCCGCTGGGTCGCGAGATCGCGGGCACGCCGCGCAGCGTGCGGCGCACGACGCATGCCGACGTCGTCGGCCACTGGCGCCGCTGGTACACCCCTGAGCACATGGTGCTGGCGGTGGCCGGGGCGATTGACCACCGGACGGTGCGCCGCACGGCCCGGAGCTGGTTCGACCGGGCAGCGGAGGATGGCCGGGCTGACGGGGTCGGTTCCGGCCGGCGCGCTCGGCGCCGGAAGTCGGCGGGCCTTTCCGCCCCGCGGCCAACGTCTGCGGGCAGCGTGCGGGTCGCCTTCCGACGCCTGACCCAGGGCAACCTGTGCCTGGGCATGCCCGGCGTCTCACGCACCCACCCCGACCGCTGGGCGCTGGACCTGCTGGGCGCGGTCCTGGGCGATGGGATGAGCAGCCGCCTGTTCGTCGAGCTCCGGGAACGGCGCTCGCTGGCGTACGACATCGGGACCTTTGCGACCTCGTACGCCGATTGCGGCACGGTGGGCATTCACGCCGGGTTCGACCCGTCCCAGTCGACGGCCATCATCCGCGCCGCGCTCGAGCAGCTGGAGCGCGTCGTCCAGGACCCCGTACCCCTGTCCGAGCTCGAACGGGCGCGGGCCTACACCCGCGGGCGGATCGAGCTGCGCCTCGAGGAGTCGAGCGCGGTGGCCGGGTGGCTGGGCACCGGGGAGAGCCTCCTGCCGCGGATCCTCAGTGTCGAAGAGGTGGTGGAGCACCTCGAGTCGGTCACGTCGGACGACTTGCTCCGCGTCGCGCGCGCCTACCTCCGACCCAGCCTGGCGCGGATCGTCCTGCTGGGGCCGTTCCGAGGACGACGCCGGGTTGAGGCCCTGCTCGCGGCATGACCATCGAAACCGGGATCGACCTCGTCCCGGACCAGCTGGCCCTGGCCCGGGCCCAGATGGACGCCGCCCAGTACGGCGTCGTGGAAGGCACCCTGCGGCGCCGGATCGCGACCCTGGAGGCGACCGGCCGCAACCCCGAGGAGCTGGACGCGGCGCGCGCGCTTCTGGCCGAGTCCCTGTGGCGCTCCGGCCGGCCGGTGGCCGCCTACGAGGCCGTCACGGCGGTGCGGCCCCGTGGCGTGGAGCGCCGGCGCTCGATCACGATGATGGTCGAAGCCGAGGGTCTGGCCGCCATGGGGGAGATGCGCCAAGCGGAGGGGCTGCTGGAGCGGGTCGTCAACGCGGTCGGCGCGGACGAGGCGTGGCGCCTGCGCCGGGGCGCCCCGAGCCGGCTGGAGTGGCCGAACCCATCGTGGGCCGGACCAAGCCCCAGCGCCGGGTCCGAAGCCTCCCCGGCCGAGGATCGGCTGGGCGCGGCGGCCATCGCCTACGGGGAGAATGACCTGGCAACCGGCGACCGGGAGCTGACCCTGGCTCTGCGGCGCGACCCCCGGATCGCGGCGGCTGGCGTGGTCATGCTGGAGCCCAATCTGGGGACGCAGCCCAGCGCCGAGCGTCTGGTACTGTACGGCGACCTTCTCCGCGCGGCGGGACGGGAGCGCGAGGCAGCCGCCGCCTACGACCGAGCCGCTCGGACCTAGCTCGCGCCTGAGGAGACCCTACCGTCATGGAGCGCACCCTGGTCCTGGTCAAGCCGGATGGGGTCCAGCGCGGGCTGGTGGGCGAGATACTCGGCCGGCTGGAGCGCAAGGGGCTCAAGGTCGTCGGCCTGCGCCTGCTGTGGGTGCCCCACGACATGGCCGAGCGCCACTACGCCATCCACGTCGGCAAGCACTTCTACGCCGAGCTGGTGGAGTTCATCACCTCCGGACCGGTGGCGGCCATCGCGGTTGCCGGGCCGGATGCGGTGGCCGTGGTGCGGCGCCTCGTCGGAGCAACGATGCCCAACCAGGCGGATCCGGGCACCATCCGCGGCGACCTCGGCGTGAGCGGCCTGCGCAACCTCATCCACGCATCGGATGCGCCGGAAACCGCCGACGCGGAGCTTGCCCTGTGGTTCGACGCCGGGTCGGTGGTCGACTACGAGCGGGCGATCGACACCTGGGTGATGGCCGAAGAGCCGCCACGCGGCTGATGCGCCCGGACTGATCCGTCGTCCGTTAGCGCCTCCATCAGGCCCGGGTAGGGGGGCGAGTCGAACAGCGTGATCCGATCCAGCGGGAAGTAGCGTACGAACGCGCGTCCCACGATCAGGTCGCGTTCGATGGGCCCAAAGAACCGCGAATCCTGGCTGTCGGGGCGGTTGTCACCCATGACGAAGACGTGCCCGTCGGGAACGATCCACTCGATCGTGCCCTGCGCGTCGCGGGGCAGGGTGGGAGCGGGAGTCCCGTCGGCACCGGTGACCAGGTACGGCTCGTCCAGGCGCACCGGCACCCCACCGGCCGGCTTGATGAAGACCACCCCGTTCTCGAGCAGAACCGTCTCGCCGGGCAGACCGATGACGCGCTTGATGAACGGGACGCCAGTCTGCTCGTAGCCATCCGGCGGGTTGAAGACGACGACGTCCCCTCGCGAGTAGTCGTCCCAGCGCGGCGTGAGCTTGTCGATCAGGACGTAGTCGCCCGGCTGGATGGTGGCCACCATCGAGTTCTGCTCGACTTCGAATGGCTGGGCCACGAAGTTGTGGATGACGAGGTAGATGACCGCGGTCAGGACCACCGTCTCCACGATCTCGAGCAGGCAGCCGCCACCCCGCCGCGCCGCGGAACGGTCGGCGCCGGTTGGTCCCGCGGTCGGCTGCACGTAGGTCAAACGGGCGAAAGCATAACGCGGTTGACCCTGCGAACGAGCCCGCGCTACCATCCGGCGCCGTCGCCCGACCCCCCCACGGAGGACCCATGCCGATTCAGCCCATCACCTGGGTAATTCCTGTCGCCGGCCTGGCCGCGGTGGCCTTTGCGGTCTACCTCGCTCGCGATGTCCTGCGCCGGGATACGGGGACGGCGGCCATGGAGGACGTGGCCGGGACGATCATGGAAGGGGCGGTCGCCTTCATTCGCCGCCAGTACCTGACCATCCTCGTGCTTGCGGTCGCGGGAGCGGCCGTCATCGGCCTGGTCATCGGGGTGGTCGAAACAGCCGAGGTGGCGGATACCGACGTTTTCGGCGCCCAGCTGGGCGTGATGACCGCGGTCGCCTTCCTGGTCGGGGCCCTGTGCTCCATGGCCTCCGGGGTGATCGGGATGTACATCTCGGTGAAGTCGAACGTGCGCACCGCGGCCGCCGCCCGCCACAGCCTGGTAGAGGCGGTCCAGGTCGCCATGCGGGGCGGGGCCGTGTCCGGGTTCCTGGTGGTCGCCCTCTCGCTGCTCGGGGTGTGGGGCATCTTCGTCACCTACGGCGGCTTCACCAACCCGGACGTGGCTCCGTTCCTCATCGTGGGGTTCGGCTTCGGGGCCAGCTTCGTGGCCCTGTTCGCCCAGCTGGGGGGTGGGATCTACACCAAGGCGGCCGATGTCGGGTCGGACCTGGTCGGCAAGATCGAGGCCGGCATCCCCGAGGATGACCCCCGCAACGCGGCGGTGATCGCGGACCTGGTCGGCGATAACGTCGGCGACTGCGCCGGCCGTGGGGCGGACCTGTTCGAGTCCACCGCGGCCGAGAACATCGGGGCCATGATCCTGGGGGTCGGGGTCTATGTCATAGCCCGGGAAGCGGGCTGGCCCAACCCCGAAGCGTGGATCTTCTTCCCGCTCGTGGTCCGCGCCTTCGGTCTGTTGGCGACCATCGTGGCCATCTTCTTCGTCCGCGGTCGCGAGACCGAAGAACCCATGAACATGCTGAACCGGGGCTATTGGGTCACCACCATCCTGTCGGTCCTGGCCCTGGCGCTGGTCACGTTCGTGATGATGGACACCAGCGGCACCAACGGAGCCAACGGCATCCCGGTGTGGGTCTGGTTCTTCTTCTGCGGGGTGGTCGGGCTGGCCACCAGCGTGGCGTTCGTCTACATCACGCAGTACTACACGTCGGGCGCCTGGCGGCCCGTGAAGGAGATCGCGGAGGCCAGCAAGACCGGCCCGGCCACGAACATCATCAGCGGCACGGCGGTCGGCTTCGAGACCACCGCCGTCACGGCCATCACCATCAGCCTCGCCCTGTTTGCCAGCCACTGGCTGGGTTCCCAGGCGGGTCTGGTGAACGCGGCCGGCCGTGACGTCGGCGGCATCTTCGGCACCGCAGTGGCGACCATGGGCATGCTCATGACGACTGCCTATATCCTGGCCATGGACACCTTCGGACCGATCACCGACAACGCCGGCGGGATCGCGCAATTCGCCAAGGCCGAGGGTGGCGCCCGCGAGATCACCGACCGGCTGGACGCGGTGGGCAACACGACCAAGGCCCTGACCAAGGGATACGCCATCGCCTCGGCGGCGCTGGCGGCCTTCCTCCTGTTCTCCGCCTACATCGATAAGGTGAACCTGATCTTCACCCGCCAGGGGCGGCCGCTCATGGAATCGGTCGACCTGGCCGACGTCAACGTGTTCATCGCGGCCCTGATCGGCGCCATGCTGGTGTACTTCTTCAGCTCGCTCGCCATTCGCGCGGTGGGCACCACGGCGCAGTCAATCATCGTCGAGGTCAGGCGCCAGTTCCGCGAGATGCCGGGGATCATGGACTACACCCAGCGCCCAGACTACGCCCGGGTGGTGGACATCACGACCCGCGCCGCGCTGCGCCAGATGATCCTGCCAGGCATGGTGGCGGTGGCCACCCCCATCCTGGTCGGCCTGCTCCTCGGCCACGAGGCGATGGCCGGCATGCTCATGGTCGGCACCATTGCCGGCGTCCTGCTGGCCACCGTCCTGAACAACGGCGGCGGAGCATGGGACAACGCCAAGAAGTACATTGAGTCCGGGCACCTGACGGATGACGAGGGCAACGTGATCGGCAAGAAGACGCCCGCCCATGCCGCCGCAGTGGTCGGCGACACGGTGGGTGATCCGTTCAAGGACACCGCGGGCCCGTCGCTCCACGTCCTGGTCAAGCTGCTGGCCACCATCACCCTCGTCCTGGCGCCGCTCTTCATCCGCTGACGGCAGAAGCTGCCGGGAGCTGGCATGGACCTCATCATCCAGGCCGCGCTGATCGGCCTCATCCAGGGCCTGACCGAGTTCATCCCGGTCAGCTCCTCGGCCCACCTGGAGCTGACCCCCTGGCTCCTGGGCTGGGAGCAGGATGGGCTGATCGGGAGCCTGTCGTTCAACGTGTTCCTCCACCTGGGGACGCTGCTCGCGCTCCTCGTCCACGTCGGCCGCGACTGGCTGCGCCTGCTGGGCGCGCTGGGCCGGTCCATCGCCGAACGACGCATCGGCGACGACCCCGACCGACGTTTGGGCTGGCTCCTGGTCGTGGCCACCATCCCGGCGGCGCTCATCGGCTTTGCGCTGGAGGATGCCATCGAGGCCGCCTTCCACGGCGACGCGGACCAGTCGCGGCTGGCCATCGCCGGCTTTCTGGTGATCGGCGCCGCGGTGCTGTTCCTGGCCGACCGGTTGGGGACTCGCCAGCGCGATCTGAGCGCGATCGGGACCGGTCCGGCGCTGGCCATCGGCCTGTCGCAGGCCGCCGCCCTGCTGCCGGGCATCAGCCGGTCGGGCGCGACGATCGCCACCGGCCTGGCATTCGGCCTGACCCGCCAAACCGCCGCCCGCTTCAGCTTCCTGCTTGCAACGCCGATCACCCTGGGGGCGGGGTTATATGGCTCGCGGCACCTGCTCACCGCCAGTCACACCTCGACCGAATGGCTGGCCATCGGCGTCGGGTTCGTGGCCGCCGCTGTCTCGGGAGCCCTCGCGATCGGCTTTCTGCTGCGCTGGCTGCGAACCCGTTCGGTGGCCATCTTTTGCCTGGAGCGGCTCGTGCTGGCGGCCCTGGTGGTGGTCCTCCTCGCGGCCGGCCACTGACCTGCGCGGACTTTGACACTGGCCCACCCCACGCCTACAATCCGCCGACGCCAGCACAAGCCAGCTTCCCGAACGGCGGGAGCTGAGGCTTTTTTGTTATCGGGAGCGATACCCGCCTGAGGCGATGAACAACAAGCCCGTGTACCTGACCCCTGAGGGCGTCGAGCGACTGAGCGCCGAGCTGCGCCACCTCATCGTCGAGGAGCGGCCGCGGGTGGCCCAGCGCATCCATGACGCCAAGCTCGACGGCGACATCACCGAGAACGCCGAGTACGAGGACGCCAAGCAGGAGCAGTCGTTCCTGGAGGGGCGGATCGCGACCATCGAGTCGCAGCTCAAGAATGCCGAGGTGATCGAGCATCCGAACGGGGACAAGGTCCGCATCGGGTCGACCGTCGTCATCCAGGGCCCGGATGGCAAGGAGACGTTCACCATCGTCGGCTCGGCCGAAGCCGCTCCGCGGGAGGGCCGGATCAGCAACGAGTCGCCGGTCGGCGTGGCGCTCATGGACCACAAGAAGGGGGATTCGGTCACCGTCCAGGCCCCGGCCGGACCGGTGACCTACACGCTGGTCAGCGTCCGCTAACCGCGCCGCTGTGTTCTGGGCCGACGAGATCGCGGCCAGGGCGGCTGAATCGGGGACTTCACAGGTCGTCAACGACTCGAAGACCCCCTCCGGCACGGTCCACGTCGGCAGCCTCCGAGGCCCGGTCATCCACGACGAGATCTGGCGCTCACTGCGCCGAGTGGGGGTGGAGGCCACCTTCCGGTACGGGGTCGACGACCTCGACCCCATGGATACCGCGGCTCTCCTCACCCCCGACGCGGTCGACCGATACATGGGCGTTCCGCTGTCCGCCGTGCCGCCGCCCGCCGGCTCCAACGCCGCCAGCTACGCCCGCCACTTCGTCGGGGAGCTGTTCCTCGGCACTTTCGAGCCGCTCGGCCTGCACCCGGAGATGTACTGGATGAGCGAGGTGTACGGCGGGGGATTGATGGACCGATACATCCGCGCCGCCCTGGACGCCGCCGACGCCATCCGCACCATCTACCGCGACGTCAGCCACGTGGACAAGGAGCCCGGCTGGTTGCCCCTGTCCGTCATTTGCGAGTCCTGCGGGCGGATCGGGACCACGGTGCCCACCGACTGGGATGGCGACGGGGTGGCGTACACCTGCCAACCGGACGCTGTGGAATGGGCGACTGGCTGCGGCCACGCGGGGCGGGTCTCGCCGTTCGGCGGCACTTCCAAGCTTCTGTTCAACGTCGACTGGGCGGCCCGATGGAGCCTGTTCGGGGTCACCATCGAGGGCTGCGGCAAGGACCTTGCCACGGCTGGCGGGTCACGCGACCGCTCCGATGCGATTTCACGTCAGATCTTCGAGCGAGAGCCGCCGATCAACGTGCCGTACGAGTTCATCAACATCGGCGGCCGCAAGATGAGCACGTCTCGCGGGCGGGGCGTGGCCGCCCACGAGATCGCAGCCGTCATGCCGCCCAACGAGCTGCGGATGCTCTTCGTGCGCCACCGCCCCAACGTGGCGTTCGACTTCGACCCGGACCAGACCGATGCCATCCCGCGCCTGGTCGACGAGTTCGACCGCTTGGCGGCCACGACCGCCGGCCGCCCCGTCCGGGGCGAGTTGCCTGCCGATGCCGATCGGATCTTCGCCGCCTCCCTGGTCGATGCCGAGGCAGACGTGGCCACTGAGGCCGCCGCCCACCGGCCGGCGTTCGCTCACCTGGCGCTGCTCGTCCAACTGCCGGGGATCGACGTTCCGGAGCGCGTGGCGGCGGAGAAGGGTGGACCGCTCACCGAGCGCGAGCTCGCGATCCTGGAGGAGCGCACCCGCGCCGTCCGGGCCTGGTTGGATACGTATGCCCCGCCCGAGGCGCGGGTCGAGGTCCGCCGCGACGCGGTGCCCGAGGCGGTGGCCGACCTGACGCCGGACCAGCGCGGGTTCCTCGCGGCGTTGGCCGACGCCCTCGGCCTGCTGCCCGCCACCGAATGGGTGGGGGAGGGTCTCCAGTCGGCCATCTTCGCGGCCGCCACAGAGCGCGGCCTCGGGGCGGGGGCGGGGTTTGCCGCCCTGTACGCTGCGTTTCTCGGACGGCCTTCCGGGCCTCGGGCCGGTTGGCTCCTTGCCTCGCTGGACCGGCCGTTCGTCGTCGAGCGACTCCGGGCCGCAGGAGGGGTGGCGTGATCTCGATCCAGCTCATCCGGGACGACCCTGAGGCCGTCAAGCGCGCCATCGCCCGCAAGGGCGAGGGGCCGCAGGTGATCGACCGGCTCCTCGCGGCGGACGAGCGACGCCGCTCCCTGCTGGCCGAGGCGGACGCCGCCAAGCACGAGCGCAACGAGGGCAGTCGGTCGGTGGGGGAGCTGATGCGCTCGGGGCAGGCCGCCGATGCGGAGGCGCGCAAGGCGTCCCTCGGCCAGCTCGGCGAGCGGATCGACGCCCTGGACGGTGAGCTGGCGGAGGTGGAGGCGGCCATCGAAGCAGACCTCCTGCTCGTGCCCAATCCGCCCCGCGACGCCGTGCCGGACGGCCGCGGCCCGGAGGACAACCCGGTGGTGCGCACGTGGGGCGAGCCGCTGCCTCCCGGGGAGCGCCCGCCGCATTGGGAGATTGGTGCCCGCCTGAAGCTCTTCGACCTCGAGCGCGGGGCCAAGATCGGTGGCTCCGGATTCGTGCTCTACACCGGGGCCGGCGCGCGCCTCCAGCGCGCGCTCATCGGTCTGTTCCTGGATATGGCTGCCTCTCGCGGCTACACCGAGGTCTGGCCGCCGATCCTGGTCACCGCCGAGTCGGCCCGGGGCACGGGGCAGCTGCCGGACAAGGAGGGCCAGATGTACGTCGTCGAGCGCGATGGCCTGTACCTGGCCCCCACGGCCGAGGTGCCGGTCACGAACATCCACCGCGACGAGATCCTGCCCCCCGGCTCGCTGCCCGTCCGCTACGTCGCGTATACCCCCTGCTTCCGGCGCGAAGCGGGCGCCGCCGGCAAGGACACGCGGGGCCTGTTGCGGGTCCACCAGTTCGACAAGGTGGAGCTGGTCAAATTCGTCGCTCCCGAGTCCAGCGACGATGAGCTCGAGTCCCTGACCCGCGATGCGGAGGTCGTGCTGGAGGCACTCGAGCTGCCGTACCGGACGGTCGAGCGCTGCACGGCCGACGTCGGGTTCTCCCAGGCTCGCGGCTACGACCTGGAAGCCTGGGCGCCGGGGGTGGGCCGCTGGCTGGAGGTCAGCTCGTGCTCGAACTACACCGATTTCCAGGCGCGCCGGATGAACGTCCGATACCGATCCTCAGCCGATGCCCGGCCCGAGTTGGTCCACACCCTCAACGGCTCGGGGGTGGCCCTGGCACGGACGGTCGCGGCCCTGCTCGAGACCCACCTCCAGCCGGATGGGTCCATCCGCGTGCCGGAGGTGCTGCGCCCATACCTGCCGGGGGCCGAACGTCTCGGCTAAAGCGCTAGCGGGTCGACCCGTCCAGCCGCTGCTGGAGCTGATCGAGGAAGTCGTACCGCCTCGCGAACCCGCAGGTGCAAGCCGCAAGCTCGGCATCCCGGCCGTGGGCGTCGAAGCCAGGACAGTCCGGGTCGTGGTCGGCGAAGGAATCCAGGAACTGCGCCAGGTCGGCCAGCAGCTCGTTGTCGGTCGCGGTCTCCATTTCCCGGCGAAGCTGGGCGTAGAGCGGGCTGTCCTTCACGCACCGATCCTAGCCGGGGTGTCCGTAGAATGCGACGAGGAGGGGTGGCAGAGCGGACGAATGCGGCGGTCTTGAAAACCGTTGAGGCGCAAGCCTCCGTGGGTTCGAATCCCACCCCCTCCGCCACCTAGGCCCCTGACGCCCTCGTTATGGCTGGCGGGCGAACCACACGTTGCCGGGGCCGACGTAGCTATTCCCTTCGCCCCATAGGGCAACGGTCTTGCCGGCATTGTCGATGTCGAGCTCGAAGTAATCCCCGTACGGCTGGAGGTAGCCGTCGACAGGGGGTTCGAGCACCGGTGTGTCGAACTTGTAGGTGTATCCGTCTACGAAGGCCGACAGCTGCCACTCGTCGGACCAGGTTCCCCCGAAATCGATCGAGCTTCGGTAGTAGGTGTTCCACCGCGCGTCTGGGTCGTCTCCACCTGCGTCGAAGCCGTTCCGATCGTCCTGCCAGGCAATCCGCACGTCGCCGTCGCCGGTGGCGACGAGCGCTGGAAAGAGGTTGTTCGCGCCGCTTGGCGCCATCGATACGTCGACCGGAGCACTCCACGTTTCCGCGCCATCGGTCGAGACGGCGAAGTACATCCGGTGCGGGCTGTCCTTGGCCTGGTTCGCGTTCCACAGGACGTAGACGCGATCCTCATCGTCGACTCCGATCGCCATCTGCGAACCCCAGTACGCCCATCCACCGCATTCGCACTGCGGAGCCGCCTCCGACTGGTCGACGACGGAGGTCGTCCATGTCTCCCCGTCGTCGTCGGTCTTGGCCACGTACAGGTTGACGGTTCCCTTCGCCTGGCCGGGCCGGTTCACTCCATTCCAGGCGAAGTAAGCGTCCCCGTCCGAGTCGATCGCCGCGCCGGACGGCAGCGAGACCCCGAACTTGCTGTTCGTGTTGTGGATCGGCTGGACGACCTCCCAGGTCTTCCCATCGTCGTGCGAGACGGACGCGAAGATCTTCTGCTGGCTGTGGTAGACGACGTACACCTCGCCGTTCCGGGCGGCAAGGGCGATCTTGTCCAGGCCACGCTCGATCTCTTCGACGACGACCGGCTCGAACGTCTGACCAAAGTCGTCGGAGCGGGCTACGACAATGCTCGACTTGTCGCCCTCCATGTACGCGGCGTAGACAAATTGCGTGACCGGATCGACAACGATCTGGGGGTCGTCCTGCCGCTCCTCGGATCGGGCAAGAGCATGGGGCAGACCCCACGTGGCGCCGCTGTCGTTCGAGATCTGGATGACCATGTGCGGGCTTGGGCATTCGACGCACGACGGGTCGATCTCGCCGGTGTCGCCGCCTTCGAACCCGACGTAGTGGGTCCACAGGGCGTAGACGTTCCCGGATCCGTCGGCCGCGATGGAAGGCTCCCAGTCGTCCCCAGCCTCGAAGCCGATCCTGATCGGGCTCGTGAACGAGTCTGGCGGATCCGCCCATACAGCGGAAACGCCAACCAGAAGCGCCAGGCAGGCGCCGAGGACGGGTCGGGCGATCCGGGTTCGAGTGCGCAGTGGTCTCCTCCGCCCGGCAGCCTACGCCTGGCATCGCGCGACCGGCAACCGCCACGCCGCATTCGGCGGTGCGACAACGCACCTTCTTGCGGCTGGATCCCCTCCGCCACTAGCCGCGCCGTCGGCCTCGGTATGAAACGTGCGCTCCCTGGGCCTTACCAGGATCCGGGTCGGTTTCCAGTAGCTCGTACAACCACTGCCACCACTCGCCAATGTTCGGGTTGGCGGCATCCGCGCGCTCGGCTTCGACCCATGGCTTCAGCCGAAGCCACGTTCCGCGCACCCACCCGCCGACCATCCGATCCAGAAGGCGATGGTCGACCACACCTTCAAAGACCATCGAGCCCCACATCTCGCAGGCGCTGTCCACCGCCAGCGCCGCCTCCAGCATGCCTGGATCGTCGCGAATAGCGGCTGGATCGGCGTCTATGGGCAGGTTCAGTATTCGCTCAACCGCCCGGCGCACGTCCTGGGTCTGGACCGTTCGAACGATGTCTACGGCTGCGAGATCGCGCCGGTTCTGAAGGGCCTGGCGGAGCTGGATCAGCCCGAAAGCCACTCCGATCACCACCGCCAGGGTGGTGACCACGTCGAGCATTACTCTCACGTCCATGTCATTACTCCGCCGCTGACGGCACATCGTGGTGGAGGCGGCAGCGGGCCTCGTACTTCTCGTCGCCCATGCCGCCGACCATGATCAGCGGCGAATCGACCGGGGCCGGCAGGCCATCAATCAGCCGCTGGGTGCGCGTCGCCGGCTCCCCACAGACCATGCAGATGGCGGTCAGCTTGGTGACCTCGTCGGCCAGCGCCATGAGGCGCGGCATCGGTCCGAAGGGGTTCCCTCGGTAGTCCTGGTCCAAGCCCGTGACCAGGACTTGCTTGCCGGTATCGGCCAGGCGCTCGACGACCTCCGGCAGGCCGTCATCCCAGAACTGGCCCTCCTCGATGGCCACGATATCGGCATTCCCCACCACGCCCTCGATCTCTGCCGAGGCGTCCACCGTGACCGCCACGTGCTGCGCCCCCGACCGCGACACCACCGCTTTCTCCGCGGTGCGAGTGTCGACCCGCGGCTTCACGAGCACAACCTGGCGCCCGGCGATGGCGAACCGACGCAGGAGCCGGAGCATCTCGTCGGTCTTGCCGCAGAACATGCAGCCGCAGATCACGTGGACCCAGCCCGACGTGTAGAACATCACGGTCCGGCCGCCGGAGCGACTCAGTCGCCGACGACGGCGAGCCCCTCTTCGGGGAGGCCCAGGTGGTCCGCCAGGGCGGTCCGCATCACGTCGGACGGCGCGTCCTCGCCGGTCCACAGCTGGAAAGCCGCCGCTTGGGCCACCAGGAACGAGCCCTGACCGTTGGCGACAATCCCGTCCCGCGCCGCCGCCTCCCGCATGAGCGGCGTCTCGGACCGGTTCAGCACCAGGTCCAGGACGTACAGCTCATACGGCAACAGCGCTGCGGAGATCGGGCTCGCGTCGGTATCGGCGCCAACGCCTGAGGCGTTCACCAACAGGCGAGCCTTGGACAGCTCCGCCTCGATGATCGTCTCGTGCCAGGGCAGGGCCCGGAGGTCCGTCTCGCGCGACACGCGATCGAAGTGGGCGACGACCGCCTCGGCCCGGTGCAGATGGCGGTTGAAAACGGCGATCCGGCCAAACCCGCTCTCGAGCAGGACCGATACCACCGCCCGGGCACCCCCACCGGCACCCAGCAGCACCGCCTGGCGCGGCCACCGGGCGGTGCCCTCGGGCAGGATGGACTCCAGGCCGGCGCGCACGCCGGCCACATCGGTGTTGTACCCGTGCAGGCGTCCGTCCTGGTTGACGGCCGCGTTGACCGCGCCGCTGGCGCGGGCTTCGTCGGACAACAGACCGATGAGCGACGCGGCCTTCTCCTTGTGCGGGGAGCCGATCATGGCTCCCATCACCTCGGGGTGGACGACCTCTCCCAGGGCCTCGCTGAGCTGGTGCGGCTTCCGCTCCCAGCGCTCGATGTCAACGTCCCGACCCGCAGCCAGCAGCGCTGCCCGCTGGACCGCTTCGGCCGGGCTGGCAGGTACGGGATTACCGATGATGAGTAGGCGCGTCACAGGTCTGTGTCTCGATTGCGGGGCGGTTAGCGGCCGTTCGCGAGGCGTGTACGGGCCGGCCGTCGGAGGTCGGTTCCAGAGGAGCTGATGCTATCATCGGCGCCGCTTCCGGAGAGGTCGCATAGTGGCCTAGTGCGGCGGTTTGCTAAACCGTTGAAGGGGATTTCCTCTTCCGAGGGTTCGAATCCCTCCCTCTCCGCCAGCTTGCGGCGGGTGCCCGTAGCTCAGCGGATAGAGCGTTAGGTTGCGGACCTAAAGGTCGGAGGTTCGAGTCCTCTCGGGCACGCCACCCATTCACGCACGAAACCGGCCCTAGGCGGGGCCGGTTCGGTGTCTCCGGTGAGCCGAATGCTCACAGAATGCTCACGGATTACCCAGCGGCGTCGATCAGGGCCGCGATCCGATCCGCCGCATCGGCCTGCATGCCAGGCACCGAATGCGAGTAGAGGTCCAGGGTCATAGTCACGCTGGAGTGGCCCAGCCGTTCCTGTACCACCTTCGGATGCACGCCCGCCGCGAGCGCGAGCGTCGCGTGGGTGTGTCTGAGATCGTGGAGCCGGATGACCGGCAGCCCGAGCCGCCGCACGATCTGCTCGAACGCCCCGCTTACCGAATCCGGATCCAGAGGCGTCCCATCGGCCCGCGCGAACACGAGGCCGGCATCCTGGTAGCCAAGGCCGAAAGCTGGCCGGATGACGCCCTGGGCGCGTAGGTGGGCGCGCAGGGCTGCGATCGTGCCAGAGTCAATCGGAATGGAGCGCCGGCCGCGGGCCGTCTTCGGTGGGCCGTAGGTGTAGCCGCTCATGCCCCGGACCCGCTGCTGCTGAACCTGAACGGTGCCGGCCTCGAGGTCGATATCGGTTCGACGCACGCCGACCAGCTCCCCGCGCCGCATCCCCGTGGTGGCTGCCAGGCGCCAGAGCGCAAAGTCGTCACGGTCGGCCACGGCAGTCAGGAAGGCTGATACCTGCTCCGCGGTCCAGGTCCGCATCTCCGGGCGGTCGGCGTGGAGCCGATGGGCACCGTCCGCCGAGTTGTGTGACAAGAGTCGGTCCTCAACGGCATCCCTGAGCGCCTTTCTCAGCGTCAGGTGGATGTTGTGGACCGTCTTCGGGTTCAGCGGGCGGCCAGTAGGGGAGCCATGGAGGGCGAGATCCTGGTAGGCGGCCTTCACCGTCGCCCTGGTGAGCTGCTGGAGCGGCACGCCACCGAGCCGCGGGACGAGGTGCCGGCGAACGTTGAGCTCGTAGCCGCGCCAGGTCCCGCCTCGGACGAGTGGCGGCCGGACGGCCTGGAGCCACTCGGCTAGGTAGTGGGCGACAGTCCGGCGCGACGGCTCGACAAAGCTGCCGGATGCGGCTGCCGCCTGGAGCCCGTGCATCGCGGCGATCGCCTCAGCCTTCGTCGGGAAGCCGCCCCGGCTGCGCTGGTCGCGGGTCGCCCCTGACGGGCCGATATCGACCATGTAGCTCCACGTCGCGCGGTCGGAGCCGCATCGCTGGCAGTGGCGCTCCTGGACGGCGCTGCCGCACTTTGTGCAGCGTCGGAACACTCGGCCTTGTCTCATCCGGCCTTCCCTTTCTGCGCCGCGGGCAACAGGCCCATGGTGCGTGCGCGGGCGACCCACTTCGCAGCCGCCGACTTGCTCACGACGAAGTGGTCGGCAACCGCCTGGGTCGGCTTGTTGCCCCGCATTGCCTCTTCCCGATAGATGACCGCCACCTCCGCGAAGTGGGCGGCGCCGTACCCTTTCGGCCCGGACCGGCCGGCCATGGACCCCTCCCAGGCCTCAGCACGTTCGAGCGCCTCAGTACGCTGCTCAGGAATCGACTCCGCAATCCACCGCTCGAGATCCTTGTGGTGGCGCCGGGCGCTAGCCATCAGCTCGCCGACTGGAAACTTGCGGAGCAGGGCCGCGGTGATCGGTTGGTCCTCGGTCGACTGCAACTCGACGGAGTAGCACATGAAACGGTCTCCGACGAAGCGCCAGCGAAGGATGTAGGGCCGTCGCGTTCCAGTGTCATCCTCCCAGGTACCCCAGTCCTCTTCTACGCTTGGGTTCGGCGGGCCGTCTGGCGTCATGGGGGCATGGTGACGCTGCGGGCATGCTCTGTCAATACATAGTCTGAGCAGAACGTTCCCGATTAGTCGGAAACAATGGATAAGCCAACCCTTTGCACAAAGGTGCCCGCATCGGGTAGTGTGCCACCCATGGACATCGAGACTCTCCAGGAGCTGGCCCGCGTCCGGGCTCTGGTCGGAACGGGAGCAGCTCGGCCGATTCGACTGAACGCCGGGCTATCGCTCGGCGAAGTGGCAAAGAGCGTGGGCGTTTCGCCGGGAACGATCCTCCGCTGGGAGAATGGTGAGCGGGTCCCGCATGGTGAGCCGGCGGTGGCTTACGGACGGCTGCTCACCGGACTGGTGGCCCAGCGTCGAACGCCACGGCGGGCAGAACGGGCACCGGCCGTTGCATGACCATCGCGGATGCACCCGACGTTCTGACCGTCACTGAAGTGGCGAAGCTGCTTCGCGTGGGCCGGAACGCCGCCTACGCGCTCGTCCAGTCAGGCGAATTGTGGGGCGTCCGGGTCGGACGGTCGATTCGCGTGCCGCGCCGCTCCGTTGAGCGGTTCCTCGCCGACGAGCCGCAGGCCGAAACAAAGAGGGCGCCCGCCCCGCTGAAGGCGAGCGCCCAAGGATCGAATCGTGTTACGACCACGACCGACCACCGCCCCGCAGCATAGACCGCGCGGCGAATCGTGGGTCGCGTACGCGGCTCGGCAGCGCCTTCGCGCCGAAATCTATCTGACCAGCGGAGCCCGGTGCCTCGAGTTGATACCGCCCGCGGTCGACGTCGACGCTCCGCGAGAGGCCGCTTGGGCCCTCCGGTTGGCCGCCAGGTGCCGCAGCGAACGGGTGCCCTTGTGACCGACCCCGAGGCGCGAGCCCGACGCCGTTTGTTTCTGGCCATTGAGGACGTTCGAGCGGCCGCCCGTGCCGCTGGCCTCGATGTCCCGTCCGACCGCTACGCACCCTGGAGCGTCAGGGCCGAAGCTTGGCTGTGGCGAGTAACTCGGCTGCTCGAAAGTCGGGACGCATATCGTCGTCACGGGGAGGCACGAGGGCTTCTGAGCCGGTGGCCTGAATGACTCGATCCGACGCCGCCCAATCCCTCGACGCCACGGCCACTTTCCTGCGCCGTTATGTCGTCTTCGCTAATGCCGAGCAGGCCGATGCCGTCGCGCTGTGGGTCGGCCATACCTGGCTGTTCGACCAGGGCGACACGACGGCCTATCTCCTGGTTCAGTCGCCCGAGAAACGGTCCGGCAAGAGTAGGTGCCTGGAGGCTCTGCGCCTGATTGTCCGGGGGCCGGTTCCGATGGCCGGCGCATCGTTGGCCGCGCTGTTCCGCATCATCGACGAGCGCCACCCGACCCTGCTTCTGGATGAAGCCGACACGATCTTCAACAAGCGCGGATCGGACGCCTCGGAGGATATCCGCGGTCTGCTGAATAACGGGTACCGCCGCGGCGTGCCGTTCTATCGAGTCGTTGGCGACGGAAAGAAGATGCGCGTCGAAAGCTTTGACTGCTACTGCCCCAAAGCCGTCGCCAGCATCGGTCGCTTGCCCGACACGATCCAGGATCGGGCCGTCGTCATCTCCCTCCAGCGTCGTGCCCGCCACGAGCCACTAGAGCGGTTCCGGTTCCGTGTCGCCGAGCTGGAGGCGACGGCGGTCCGCGAATGGTGGGAATCGCTAGTAGACCTGACCCTCCCCGAGCTGGTCGACGTGCCCGATGCACTCGATGACCGCGCCGCCGATAGCTGGGAGCCGCTGCTGGCCCTGGCCGACGCCGCGGGCGCGGATTGGCCGGCACGCGCTCGCAAGGCCGCATTGACTCTCGCAGGGTCGGCCGAAGTGGAAGACGAGAGCCGATCGGTCATGGTGCTGTCGGATATCCGGGACGTCCTCGCGGAGAAGGCGACGGAACGGATCCCGACGTCTGAGCTGCTCGACGCGCTGCATGCTCTCGAAGAGCGGCCTTGGGCGGAAGACTACCGCCACGGGCGCCCACTGAAAGCGGAGGGGCTCGCCTATCTGCTTCGCCCATATCGCATCCGTGCCCGGCAGATGAAGGTCAACGGGGTCAACGTCCGGGGGTACCCGGCGGACCAGTTCACCGACGCCTTCAGCCGCTACCTCTCTCCCCCCGCAGAGACCCCTCTAACTCGCTACCCCGCTACGACTGAGCACGAAACTGAGCGTGCCGGTAGCAAGGTAGCGGGTGAAAGGCCCGTAGCAGGGGGGAGCGGTAACGGGCACGCGACGGGGCTCCGGGCGGTGTCCTCAAGTCCGACCGTCGTCTGTCAGGACTACTCGGCTCACCAGCTCAGCCATCGCAAGGTCGGCGACGCCTGGCGCTGCGATATCTGTGCCACGGACCCTGACCACAGCGAGCCAGTTGCCGAACGGGTGGCTGCGGACTGGGCATTCGATGAGGGGGTGCCGGCGTGACCAGGGGTCTGTATGGCAGGCGGCATCGGATCACCAGCGGGGCGGTCGCGCCGTCACCCCGGCCTACCGCATTCGCAACATGCGTGGTGCCCGTTGAATCGGTACCACCGGACCGACCATGAGTAGAGCCGCAACGGTTCGCCAGCCCGTCGCGGTGACCATTCCGCCGGCTCCGAAGACCCTCTCGACTGAGGCTCGACGCCTGTGGCGCGACGTGACCACCGACTACACCCTCGAGGCGCACCACCTGGCCATCCTCGAGCGGGCGTGTGAGCAGCTCGACCGTCTCCGGGCCGCTCAGGCGGCGATCGCCAAGTACGGGATCCTGATCGACGGCCGATTCGGTCTGAAACCGAACCCCGCCGTCGCGATGGCCCGCGATGCGACCACGCTCCACATGCGGGCCCTCCGCGAGCTCGGCCTGGACCTCGAAGCGCCGGCCATCAGCCGCGCACCGTCGAGGTGGCACGGATGAGGCGCAGCCGGCGACGGACGAATCGCGACCTCAATGAGGCGCGCCAGTGGGCCGATCAGCGCCAGGAGGCGATCGCGTCGTGGATGGTCACCGGGCTCGGCCTACGGCCCTACTCGTGGTGGCTCTTCGAGTCCACCCGACCTGACCTGGCCGAATCGCCGGGCATCGACCTGTATTGCCACCTCCGCGAAGACGCCGCCTACGTCTCCCGCGCCTCCGCGCGGCTGCGGTTCCTCATCGACTCGGGCGAGCTATCGCCGGCTGAGGCCGACACCATCCGCGCCGAAGCGGCCACGGAACGGGAGCCGGGCCGCTGGGCCTGGCGGGCCGCCGTCCTGACCAAGTGAAGGAAGATCCCATGCCGACCGCCACGAAGCGCATCGAGTACCTCCAAATCCCCACCGGACCAGGCAGCCTGATCCGCATTTACGCGGAGAACATCGCGCGCCTGGCCGCTGCGGAGCTGGGCATCGCCACGCCGACGGTCAAGTTCTTCGTTCGGGCCGAGAAGCCTGCTTTGTGGAGCCTCCGAGCGTGGAGCGATGACCAGCAACTCCACGGGGAGTTTCGGTCGTGGCGGCCAGGTGAGATTTGGGTCAGCGCCGACCTGGACCGCGCCGCGCTGGCCGAGACCGTGGCCCACGAATGCGCCCACGCCGCCTGGCACGCCGCCTACGGCACGGCGTGGCCGTCAAGCCGCACCTATACCGCGGATGTAGCCGCCGACGAGGCGGCCGCAGTCGGATTCGCGTCGCGTTTCGCGCGTCGCCTCAAGAGTTAGGAGCACCTGATGACTTACAGACCTCAATACGACCCGACCGTGCCGCGCAGCGTCAGCGGCGTCTACCCGGCCCGCTTCACCCGAACCGCGATGCTCCTCCCTGACGGCCTGAGCGTCGTCGGCTGGGTCCCGCACCCCGCGGTCGCCAGCTGGGAGCCCGAGGACCTGCTCTGGACCCCACCGGGCACAAAGATGGGCCCCGACCGGCTCGGCGAAGTCGTGGACGTCAAGTCCGGCGAGATCTGGGACTGGGCCCGCGCGCAGCTCGACAAGCGCAACCGCTTCAATCAGAAATTGCGTGAGCTCGTCCTGTCAGGCCGCCTCCAACTCGATGCGGCCCTGGCCAAGAGGCTCGGAATGACAGCGGACGCCATCGAGCTCGATGAGCTGGGGAATGACCGCCACGACCTGTACGCAATCCGGCGCCAGCTCGGCGACCGGCTCCTCCAGTAGACCATAAGGAGATCACCGTGACCGAACAGACCACGATCACCGACCAGGAGCCGCCGAAGGTCGGCCCTGATGGCTTCCTGAACCCCGCATGGACCGCGTGGGAATGGAGGGTCGCCGAGCGCCGTCTGACCGGCGTCCGTCGCCCGTCAGAGGCCACCCGAAACATGCTGGCGCGCTTCGACGCGGCCATCGAGGACGCCGCGCTGCTGGTACAGCGGGTGGCATTGAAAAAGCGGGGGCTCGCGGAGGAAATCGACAAGGCCGCTGCTGGCGCTGACCGGCGTTTCCTTGCCGGCGGCATCGTCGTCGGCGGCAAGCCGAACATCGGCCTTCTGCAGGAGCTCCGGCAGCAACATGCCGCGGCGGTCACGCTCCTGGACGAGGCGAAGCAGGCTGAAGTGGCGCTCCGGGTCCAGCGCAACGAGTTCCCGTCCGGGCAGTCTGTCGCCCGCGCTTCGACGGAGGTGCGCGTGCCGGAGGACCAATCCCGTCCGTACAGCTACAGCGACGACAAGATCGTCGACGGCAAGGTCAGGCGATGAATCGCGGCTATCCCCGCCGGGCCTCCTAGTCGGTCGGCTAGTAGGCGGCGGGCGCCTCGGCGACGCCGCGTGGATCAGCCCGAGCAGCACAGCGGCGTATCGTGTCCCCCGACCAACCACGCCGGGGAGGGGGCGATGGGGTTCCTGGACCGCTTACGGGGACGCCACCGCAGCCCTGGCCGCCCCCGGGGCCGATCACGTCGTGGCCCACGGGTGACGTGGAGTTCCAGGGCAGCGTTTGGACGTTCGACCGCCACCCGACCCGGTACGTTGACGCGCTCTCCGCCGGGCAGCGCGGCAGACGTCAGCGGCTGGGTCGGAGGAGGAGCGGCGCGGGGCAGAAACTAAGCGGATCCAGGCACCGCGGGCCCTGGACGCCGGGGATGCGGTCCTCACGGAGGATGATCTCGCCTGCCGGGTCGAACTCGATGAGCAGTCGGACCTCGGCGAAAATCGGCAATTCTAAGTACACAAATCGTGGGCCTACCAAGACGATGTCGCTGTCGATTGTGAAATCGTTGGCGACCGTTCCGTGGAACGTCTGAACGTGGCCCGGGTCGGCGGCGATAACCACTTCCGTGTACTCATCGAAGATGCCGGTGCCCCAGATGCAATCCCCGAGGGTCCGGATCCACCATTTCGATGGTCGACGGCCTTCTTTGTCATCCTGGACCCAGATCCCGTTGAGATCGACGGGTTCCCCGGCGGGAGACCGCAGGTCGATCGGCTCGCAGCCCGTGGGCAGATTGCCGACCTCCGCCGCGGGACTCTCGGTCGCAGGCACGGATGTCGCCGGCGCCGGGGTCGGCGTACACGCGGCGATCACGCACGCGGCACCGAGCAGGGCCCGCAGCCACGGCCTTCGAACGGACATCACGATCGAGGATAGGGCAGGCCCGCCAAAGGGGGAAGACGCTCGACGGACTGCGTACCATACCCAGACGTTCGCTACCTCTCCGGGAGGCCGATCTGCGCCGACCTGGAGGCGCTATGAGCACCACTACACCCCCGCGGGTCCTAACGGTTCCCGAGGCACGCGAGCAGCTCATCTACGGCCTCCAGAACGCCTCTGGCGCGCTGGGTAAGGGCGGGCGACCGGCGCGGGGCCTTGCCCGCGTACACGAGCAGCCGGCGGGTCGTCACGCCGGCCACGACGGTCCTTTTCGCCCGCATCGCTAGTTGACAGACCTAGTACTTAGGTACTAGATAGGTAGCCCGGACCACCTAGGAGGCTTCGCAACCACGACTTGGGACACTACTCGTGGCTATGACGCTCCTTGACTATCTAGCGGCGCCAGCGGACAAGAGCACCATTCCGCAGCGGCTCTCCGCGACGCTTTCGACCGTCCCAGGGGCGGTAGGTCTAGCGCTGACGAATTCCGCTTCAGGCACCAAGGGTGTGTTGGCCATCGAGGGATCGCCCGACGAGTTTCTCGACTCCGAAGAGGTGGCCTTCGGGCGCCTACTAGAGGTCAGGCGCGAATTCCCAGATTCGGCGATCGACCTTCTCTGTGTGACCCCCTCAGATGCGGGCACTTTTAGGGTGCCTCCGGAAGCCTCGGTCTACAGCTTTCGGTAGTGGGGAGCCCGGCTGAGCACGTCGCTCGAGCTGAGGCGAATGAAAGAGTCGCCAAGGTCCTTGAGGACGCTGGCCACTTCGACTGGGCCGTCACCGTCACGTTCTACGAGGCACTTCACTACGCTAGCGCTCTGCTGGCGAGGCGCGGAATTGACACCGAGGCCCTCGACCACATGAGGCTCGAAGCCGCACTTGACCGTGAGTTCCCGGCGATCGCCCGTTTCTACTTGAGCCTTCAAGGAATGTCGCGCCGAGCGCGGTACGTTCCTGCACACACCATTGACGTCGGGACGTTGAGGCGTGCAAAGCGCCTCCGCGACCAGATTCGGGACTTCCACGACCGCGCCGTCGCTGGCCTCATACCTGGTGTGACCGTCTGACGCTTCGCACGCGAAAGAGTGGCGCGGGGCTAATGCAGTGTTACGCTGCCCCTGACCGGGCTTAGCGGTCGTTTCGTTTGTGGCCGTCATCGTGCTAAGCCCACGGTGGCGGCCATCAGTTTGGGAGGTGCCATGAGCACCACAACGCCGATCATCAGCGGGCTCTCACGGGACGCTGAAGCGATGAAGGATCTCGTCGACGGCATCAAGAGCAGCTTCGGGCGGTTCGAGTACAACGCGGGGCTGCCAGAAGGGGCGGCCAACTGGTACGAGGCCGCCGTCGACGTGGTGGCCGCGCGGCTGGCTCCGCAGATTGCCGACCAACTTGAGGCTGCCCTGGCCGACGAGCTGGCCGAGCGGCGGATGCTGGAGGCGCTATGAGCACCCCTGCTCTCCGAGGCAAGCCGGCTCCGTTGGCAGAAGACGCCAAAGGGTCGGTGAAGGTGAAGGTCGCGCCGCTGACCGTCACCGCCAACCCACAGCAGAAACTCGCCCCACCAGAGGCCATGGGGGGCATCCTGTGGCATTGGCAACGCGAGCCCTGGAGTGATCCCGAGATCGGGTCCGGCGTTTGGGCGGTCCGGGACTTCACCTCTTGGCTTGACGCGGTGCGGGTGCGGGTGTCCGAGGACTGGCCCGTGCGGGACGACGATGAGTTCACGAAGGCCCTGTCGGAGGCCATGCGGGGGCGCCGCCTGCCAAACCTCCAAGACTTGGACCGGGTGAAGAGCGAGCTGGCCAGCGCACCGATTGGTCCGACCGAGGATCTCGCCACGACCGTGACCGCGCAGTTAGGCGGGCTGGTAACGGCGCAGTAAGCCGCCCCGCCTGGCCTTCACACCCCCGCCGGAATCTCACCCTCCGGTGGGGGTTACGCTTCCCGAGCCATGACCCAACAAGAAGGTCAGATCATCCTGGCGGGTGGCGCCCTTCTGTTCGCCGCAATCGGAGCCCTGTTCGGCTGGCGTGGATGGGTTCGCGGGCGACGGCTGGCGGAAATTCGCTGCACGACAGTCCGGCTTCGCAAGGAGTTCGGCGAGTTGCAGCGACCGGACGCCCTGTGGCTGCGTATGTGGGTGAAATGCCGCCGCAATCGAATTCGGATTGAAGCATTCGGTCTAGCGGGCGATAGGAATCGACCACTCCGAGGTGGTAACGCAGGCGGTGACGCCGATCGCGCGACCCTCGAGGAAGGCCAGGAAGCCTGGACCACATTCGTCTCGGACGAGATCGCGGTGTACCACCGCCAGAACCCGATCCGTGAAGCGTGCTGGTGGGACGCGGAAGGCAAAGCCCATTGCTCCCCGATCCCCCGAGACAAGCTTGCTGACGTGATTGCAGACAGTCGGCTCTGAACGCTCACAGAATGCTCACGGATTACCGGTTACATGCCGGGACGGACCGGGACGTTTGGCCCGACCGGACCCCCGATTCACGCTCGAACGAGGGCAGAACGGGACGCATCGGGATGGCCCGGGACTGTGGCTACTAGGTTGCGGACCTAAAGGTCGGAGGTTCGAGTCCTCTCGGGCACGCCACACATTCACGCACGAAATGGCCCATTGCGCCTCGTCGTCGCCGCATACTTGCCGCCAGGCTGTGGCACCCGGGCCTAATCGAATAGACAGAGGACGACATGGACACAACGCAGATCATCATCGCCGTCATCGTCATCGCGGTGCTCGGGGGCGCCGTGGCCATCTGGTTTCGTCGACGACAGAATCCCTAACCGCATCGACGACTAGCTGCCGATCGAGCCGGCCATCACGGGCTCCCCGGTCGGGGCATCAACCCGCTTCGCCTCGACGGTCACCGCGAACAGCGCGAAGCCGGACAGATCCTGCTCAAGCGCGACCACCGCCAGCTCGGGATCGGCGACCTCGATGGTCCCCACCGCCAGCGGTATCTCAGCAGCGTCGAGGAGCCACAGCTCGTAGATTTCGCCGGAGGGCAGCTCTTCGAGTCCCCGCCACTACGAACGTGGCGCCCGGTCCATCGCTGTCGATGACGTAGCCGCTGCCCGCCGAACCGGTGACCGAGTAGGCCGGATGGCCGCCGATGACGATATCAGCGATCGCCGACATCAGCGTCGTCGCGCCAGCCCCGGAAGGAGCCTCACCTTCTACCGTTCGCCGTTCATGGGCTCCACGCTATTCCTCGCGGCCCCCGCAAGGTCGGAGAGGCTGCCCAAGCCCATCGCGAGCATCGCAGCCGCACCCGCCAGCGCCACCGGGAGCAGCGTGGTGGCGTGGACCACGATCGCGAGGCTCAGCGCGGCAGGTGCCGCCAGGCCCACGGCGCGTGCCGCAGCAGATGCGGCGAGCTCGAAGGTGCCGATGGCGCCGGGGGCCGATGGAATGGAAGTCCCAAGAGCCCCGACCCCGATGATGAGCAGCGCGGCGGCAATGCTTATGTCCGAACCAATGCTCCGGGCCGCGAGCCAGCAGACCGTTGTATCCACGAGCCAGATGACGACGGTGAGGCCAGCTGCTTCCGCAATCGGGAGGCGCTGGGACCGCCCGCCGAATCCCTGGGCGACCTGGTCCAACCTCGTGAGGATCATCCTGGCGGCCGCGAAACGGCCATGGTCGGCTAATCGGTGGAGGAAGCGCAGCACCGTCCGCAGGCCTCCCAGCGTCAGCACACCGATGATGAGGAATCCGCCGGCCGCTGCGACCCCAGTGAGCTGCACGACCCACGGCGGCGCGCCGAGGGCCAATGACGCGAGGAACGCCATCACGGCGAGGACCGCGACGTCAAGGATTCGCTCGAGGAGCACGGTCCCCAAGACCTCGAATGCGTTCAGGCTCTCGCGGCGTGCTAAGAGGTACGCGCGGATCGGCTCGCCGAGACGAGCGGGGAGGACCGCGTTCGCGAGATACCCGATCAAGACGATCGGCGCGATGCGGCGCACCGGCGGTGTTTGATCGGCGATTGGGACCACAAGTCGTTGCCAGCGCAATGCCCGCAAGGCGATCCCGGCGGCCACCAACACAAGGCAAGGCGCGAGGACCAGTAACTGGGTATCAGCGAGCGCCTCAGCCGTCTGCCCGATGTCCACCGACTGCAGGACGATCACGATCGCCGCGGCGCTGATCAATGGCCCCAGCAGACCGACGGCGAGGCGTCGTCCGCGAGGACGGGATGGACTGGCTATGAGATACCGCCCATTGACGAGAGCATACGGACCAGTCCCACTGATCATCTGCCAAGTCGGCGCCGATTACCATGCGCCGGTGAACGACTCGGCGCTGATCCGCCTCCGTGAGCCGCTGGCCGATCCGGCCGCCGTGCCCACGGTCGGGGCACCCGCATGATCTACGTCATCGTCCCCGCCTACAACGAGGAACGGACGATCCGGCCAACGCTCATCGCCGTGGAGGCCGCCATGCGTGGGCGACCCGATCGCTACCTGGCAGTCGTGGTTGATGACGGCAGTACCGACCAGACGATTGCGCAGACCGAGGCGGCGGTCGTCGAGACGGGCGGCGCACTACCCTTGCACGTCCTCCGTCACGACACCAACCTGGGACTGGGTGCCGGCGTCCGCACGGGCATCTACTGGGTCCTCGAGCGGGCGGATTCCGATGATGTGATCGTGATGCTCGATGGCGACAACACCCATCCGCCGCGGCTCATCCCGATCATGCTGGAACGGTTGGCACAGGGCTACGACCTGGTGGTGGCATCCCGCTATCGGCCCGGATCACAGGTGTACGGCGTACCGGCCTACCGACGAGCGCTGTCTGACGTCGGACGAATCGTCTTTCAGGTCATGTTCCCAATTCGCGGCGTGCGCGACTATTCCTGCTGCTTCCGGGCCTACCGGATCCCCCCGCTTCAGCGGGCACGCCTGGTCTACGGCGAGGAGCTGTGTACCGCCCGCGGTTTCGAGGCCGTGATGGACCTGTTGCTCCGACTCCGCCAGGTCGGCATCCGCGCCACCGAGGTCCCGTTGCAGCTTGACTACAGCGAACGCGTGGGACAGAGCAAGATGCGTGTGGCCCGCACCATCCGCAACACGCTGGCGCTGCTCGCCCGTCGCTTCGTTGAGCGCTTCACGACGTACTCCGAAAGGCGGGTGCGAAGCCGGCTCGCCGGTGTCGAATCTCGCGACGGGACGGTGGGGCCATGAAGGTGGCCATCGTGGTGGGGACGCGGCCCGAGATCATCAAGATGGCGCCGGTCATCCGGGCCTGCGTCGCGCGCGACGTGCCGTTCCTGGTGCTTCACACCGGCCAGCACTACTCGTTTGAAATGGACGGGGTCTTCTTCGAGCAGCTCGAACTGCCGCGACCGACGCACAACCTCGGCGTGGGCTCTGGCTCGCACGTGCTGCAGATCAGCTCCATCATCAGCGCCATCGAGAGCGTGCTCGTCGGTGAGCGGCCGGACGAGGTGCTGGTCGAGGGGGATACGAACTCCGTCCTGGCTGCTGGGCTGGCTGCCAACAAGCTGGGGCTTCGAGTCGGCCACGTGGAGGCCGGATTGCGCTCCTACGACCGATCGATGCCCGAGGAGATCAACCGCATCCTCGTCGACCACCTGGCCGAGGACCTCTTCGCCCCCACGAAGCATGCCCGCGACATCCTGCTGGGGGAGGGCATCGAGCCCGAGCGAGTGCATGTCACCGGAAACACCGCGGTCGACGAGGTGCTCTATCAGCTTGACCGTGTTGACCCCGAGCCGGTGCTGGCGATGTTCGGCGTCCATCCGTCGCGGTACGCAGTCGCGACGGTGCATCGAGCTGAGAACGTGATCGACCCCGGACGGCTGCGCGGGATCTTCGAGGGCCTCGAACGGGTTGCCTCGGCGCTGGACTTCCCCGTGCTGGTCGCCCTGCACCCGCGGACCACGCAGCGCCTGTCCGAGCTGGGCATTGCCGTCGCGCCGATGGTTCGCCGGCTTCCGCCCTTGGGCTACCACGAGTTCCTCGCCCTGCAATCGCGCGCAGGGCTCGTGATGACCGACTCCGGTGGGCTTCAGGAGGAGGCGTGCACGCTCCGCGTCCCGTGCGTCACCCTCCGCGACAACACCGAGCGTCCCGAGTCGGTGGAGGTCGGAGCCAACCGGCTGGTCGGCGCGGATCCGGACCGGATTCTCGAAGGCGCAACGGCAATGCATCGGGCACCGCGGACGTGGATCAACCCGTTCGGCGACGGGCACAGCGGGGAACGGATCGTCGACCTGATCCTGACTCGCGGTGGCGCCGCGGGCCGCCCGAAGCTCACTCCCCTGCGGTCGAGGGCGAATCCACGCAACCCTGCCGGTGGCGTCGCTGGATCCAGCGGCGCTGAGACGGTGGCCCCGGGGGCCTAGATCCAGCACCAACCGTCGGGCGGCAGCCCGGAGCTGGTGATTGCATCCGGCACGGTCATGGTGGGCGCCCCTGGACGGTCGCAGTCGGTGAACAGCATGCGGCGCTGCCAGTCGTCGGGAGACAGGGGGGCGGCCACCAGCAGCGGCCAATAGACCAGGAACGCCGCCACGACCACAACGCCCGCTACCCCGGCCAGCACCCGCCCCGGCAAACTGCCCCATGCACGCGCGGTAAGCAGGCCCAGCCCCAGGTACAGGAACGGGATGCTGGGCAGGATGTACCACAGGAGCCCGTTCCAGGTTGCGCCGACGACCAGCCACGGCACGTACGTCGCCGCTACCCCCACCACCACGACCGCCTCCGGTGCAAACACCCGAACCCCTCGCCGCAGCCAGGCCACGGTCAACCCGATGGCCGCCACAACTGCCGGCCACCAGGCCGCCGGGTTCCCCAGAGCCATGACTTCGCGGTAGACCCCGTCGGCTGCGAACCAGTACGCGACCGGGCGTTTCAGGAGCAGCCACGACCAGGCGGGTGACTCGTATGGATGGTGCCCCTCGAGCCCGACATAGAAGCGGGCCAGAGCCACCTGATGGCGCGCGACACCGTGCCAGAACGTTCCCTCTTGCCACGGGAGACCGATGAGCGTCCCGGGCAGGACTCCGAGGTAGCTGGCCGTGTACACCGCCGCGGGCACCAGCCCCAGCAGGATCGCCGTCCGCAAACCCTCCTCGCGAAACGCCACCCGCGTCGCGACGCCCAGGCTCCGGCCATCTCGCCGCGCCGCGATTTCGCTGGCCACCACAAACGCCACCACCACGAGGGCGGCAAACGCGCCACTCCACTTGACCGCCACGGCGGCGCCCAGCGCTAAACCAGCGGCCAGGCGCCACGGCCGCCCGAGCGCCAATCGGGCCAGACCAATGGAGGGCTTGTCACGGTGCCGATCTCGGTCCAGCACCACGAACAGCATCGCCGCCAGGATGAACAGCGCCAGGAAGACGTCGAGCATGGCGACTCGCGAATGCACCAGCTGGAGGAAGTCCAGCGCCAGCAGCCCCGCCGCCGCCGCGGCCCCGATGGCCGCGGCGGTTCTACCCCCCGGGGTCAGCAGCCGCCGGGCGAGGACGTACAGCACGGCCACGGTCACGATCCCGGCCAGGGCCGCCGCAATGCGCCAGCCGAACTCGGTGTAGCCGAAAACCACAATCCCACTGGCGATGAGCCACTGGCCCAGCGGGGGATGGGCGTTGCTGAGTGGCTCGGCGATCCCGCACACCCCAGGCCCGGCCACCAGCAGGCATGCGTTCTGGGCGTAGAAGATCTCGTCGAACACGAAGCCCGGCGGATGGTCCAGGCCGGTCAGCCGCAGGGCGGCGGCGGCGACCACGAGCGTCCCGAGCAGCAAGGTATCGAGTCGGGACCAGCCCACCGCCAGAGGATACGGCAGGGTGGGGCAGACCGGCCTGCTAGACTCGGCGTCCGGTGAACTACGAGCTGTTCATGGCCGAGGCGATCGCCGAAGCGCGCCGGGGAGCAGAAGAGGGCGAGAGCCCCAGCGGTGCGGTGGCCGTCCTTGACGACGCCATGATCGGCCGGGAGCACGACCGCCGCCGGCAGACCCACGATCCCACCGCCCATGCCGTGCTGCGCGCCGTCCAGGCTGCGGCCGGCAAGCTCGAGGGCCACCGCCTGAGCGAGGTGACCATCTTCGCTACCCAGGAGCCGTGCGCCATGTGCGTCGGTGCCCTGGTGGAAGCCCGCGTCGAGGTCCTCGTGTTCGCCGTCCGGGACCCGGAGCGCGGCTGCGCGGGATCGGTCCTGGACCTGGCTCGGAGCCCGGTCCTGCCGCACCAGATTGCCGTGATCTCGGGCGTGCGGGAGGCGGAAGCTCGGCGCCTGAACGACGAGGCAGCGCTGCCGGCCTGAGCACACCCCTCTGCTAGACTCGCCCGCCGGAGAGGTGTCCGAGTGGTTGATGGTGCCGCTCTCGAAAAGCGGTGTGCGATGAGCACCGTGGGTTCGAATCCCACCCTCTCCGCCACCCGATCCTCCGCCGCCACCTCGGGGAGAGGTCGCCTAGAGGCCTATGGCGCCGCATTGGAAATGCGGTTCGGGGCAACCCGTCGGGGGTTCGAATCCCCCCCTCTCCGCCACTGCCTGCTACCATCCGCGCCGGCCGTGCTTAGGCGGGGAACTAGCGGTGCCCTGTACCCGCAATCCGCTCCAGCGGGGCTGACATCCCGGCTGAGGTCGTCGACCTCCGCCTCCCACGACGGCGCCCGACGTTGAGAGTCGGGTCCCACGCAGCGGCGGCTCGTGAACCCCGTCAGGTCCGGAAGGAAGCAGCGGTAAGCGATCCCCGTCGGCCGCAGTGGGACGACCTGGCTGGAGCCGGGTTCCGGCGCGAATGCGGGGAGCGACGCTCGATGCCGGGCGCACGGCCGAATCCCCTTCCCGCGGCTCGGTGTAGGGTTAGCGGGTCATGCTGAAGGGCCCCAAAACCGCTGTGCCAGCCGATCCCAACCTCGATTTGAACGCTCCGGTCGCCGGTCCGCGACGCGCGCTGTACCGCCGCTGGCGGGCCCAGCGCTTCGCCGAGCTGGTCGGCCAGGACCCCATCGTCAACACCCTGCGCCGGGCGGTGGCCACCGATCGGATCGTGCACGCGTACCTCTTCGTCGGCCCCCGCGGCACGGGCAAGACCTCGACGGCCCGAATCCTGGCCAAGGCCATCAACTGCCTTGAACGCGGTGACGACGGCGAGCCCTGTGATCGGTGCGCGGCCTGCGTGGCCATCCGCGACGGACGCGCGCTGGACGTGATCGAGATCGATGCCGCCTCCCACGGCCTGGTGGAGGACGCCCGCGACCTGGTCATGCGGGCCATGACCGCGCCATCGGACCTGCGCCGCCGGGTGTACATCATCGACGAGGTCCACATGCTCAGCCCGCACGCGTTCAACGCGCTGCTCAAGCTGATCGAGGAGCCACCCGACCACGTCGTCTTCATCTTGGCCACGACCGATACCCACCGGGTGCCGCCCACCATCATCAGCCGCACCCAGCGCTACGACTTCCGCCGGCTGGCGACCGATGTGATTGCCGCCAAGCTGACCCGCATCACCAGCGCGGAGGGCGTGCAGGCCGATCCGGCCGCCCTGGACCTCATCGCCCGACTCGCCGATGGGGGGATGCGCGACGCCGAGTCGCTGCTCGACCAGGTCATGGCCTATGCCGGCGACCGGGTGGCGGTGGACTCGGTTCGGGACGCGGTCGGGCTGGCCGACGGGGAGGCGATCGCGGGGTTGCTCGACGCCCTGGTGAGCGGCGAGGCTCCCGGCGCTCTGCAGCGGATCGCCGACCTGTCCGATGCGGGCCGTGACCTGGGCCAGGTCGCGCAACAGCTCGAGGGGGAGGGGCGCCGGCGCTTGCTGGCCGCGCCGACCGACCCGGCTCTCGCGCGCCGCCTGGCGACCATCCTGCGCGCCGCGTCCGAGGCCGGCACCGCCGGTGTCCGCGACGGCCGGGCTCGGCTCCAGATGGAGCTGCTGGCCATCGACTCTGCCACGCAACCCGTTGCCGCAGCGGCGACGGTCACCGCGCCGGCAGAAGCGGCTGGGGTGCCC